>JAYUGT010000248.1:0-3403 GCA_043738315.1 Gammaproteobacteria bacterium
GTTGCGACCATCACCGCGCGGCGCGACCGGCCCGACCCGCGCCTGTTCATCGGCAGCGGCAAGGCCCAGGAAATCCACGACCTCGCCGCGGCGCATGAAGCCGACGTCGTGCTGGTTGATCACGCGCTGTCCCCCAGCCAGGAACGCAATCTCGAGGAACTGATCGGCCGGCGCGTGCTGGACCGCAACAGCCTCATTCTCGACATCTTCGCGCAGCGCGCCCGCAGCCACGAGGGCAAGCTTGAGGTGGAACTCGCGCAATTGAAGCATCTGGCGACCCGGCTGGTTCGCGGCTGGACCCACCTCGAGCGGCAAAAGGGCGGTATCGGCCTGCGCGGCCCCGGCGAAACCCAGCTCGAAACCGACCGGCGCCTGCTCGCCACGCGGGTTCGCGTGCTAACAAAACGCTTGCAGAAGCTGCGTCAGCAGCGCGAAACGGGGCGCCAGGAACGCGCCTCGATCCCGGTGCCGTCGCTGGCGCTGGTCGGCTACACGAACGCCGGCAAGTCGACGCTGTTCCGCGCGCTTTCGGGCAGCGAGACCTATATCGCCGACCAGCTGTTTGCGACCCTGGATCCGCTGGTGCGGCGCATCCGATTGCCGGGCGGCACCCCGGTCGTGGTCGCTGATACGGTGGGTTTCATTCGCGAGCTGCCGCATGAGCTGGTCGCGGCTTTCCAATCCACGCTGACCGAGGCGCGCGAAGCCACGCTGTTGCTGCATGTCGTGGACGCGGCTGACCCACGGCGCGACCAGCGCATCGACCAGGTCAATGCCGTTCTGACGGAAATTGGCGCCGGTGAGCTGCCGCAGTTGCAGGTTTTCAACAAGATCGACCGCTTGCAGCTGGCTCCGGCCATCGACCGGGACGCGGATGGCACGGTCACCCGGGTCTGGATATCCGCCGCCAGCGACCAGGGCCTCGACCTGCTGGCCGTGGCGGTCGCCGAACGCCTCAACCAGCGCGTACGGCGCGTCCAGCTGCGCCTGCCAGCCTCCGCCGGGGCGTTGCGAGCGCGACTTTATGCCGAGGGCGCGGTGCGCGCCGAGGGGTCGCTGGACGATGGTGGCCTGCAATTGACCGTGGAACTGCCGGATGCCGAACTGCAGCGCTTGCAGGCGCTGCCGGATATCACCGTTGCAGCTTGTGAAGCCTAGGTCAGCTACCTACAATAATCCCTCATTAAACGGACTCTAAAATCTCATGCCATGGAACCAATCGGGCGGATCGAACAATCCCTGGGGTAAGCGCCCACAACGCGAAAGCCAGTCCGCTGACGAAGCCTTCAAGAATTTTCAACGCAAGCTCGACAGCATCCTGCGCGGCAACAAGGGCGGCGGCGCCGGGGGTGAGGGCGGCGGCGGCACGCCGTTCAGCGCGGGCCCGTCGGCCGGCGTCATCCTGTTAGCTTTCGTATTGATCTGGCTGGCCTTTGGTTTCTATACCGTCGACGCGCGCGAGCAGGCGGTGGTGCAGCGGTTTGGCAAGTATCAGGCGGTCGCAGGTCCGGGTCTGCATTGGCGCATCCCGTACCCGGTCGACAGCATCACCAAGGTACGCAGCAAGGAAGTCAAGAGCGTTGCCTACAGCGCCAAGGTGCTGACCGCCGACCTCAATCTCGTCGAGATGCAGTTTGGCGTGCAATACCAGTTGCGCGATCCGTACAAGTTCCTGTTCAAGGTGCGCGACTCCGAGGAGACCCTGCGCGAAGTCAGCGAGAGCGCGATTCGCGAAGTGGTCGGCCGCAGCAGCCTGGAATCGGTGTTTGTCAGCAACCGCCAGCAGATCACGGCGAAGACCCAGGACCTGATCCAGCGTACGCTCGACCAGTACAACGCCGGCATCTCGGTCACTTCGGTCAACCTCACGGACATCCAGGTGCCCGATGCGGTCGCGCCTTCGCAGCGCGATGCTAACAAGGCGCTGGCCGACCGCGAGCGCCTGGTCAAGGAAGCCGCTGCGTACGCGAGTGGCATCCTGCCGGTCGCCGAGGGCCAGGCCCAGCGGCAGCTGCTCGAAGCTCAGGCCTACAAGTCGCAGGTGGTCTCGATCGCCGAGGGCGAGGCCTCGCGGTTCGAGCAGTTCGCGACCGCCTATACGGCCGCGCCGCAGGTGACACGCCAGCGCCTGTACATCGAGGCGGTCGAAGCCGTGTTAGGCAAGACGCAGAAAATCTTCATCGACACCAAGGCGGGCGCCGGCGGCAACATGATCTACCTGCCGCTCGACAAGCTGATGGAGCGGCGCGGCACCGTGACCGTACAACCGGTCGCGCCAGGCAATGGCGTTGGCCCTGAGGAATCGGCGCCCGGCGTTGAGCCTCGCCAGCGGGGAGAGCGCTGATGTCCGCCCGTATTTCGCAGATTTTTTTCGCGGTCTTTGCCGTGCTCGTGCTGGCCACGCAAACCTTCTTTACTGTCAACGAAACGCAACTCGCGCTGCGGGTGCGCCTCGGCGACATCATCCAGACCGGTTATTCGCCGGGCCTGTTTGCCAAGGTCCCGTTCCTCGATGAGGTCAAGAAATTTGACAAACGTGTGCTGACCCTGAACTACCAGGGCGAGAATTTCCTCACCAGCGAGAACCGCGGCGTGCTGGTGACGTTCTACATCAAGTACCAGATTCTCGACGCCACGCAGTTCTACCAAGCCCTGGGAATCAGTGAATCCGATGCCGGCGCGCGGGTCGGCGACATCGTCAAGGACGGCATCAAGAACGCCGTCGCGCAGCGCACGCTGGAGCAGATTGTCGCCGCCGAGCGGGCCGCGTTTACCGGCAGCATGTTCGAGCGCGCCAGCGGCACGCTGTCGCAGCTCGGTGTCAAGCTGGTCGACGTGCGCGTGCAGACCATCGATCTTCCAGAGGATGTGGCGTCGCGAGTCTATGACAGCATGAAGCAGAGCTTCGACCGCCTTGCCAAGCAGCAGCGCGGCGAGGGCGAGAAAGACGCGCTGCGCATACGCGCCGAGGCGGATCGCCGCCGGATCGAAATCCTGGCGACCGCGCAGCGCGACAGCCTGCGCACCAAGGGTGAGGGCGATGCCGCGGCGGCGGTCATCTATGCGCGCGCCTACAACCGCAATCCCGAGTTCTATGCCTTCTATCGCAGCCTGCAGGCCTACAAGGCGACGATCGGCAAGGAAGGCGATGTGCTGGTGATTTCGCCGGACAGCGATTTCTTCAAGTATCTGAAATCGCCCAGCGGCACGCGCTAGCTGCGGTCGCGGGGCGGTTGCGTGGGATTTCAGTGGTCGGACCTGTTGGCGGGCCTGTGCCTGTACCTCGTGATCGAGGGACTGCTGGCCTTTGCCAGCCCCGCGGGGCTCAAGCGTATCCTGGCGCGCATCGTCACGCTCAATGACAGCAATCTGCGCGGCAGCGGCTTCGTTTCTATCGTGTTAG
>JAYUGT010000249.1:0-8397 GCA_043738315.1 Gammaproteobacteria bacterium
CAGGCTGGTGGCAGAACATTGCAGGTCCCGGACTGGCATTGCCATCGGATCGCTGCCGCATCCTCTCGTATGACTACCTGGGCGGCAGCGGCGATACCACCGGGCCGACTGGAACGGAGGCGTTTCCAGCCATCTCCAGTTACGACCAGGCCGAGATATTGCTGTGGCTGCTGAATCACCTGGGAATCAAGTCGCTGCATGGGTTGTTTGGCGCCTCCTACGGCGGCATGGTGGGGCTGGCGTTCGCCGAGCGCTATCCGGAGCGGCTG
Source organism: Gammaproteobacteria bacterium (assembly GCA_043738315.1). Taxonomy (GTDB): domain Bacteria; phylum Pseudomonadota; class Gammaproteobacteria; order Steroidobacterales; family Steroidobacteraceae; genus UBA964. Next base: position 270 of record JAYUGT010000249.1, read on the forward strand.
TCGCAGCTTTGTGTCATCAGCGCCGCAGACCGCGGCCACCCGATGGCTACAGCCTGGCGCAGCGTGCAGCGCGGTATCGTGCGCTTCGCACAGCAGCAAGGGGATGCGGAAGGCGGGCTGAAGCTCGCGCGTGCGTTAGGCATGGCGACCTATCGCAGCCCCGAGGAATTTGCGGCGCGGTTTTCCACGGCACCGCAGCACGACGGTGATCGTCACGTATTTGCGGTCGAGAAATATCTTTTTTCGCGCGGCGATGATTTCGTCAAACGACACAGGCCGGAAGCGTATCTGGTGCTGTCCGAGTCGATAGATCTGCATCGGGTCGACACGGCACGCATCTTCGTGCCGACCACCGCGGTCGGTGTAATTGAAGATCAGCTGGTTCCCCTGGGGGACGTGCGGGCCATGGTTGCGCGGCTGCCTGACGCCGAACTGATCGAACTCAGCTCGGTCTACGGCCACGACGCCTTTCTCAAGGAAAATGAACAATTGAAGCCGGTCTTTGCGGGAATCCTGGAGCCGATCCGATGAGTGAGCGTCTGGATCCCGCCACGATTGCGGTTCGCGCCGGGCTGGAATCCGATCCAGCCACGGGCGCGGTGGTACCGCCCATACACCTGACCTCCAATTTTGCGTTTCGCGCTTTTGGCGAGAAGGGCAAGTACGACTACACGCGCTCCGGCAACCCGACGCGCGACTTGTTAGCTGACGCGCTGACGGCGCTGGAGCAGGGCAGCGGCGCGGTTATCACGTCCACCGGGATGTCGGCCATCGCGCTGGTTGGGCACCTGTTTCCCGTTGGCTCGTTGATTGTCGCGCCGCATGACTGTTACGGCGGCACGTTCCGGCTGTTTACGGCCTGGCACAAGCGCGGGGAACTGCGCGTGCAATTCGTGAATTTCGACGACGACCGGGCGCTGAGCGCGGCGCTTGCCGGCAGGCCCGCATTGTTATGGATCGAGACGCCCAGCAACCCGCTGTTGCGGATTACTGATATCGCCGACCTGGCGGCGCGCGGCCGCGCTGTGGGCGCTGTGGTCGCAGTCGACAACACCTTTCTGTCGCCGGCGTGGCAATTGCCGCTGACACTCGGCGCCGATCTGGTCGTGCATTCGACCACCAAGTACCTCAACGGCCACAGCGATGTTGTCGGCGGCGCCGTGGTTGCGGCTAACACAGAGACTGCCGAGAAGCTGGGATGGTGGGCCAATTGCCTGGGGGTCAGCGGCGCGCCGTTCGACAGTTTCCTGACGTTGCGGGGCATACGAACTCTGCAGGCGCGCCTGGATGTACATGGCCGCAACGCCCAGGCCATCGCCGGGTTCCTGCACGGACATCCCAAGGTCAGCAAGGTGTTCTATCCAGGTCTGCCGAGCCATCCGGGTCATGCGCTCGCCCAGCGGCAGCAGAAAGGTTTCGGCGCGATCGTTACCGTGGAGTTAAAAGGCGGAACACAGGCGGTCGCGCAGTTCGTCAACGGACTCAAGCTGTTTTCGCTGGCGGAGTCGCTGGGAGGCGTCGAAAGCCTGGTAGCGCATCCAGCTACCATGACGCATGCGGCGATGGAGCCAGCCGACCGCGCTGCAGCGGGCCTCACCGATGGGCTGCTGCGCCTGTCGATTGGCATCGAAAATGGCGGCGACCTGATCGCCGACCTGTCAGCGGGACTGGATCGAATCAGCTAGCGCAGCGAGCACGGCATCGCCCATCTGCGAGGTGTTCAGCACCTTGGCGCCAGATTCAGCGAAGTCGGCGGTGCGCGAGCCGCGCGCAATCGCCTGGTGCACGGCCGTTTCGATCGCCTGCGCCTCCGCTTCCAGACCTAACGAATGCCGCAACAACAGCGCTGCGGACAATATTGTGCCGACAGGATTGGCAATGCCGCGTCCGGCGATGTCCGGCGCCGAACCATGTATTGGCTCGTAAACACCCAGCGTGCCGTCACCCAGCGACGCCGACGGCAGCAAGCCCAGCGACCCGGCCAGCATGGCGGCTTCATCGGTCAGCACATCGCCGAACAGGTTTTCGGTGAGCAGTACATCGAAGTCCCGCGGCCTGCGAATCAGGTGCATGGCCGCGGCATCGACAAAGATGTGTTCGATGCTGACGCCCGGGAATTCCTCCCGGATCACGCGCTCGCTGACGGCGCGCCATAACCGCGAGGTTTCCAGCACGTTGGACTTGTCGATCTGCACGATCTTGCGGCGCCGCGACTGCGCGAGCGCACCCGCGACCCGCGTGGCGCGCACGATCTCGGCTTCAGTGTAGCGGCACTCGTCGAACGCGCCGTTCGCATCGCGACCTTTGCGACCGAAATAGATGCCACCGGTCAGTTCGCGCACAAATATCAGATCGACGTCGCGCAGGATTTCAGGCTTGAAAACCGTGGCGTCGAGCAGGCTGGGGTGCACCTTGATCGGGCGCAGGTTGGCGTAAACGCCTAGCGCCGCGCGCAGCCCGAGCAGCGCGGCTTCGGGCCGGACCGGGGCCGCTGGGCCCCACTTGGGTCCGCCGATCGCGCCTAACAGAACAGCGGCGGAATTCCTGCAAAGCGCGAGGGTGTCATCGGGCAGGCCGCTGCCGCGCGCATCAATGGCCGCGCCGCCAAAGAGCGCTTCGCACAATTCGAACTCATGGCCATATCTGCTGGCGATGGCGCGCAACACCCGCAGCGCCTGCACGACCACCTCAGGGCCGATGCCGTCGCCCGGCAGCACGGCTATCAGGGCTTTCATCGATTTTCGTAGGCGCTGATCGCGGCGTCCTTGGACACCAGGAAGCCCAGTTCGTCGACACCGTTCAGGATGCAGTAGCGTGGAAAAGCATCAATCGGGAATCTGGTGGTTCTGCCATCCGGCAGGCGCAGCGTGGTGTTCTCGAGGTCGATGAGTACTTCGGCGCCCGGATTTTCCAGCAACCAGCCGTGCGTTGCGGCGTCCACGATGATGGGCAGCAGGCCATTCTTGAGTGAATTGCTGCGGAAAATATCGGCGATCTCGGTGCTGACAACCGCCTGAAAACCGAAGTCCTGCAAAGCCCAGGGGGCGTGCTCGCGCGATGACCCGCAACCGATATTGCGCCCGGCCACGAGAATGCGACAGCCGGCAGCCTCGGGACGATTGAGTATGAAGTCCGGCAACGGTTTTCCGGCTGCGTCGTAACGCCAGTCGGCGAACAGGTGCGTCCCCAGGCCGGTCTTGACCGTGGTGGTTAAGAATCGACCGGGAATGATCTGGTCGGTGTCGATGTTAGTCGCGGGCATGACCACGGTGCGCGACTTGATGGTTTTGACAGCGTTCATGGATTTATTCCTAGGCCTGCAGCAGGTCGCGCGGGTCGGTGACCCGCCCGCGGATCGCGGAAGCGGCCGCGGTCTCCGGGCTGGCTAACAAGGTGCGCGCGCCCACACCCTGGCGGCCCTCGAAGTTGCGGTTACTGGTGCTGACGGAATATTCGCCCTTGCCAACGGTATCGCCGTTCATGCCGAGGCACATGGAGCAGCCCGACTCGCGCCAGTCGGCGCCTGCGGCGATGAATATTTTGTGCAGGCCTTCCGCTTCGGCGGCGCGCTTGACGGCTTGCGAGCCTGGCACGACCAGCATGGTCACGCCTTTGGCGATCTTGTGGCCGCGCAGTACCTTGGCGGCACTGCGCAAGTCAGACAGCCGGCCATTGGTGCAGCTGCCGACGAACACGACATTCACCGGTGAGTTGCGAATCGGTTCGCCCGGCTTCAGTCCCATGTAACGAATCGCCGCGTCGAATACCGGATCACCGCGGTGGTCCGGTATGTTCCCGGAAATCGGAGTCACCATTCCAGGGTTCGTGCCCCAGGTGATCATCGGTTCCAGCTGGCTGGCATCGATCTCGACCGATTTGTCGAATACCGCGCCATCATCGGTTGTTAGCTTGCGCCACCTTGCCACCGCCTGGTCCCAGGCGGCGCCCTTGGGCGCGCGTGGTGTCCTGGCCAGGTACTCAAAGGTCGTGTCGTCGGGCGCGATCATGCCGGCGCGGGCGCCGGCCTCAATCGTCATGTTGCAGACGGTCATGCGCTCATCCATCGACAGCGCGCGAATTGCGGCTCCGCGGTACTCGATGACATGTCCGTTGCCACCGGACACGCCCACCTTGCCGATGATCGACAGAATCAGATCCTTGGCGGTCACGCCAGCGGGCAGGCGGCCGTTGACGTTCACCGCGAAAGTCTTTGGCTTGGTCTGCAGCAGGCACTGCGTCGCGAGCACATGCCCGACCTCGGTTGAGCCAATGCCAAAGGCAAGCGCGCCGAACGCACCATGCGTCGAGGTGTGGCTGTCGCCACACACGATCGTGCGCCCCGGCTGGGTGACGCCCAGCTCCGGACCAATGATGTGCACGATGCCGCGCAGCTCGTGTTGCAGACCTAACAACTCGACGCCGAAGTCAGCGCAGTTTTGCTCCAGCTGCCGAATCTGTTTGGCCGCCGAGTCGATGGTGATGGGCATGCCGCCAAACACCTGTTCGGTGCGGGTTGGCGTGGCGTGATCCATGGTCGCCAGGATTTTGTCGGGGCGACGCACTTTCAGGCCGCGCGCGCGCAGTTCCGCAAAAGCCTGTGGCGATGTAACTTCATGAGTCAGGTGCAAATCGACGTAGATGATCGCCGGTGTTTCGGCGCTTTGCGGCACCACTTCGTGCGCTGACCAGATTTTTTCAAACAGCGTTGTCGGTTGGTTCATTCGGACTATCCCTTATACGGCTGCTTGCGCGACCTTGCGGATGCCGGATCGTTCGACCTCCACCCGGTTCTGCGAACGCTGCGATTGCTCGATGCGGTTCATGACCTCGAGAAACGCACGCGCGCTGGACTCGACGATATCGGTGCTGACACTCGCGCCGCGGTAACTGCGCTGGTTGTGATCGACGTAGACCACAGCCTCGCCCTGCGCATCCTCGCCCGATGAGACGCTGTGCAGTTCAAACTTGCGCAGCTGCGCGTTGATGCCGGTGATGGCTTCGATCGCCTTGAAGGCCGCATCGACCGGGCCGTCGCCGGTGGCCGTGCGTTCGACCGAACGGCCGTCGCTATGCGCCATAACGACCGTTGCGCTGGCACCTGCTGCGTCGCCGGAACGGGTATTCATCTTGGTCAGTGTCCAGGGTCCCGACGCGGTTCCCTCGGAGCGCAGCACCAGGGCTTCGATATCGCCGTCGAACAGTTCCTTCTTCTTGTCGGCGAGCGCCTTGAACTCGTCGAACACGCGATTGAGTTCGGCCTCGTCCAGTTCAAACCCCAGCTCCTTGACCCGCTCACGGAAGGCGTGGCGGCCGCTGTGCTTGCCTAACACCAGGCTCGAGCGTGACAGGCCCACGTCCTGCGGCCGCATGATTTCATAGGTGCTGTGATGCTTCAGCATGCCATGCTGGTGAATACCCGCCTCATGCGCGAACGCGTTTTCACCTATGACCGCCTTGTTGCGAGGTATCGGCATCCCGGTGATGCTCGACACCAGGCGCGAGGTCGGGTAGAGCCGCGTGCTGTTGACACCGGTGGTGGCATTGAAGAAGGCCTCGCGGGTTTTCAGAGCCATGACGATTTCTTCGAGCGAGCAATTCCCGGCGCGCTCGCCGATGCCATTTATCGTGCATTCGACCTGGCGCGCGCCGGCGACCACCGCCATCAGGCTGTTAGCCACCGCCATGCCGAGGTCGTCATGGCAGTGCACCGAGAGCACGACCTTGTCGATGCCGCGGACGTTCTTGCGCAGGTAGCGGAACAGCTCGGAGAACTCGTGCGGTACCGTGTAACCGACGGTGTCCGGGATGTTGATGGTGGTGGCGCCAGCCTCGATCGCCGACTCCACCACCTGCGCCAGAAACTCCAGTTCGGTCCGTGATGCGTCCTCAGGCGAGAATTCAACGTCGTCGCAGAATTCACGCGCGATCCGGATGCCCTCGACCGCCGAGCGGATGATTTCATCCTTGGCCATGTTGAGCTTGTATTCACGATGAATCGCGCTGGTGGCGAGAAACACGTGGATCCGGTGTTTCTCGGCATCCTGGAGCGCCCTCGCCGCGGCGGTGATGTCTTCGCGGTTGCAGCGCGCCAGTCCGCAGATGGTGGCACCCTGAATTTCACGCGCGACGGCGTTGACCGCTTCCCAGTCGCCGCGCGATGCCGCCGGAAATCCCGCTTCGATGATGTCGACGCCGAGTTCGGCCAGCGCACGCGCGACGCGGAGCTTTTCCGGCTGCGTCATGCTGCAGCCCGGCGATTGCTCGCCATCGCGCAGGGTGGTGTCGAATATCAGGACTCGGTCGGGATTGGGCGCCATGTCGCTACTCCAGCTAACAAATCATAACTTGCGATCTCGCGGGTCTTAGTTCCCGGCTTCCAGCCAGGGCATGCGGGCGCGTAGCGACGCTCCGACTTTCTCGATCGGATGACTGAGGTCCGTCTTCAGGATCTTGTTGTATTTCTTGCGGCCGCTGTTGTTTTCCCTGATCCAGCTGCGGGCAAACTTGCCGGTCTGGATGTCGCGCAGTACTTCGCGCATCGCCTTGCGGCTCGACTTGTTGACGACCCGCGGGCCGCTGACAAAATCGCCGTACTTGGCGGTCTCGGAGATGAACTTGTGCATCTTCGCGATGCCGCCTTCATGCAGCAGGTCAACGATCAGCTTGAGTTCGTGCATGCACTCGTAATAGGCGACTTCCGGCTGATAACCGGCTTCCACCAGCGTTTCGAAACCCTGGACCACCAGTTCGGTGGCGCCGCCGCACAGGACAGCCTGTTCACCGAACAGATCGGTTTCGGTTTCTTCGCCAAAGGTGGTCAGCAACACGCCGCCGCGTGTGCCACCGATGCCGTCGGCATAGGTCAGCGCACGATCAAAGGCTGCGCCGCTGGCGTCTTTCGCCACAGCGATCAGGCAGGGCACACCCCGGCCTTGCTGGTATTGCCGGCGCACGAGACCGCCCGGGCCCTTGGGTGCAATCAGGACGACATCCAGATCCTTGCGCGGCTTGATCTGCTTGAAGTGGATGTTAAAACCGTGCGCGAACAACAACACGGCGCCCTTCTTGAGATTGGGCAGAATCGATGCGTAGACAGCCTTCTGCATCAAATCGGGAACCAGCATGGCGACGACAGTTGCGCCAATAACCGCTTTTTCGGGCACATCTACTGCGAGACCGTCGCGTTTGGCCTGTTTCCAGCTGTCGCCTTTGCGCACCCCGACGACCACGTCATAGCCGCTGTCCTTGAGGTTCAGCGCGTGCGCGCGGCCCTGGCTGCCATAGCCCAGCACGCAAATCCGCGCGCCTTTGAGCGCCTTGCGATTGACGTCCTTCTTGCCAAAAATCTTCATGTTCGACTCCCGTTTGCTAAACCCAAAAAAAATCCCGCTTCGGCTTTGAAGCCGGAGCGGGACCTTTAGAACCTGCCGCCCGAATATTTGTCAGAACTTCGTGCGCGCGCCCCGCTCCTGCCTTGTGAGCAGTAGTACCAGGCCCAGAAGCAGCGAGTCGCGCACCTCATGGCGCAGGTCGACTACCGGGTAAAAGGACTGGCGAGACATAGCTAAGTAATGTCACCACGGCCCGGCTTATCTGTCAACTTCATAAGTGCTTTCAGTACAATGCCTTGTGACCGAAAACGCGCCTCTTTTGCCACCTAACGAACCCGGCGCCCATCTGCCCGTGTGGCTGGTAACGGAAGTGGGGCTGGCGGACTGGATCGCCCGGCAGGATGCCGCCACCGCGGCGTGGATCAATTCACATCAATTCAGGGCCGAGCGAAACCGGCTGCAGGTCTGGCCGGCAACAGATGGCAGGCTTGCCGGCGCGGTGTTTGGCCTCGGAAACCTGGCAAGCGCTGAAGCGCTGAGCGTCTGGCAGGGTGCCGCACTGGCCGATCGATTGCCGGCCGGGCGTTGGGCATGTCAGACAGCGTTGAGTCCTGAACCGGCCGGCCGTCTGGCGCTGGGTTTTGGACTGGGGTCCTATCGCTTTGACAGGTATCGCAGCGCCAAGCCGCCGGCCGCAGTGCAGTTGGTCATGCCGGCCAGCGCAGACGCGGCCGCGGTTGGGCAGCAATGGCGCGCACTGAATCGCGCGCGCGATCTCATCAACACGCCGGCCAATA
>JAYUGT010000250.1:0-3396 GCA_043738315.1 Gammaproteobacteria bacterium
CGGCAAGTCCACCTGCATCTTGGTGTCCTTGCCGGCGTCCTTGTCGCCGCTCATGAAATCGAGCGGGATATCCATCTCGGCATCGAAGGTGATGACGCGATCGTGGACACCGGCCGCAGCAGACGGCGCTGTGGCCGTGGTCGCGCATCCGGCCATGGCCCGTGCCAGCACCAGTGCCAGGGCTGGTGCCGCTACGGCGGATTGCCTGATTTCAATTCCCATAGCCTAAAATGTGTCATGCCAACGGATTTCGTTGGGCTTCTGACCGTCCTCACCGCTGCCAGGGCTCGGTTTGTGGTCTTTGGCGGCCTGGCCGTGGTGCTGCACGGATTTGATCGACTGACAGCGGTCGTCGATGTCGTCATGGATTTGTCGGTCGACAATGCCAAGTCGGTTATCGCAGCGCTGATTGATGGCGGATATCGACCCTTGGCGCCCGTCGATCCGATGCAATTTGCCGACGCCAGCAAGCGTGCCGAATGGCAGGCAAACCACAGCATGACATTTTTCAGTAGGTGGGACACGACACAACGCCGACCGTCTGTGGACCTGTTCGTCGAGTCACCGATTCCGTTTGAACCCTTGTATGCCGATTCTGTCCCGGTGGACGTTAGAGGGGTTCAGGTGAGACTGGCCGCGCTGCCGCACTTGATCGCAATGAAAAAGCTCGCCGGTCGCCCGCAAGACCTGACAGATATCGAATTGATTCAAAGCCGCCTGGCCAGAGACGGACAATGAAAGAGTTCGGGCAGCATGAAATACCCGTAGCCTGGGGATCCTGGGAAGACGCCCGGGCACTGCAGCGCTGGGCGTTTTTGCAAAAGACGCCGGAGCAGCGCCTGACCTGGCTGGAGTCGGTGCTTGAGCTTGCTTACCGAAGCGGAGCTGTGAAGCCGAGAGTACCGGCTGCCAATTCGGTTGCGGAACCGAAATAGATTCGCGACACGGTTCAAATCTCCGCATTTGCACCAAAAACCGCTCTGGACTTCCCGGCCTTCTCTGTGTAGTTTGATGTGTGGAGGTTCACACGTGGCTACCAATCTCTCCCTGGATCCCAAGCTCCTCGACCGGGCGCTCGCGGTCAGCGGCGAGCGCACCAAGAAGGCGGCGGTCACGCGCGCGCTGGAAGAATTCATCGCGCGCCGCCGGCAGAAAGACCTGCTGGACCTGATGGGCAAGCTCGAGTGGGACCGCTCCTATGACTACAAGTCGGAGCGCACCCGCCGGTGACGCTGCTGGTCGACACCAGCGTCTGGTCACTGGCGCTGCGGCGCGATGCGCGCGCGGAGGGCGCTGAAGTCCAGGCACTGCGCGCGGCACTCGCGGGCAATCAGTCGGTGGTCACCACCGGGCTCATCCTGCAGGAGTTGCTGCAGGGTTTCTCGGGTCCGCGCTCGCGCCGCAAGATCATCGAAAAATTCTCGGCCCTGCCGTTGATCCCTCCGGATCGACAGGACCACATCGAGGCAGCGGAGCTGCGCAATCGCTGCCGGCGCGCCGGCGTGCAGGTCGGCACCATCGACGCATTGCTGATCCAGCTGTGCGCCCGGCACGATCTCATCATGCTAACAACCGACCGCGACTTCATGTTGGCCGCAAAGCATTGCGATTTTCGCGTCTGGCAGTGACCTGCTCGCTGTAGCCGCCTTGCCAGCCGTGGTGCACAATTGGCCATGCTCTGGTTACTGTTATCATCGTGCTGCGTCTGACCTTCGCCCGCTCATCGCTCCTGCTCTTGCTGGCCGGGTTCGCCGTGACCCTGGCCGCCGACGAGCCACCGAGCCCACCAGCGCCACCGCCACCGCCGCCCGCTGTCTCGCCCACAGCACCCACGTCACCCACGTCATCCGCGGCGACGACCGCGGCACCCTCGAGCACCACCGCGCCCCAGACCCCGGGCTCGCCCATGACCACGGTGCTGGTCACCGCGCCCGAACCGCGCTACGTCGCGCCGACGCTGCGTGACCGCATCGGCCGCATCTGGGCGCCGGTCTTTCTCAACGGCAAGGGCCCTTTTCGCCTGGTGCTCGACACCGGCGCCAGCCGCTCGGCCGTGATTCCGTCGGTCGCCGAAAAACTCGGCCTCGACGCACAGACCGGCCGGCAGGTGCGGGTGCGCGGCGTGTCGGGTACCGCGATGGTGCCGTTGTTGCGCATCGACCAGATGGAAATCGGCGACCTGCTGCTCAAGCCTGCAATGCTGCCCGTGGTCGCTGATGTGTTCGGCGGCGCCGATGGGGTGTTAGGTAACGAAGGGCTGGATAACAAGCGCATTGTCATCGACTTCCGGCGCGACCTGATTACCATCAAGCGCTCGCGGCGGGAAGCGCCCGGCGAGGGATTCCGCACGCTGCCAGTGAAGGTGCTGCGCGGCTATCTGCTGGCGGTCGATGTCATGATCGGCAAGGTCAGGACGACCGCGATCATCGATACCGGGTCGCCACAGTCGCTCGGCAACGTCGCACTGCGCGAGGCCCTGAAACGCAATCCCGAGGACCTGCCGAAATCCGAGGTGGTGGGCGTGACGCTGGACATCGAGTACGCGGACCGCGTCCGCATGCCGACCATCTACATGGATGACGTCATCATCCGCGGCGCCACCATGAGCTTTGGCGACGTCTACATCTTCAACTACTGGAAGCTGACCCGGGAGCCGGCCATTTTGTTAGGCATGGATGTCATCGGCGTGCTCGAGCAGCTGATCATCGACTATCGCGCCCGGCAGGTGCACATCAAGGTCCGGTCCTAGCGGCCATGGAGTAAGCCTCACATGAAGCACAAGCGCACGCTCGCTATGATCGTGATGGCGTTTTGCACCTGGGCCAGCGCCCAGGCGGCCGACAGCTGGAAGGTCACGATCTATCGTGACAAGAGTGGCGTGCCGCACGTTTTCGCGGACACGCCCGAGGCGCTCTACTTCGGCGGTGCCTACGCGCTCACCCAGGACCGGATGACGGAATTCGATCGTGCACGGCGCGCGGCGCGCGGACGCATGGCCGAAATCGAACCGGCCTTGCTCGAGGCGGACAAGCAGGCCCGGCTGGCGGCCTACTCGGCCACCGAAATCCAGGCAATGTTCCAGCGCCTCGCGCCGCAATACCAGCGCCTTCTCAAGGCCCACGTCGCAGGCATGAACCGCGCGATCGACGAGGCGATAGCGGACCCCCGGAACAAGATGCCCTACGAGTTTGGCGTCCTGTGGAAGGCCCCTCCGGAGCGCTGGACCGTGCATGACTACATTGCCACGTATGCCGCACATCGCCGCAACCTGAGTTCCGGCGGCGGGCGTGAACTGCTGAATCTCGAGTTCTATCAGTACCTGGTCGCGCGGTATGGCACAAAGGCAGCACGCACCATTTTCGACGATGTCCTGCCGCTGCGTGATCCGGATGCGAT
>JAYUGT010000251.1:0-3393 GCA_043738315.1 Gammaproteobacteria bacterium
AGCGCTGGTGCGGGCGCGCGCGCTGCTGATCGATGTCTTGTTAGGCACGGTATGGCGGCATTTTCTCGGCGCGCGCGCCGACCAGTGGGCGTTGATGGCGGTCGGCGGCTACGGACGCGGCGAGCTGCACCCCTGCTCCGATGTCGATGTGCTGATCCTGGTGGCGGCCGTGCCGGATGCCGCGGAGCGCGAGCAGCTGGAAAAACTGGTGACGTTCCTGTGGGACACGGGCCTCGAGCTCGGGCACAGCGTGCGTACGGTCGACGATTGCGGGCGTGAGTGCGCCGCGGATGTCAGCGTCATGACGACGCTGGTGGAATCGCGCCTGGTGGCGGGCTCGGGTACGCTGATGTCGGCCATGCAGGCTGCGCTGAGCGCGGCAGCAGTCTGGCCGATACAGGAATTCTTCGCTGCCAAGGTCCGTGAGCAGCAGGAGCGGCATCGCAAGGCGAATGATACGGCCTACAACCTCGAACCTAACGTCAAGACCGGTCCCGGCGGCCTGCGCGATATTCAGACCATAGGCTGGGTCGCCAAGCGCCATTTCGATTGCGGCACTTTCGAGGAACTCGCCGGCAACGGGTTTCTGGCCCCGGCCGAATTGCGGCGCCTGAAAGCCGCGCAGGAATTCCTGTGGCGCGTGCGCTTTGCGCTGCACATCGAAACCGGCCGGCGCGAAGACCGCCTGCTGTTTGATCACCAGGTCAAGGTGGCGAAGATCTTCGGCTACGAGGATGCCAGCTACACGCTCGCGGTCGAGCAGTTCATGCAGCGCTACTACCGGACCGTCATGGACGTCAGCCTGCTGAACGAGCTGCTGTTGCAGCTGTTCCGCGAGGCGATCACGCCGGCCAGCAACGTTGCGCCGCTGCCGCTCAATGCGCGCTTCCAGATACGCGACGACTACCTGGAAACAGCCAACGAGGACGTGTTCGCGCGCACGCCGTCGGCACTGCTGGAATTGTTCGTGCTGCTGCAGCAGAATGCGAACGTGAAAGGCGTGCACGCCTCAACCATGCGCGCCCTGAGCCGCAGCTTGTGGCTCATTGATGAAGAGTTCCGGCAGAACCCGCGCAATCACCGCCTCTTCATTGAACTGCTGAGGGCGCCCGCCGGGGTCACGCACGAGCTGCGCCGCATGAACACCTACGGCGTGTTAGGCCGTTACATTCCCGCATTTGGCCGCATCGTCGGCCGCATGCAATATGACCTGTTCCATGCCTACACCGTCGACGCGCACACGCTGTTCGTGCTGAGCAACCTGCGGCGCCTGGCAATTCCGCGCTACGACCATGAGCTGCCGGCGCTGTCGGCGATCATGCAGCAACTGCCGCGCCCGGAAATTGCATACCTCGCGGCACTGTTCCACGACATCGCCAAGGGACGCGGCGGCGATCATTCGGATCTGGGCGCGGTCGACGCGGAGTCCTTCTGCCTCGAGCAGGGCCTGTCGCGCTACGACGCCCGTCTGGTCGCCTGGCTGGTGCGCGCGCACCTGAGGCTGTCGGTCACGGCGCAGAAGCAGGACATCTCCGATCCCGCCGTAATCAACGACTTTGCGCGCTTCGTCGGCGATGAGTCGCACCTCGATTACCTTTACGTGCTGACCGCCTCCGACGTTCGCGGCACCAACCCGAAACTTTGGAACTCCTGGAAAGCGTCGCTGTTCCAAGAATTCTACAATCGGGTCAGGCGCGCGCTGCGTCGCGGACTCGAAAGCCCGATCGACGCGCAGGAACTGCGCGACGAAACGCAGGTCGCCGCGCGCAGCCTGCTAGTTCAGGGCGGCATGTCCGACGAGCGTATTCGTGACGCCTGGAGCATTCTCGACGACAGTTACTTCCTGCGGCATACGCCCGAAGAGGTGGCCTGGCACACGCGCCTGATCGCGACACGCCACAGCGGCCAGCACGAACCCGTGGTCGCGGTCCAGGGCGATGGTGAACGCGGCACGACCGCGGTAACCACCCTGACGCCGGACCGCCTGCGCAGTTTCGCGCGGGTCACGGCGGTGCTGGACCAGCTTGGCCTGACCATCGTGGATGCGCGCGTCACACCGACCACCGACGGCGGCAGTCTCGACCTCTACCATATCCTCGAAGGTGACGGCGCGCCGCTCACCCATCCTGACCGGGTCGCCGACATCGACCGCGCCTTGCGGCGCGCGCTGGTCAGCTCGCCGGACCAGTCGCTCGCGGTTACACGCCGCGCCTCGCGCCAGATGCGCATGTTCAACACCCCGACCCAGATCGCGATCAGCGTTGACGAGCGCAATCGCCGCAGCGTGCTGGAACTTGTGGCCGGCGACCGCCCGGGCCTGCTGTGCGACATCGGCCAGGTCTTGTTAGCAGAAAAAGTGGCGTTGCAGGGCGCCAAGATCATGACCGTGGGAGAGCGCGCCGAGGACGTGTTTTACGTCACCGACACGCAGGGCGCGCCGTTATCCGAAGCCGCCGCCCAGTGCCTGCAGGCCCGGCTCACGGAAACGCTGGATAAGCGGCGCGCCGCATGAACCCGGATCTCGGTCGACTCCAGCCCTACCCTTTTGAGCGCTTGGCAAAACTGTTAGCTGGTACGGCGCCGCCAGCCGGTTTGTCGGCCATTCCGCTCTCGATCGGCGAGCCACGGCACGCGCCGCCCGAATTCGTGCTGCAAAGCCTGCGCGACAACCTCGACAAGCTGGGCAGCTATCCGGCCACGGCCGGCTTGCCGGTCTTGCGCCACTCCTGTGCGCGCTGGCTGGAGCGTCGCTTCGGATTGCGCGCCGAATCGGTCGACGCGCTCGCAACGGTGTTGCCGGTCAATGGCACGCGCGAAGCGCTGTTTGCGGTTGCCCAGGCGCTGGTCGATCGCAGCGCGCAGGCGCCGTTGGTGGCGATGCCGAATCCCTTTTACCAGATCTACGAAGGCGCCGCGTTGTTAGCAGGCGCCGAGCCGCATTTCCTGAACACTACCGCCGCGACGCGCTATGTACCGGACCTGGAAGCCGTGCCAGCCGATGCCTGGCGGCGTTGCCAGTTGCTCTACATCTGCTCGCCAGGCAACCCCACGGGCGCCACCCTCGGCAGCGCCTGGCTGCGCCAGGCGCTGGAACTGGCGGAGCGCTACGACTTCGTCATCGCGTCGGATGAGTGTTACGCGGAACTGTATCGCGACGACTCCCATCCGCCGCCCAGCCTGCTGGCTGCCGCGCAGCTGATGGGCAACGGGAAATTCAGGCGCTGCCTGGCGTTTCACAGCCTCTCGAAGCGCTCGAACCTGCCCGGCCTGCGCTCCGGGTTCGTCGCCGGCGACCCGGCCCTGATCGAGAAGTTCCTGCTGTACCGGACCTATCATGGGTCCGCGATGGCCCTGCCGACCCAGCTTGCGAGCAGCGCGGCCTGGAATGACGAC
>JAYUGT010000252.1:0-3379 GCA_043738315.1 Gammaproteobacteria bacterium
GTGTTATACGACGCGTCGGCACCCGAACAGAGGCCATAGAGGATAAAGCGGCGGCAGCCGCGGGTCTTCTCGAGGTAATCCATTACCTCGCCACATTCGCGCGGCGAGACTTCGTCGAACGAATCGCTGCCGCGCCGCGGCTCACTGTCGCCGATCCCGGAGTAGTCGAACCGCACTGCCAACAAGCCCTTGTCCGCGACCACGCGCGCCAGCCTGACCGACAGCCGACAGGCGCCGACGTGGTGCATGATGCCGGAATTGAGAATGATGACGGCGGGACGAGCCGGGTCGAAGGACTCGGGTTCGGACACAACGCCAATCAGTGGCGTTGGCCGGCCAATTCTCAATGTACGTTCTTTCATGGCCGTTCGGTCGATTCCACCCAGCTGACAATCGCGCGAATTACCGCTTGCGGCAATAGTATTCCGCCAAAATTGTCGACGAAATTCCAGTCATGCGGCGCGGGCGCATGGATGTAGCGGAACCCGGGCACTTTGCTCCAGGCACTGCGCAATTGGGTGAAGTCCGGCGTCTCGTGCGACACCGCCAGCAACACCCGGGGCACCGCCCTCGGAACTGCGCTGAGCAGGTCGAACTTTTTGGTGCTCGCGCGAAACGCCGCAGACAATATAAAGCCGTTGTAGCTGAGATTGCCGCGCGAGTCCTCGCCGTTGCCCGACTGGGGTCCATGCGCAATCGCAGGTTCGGTGGCGATTTCCGCCAGCAGCTCGGCGTCATACTGGCGACCCGACGATACCGGGTCCCACACGATCAATCGGTCGATGTCGTCCCGCGCCTTGCAGGCCTCTGCCGCGACCAGCGCGCCGAGGCGCAACCCCAGGACGCCAACCCGCCGGATGTTAGCTACATCGCGCAGCTCCTGGACCGCGTGGCCCACGTCGACCACCCAGTCATCCGCGGTGACGTCGCCCAGGTCGCCACTGGAGTCGCCGGTACCGCGGTAATCGAAGCGCAACACATGGAAGCCGAGCTTGGTCAATAGCAACGCCAGCTGCCGATAGGCGCGGTGCGCGCGCATGTATTCCTGGCCAAATGGATAACAAAGCACCAGGCCCGCGTCGAGTGCTTTGCCCTCGGGCGGCTGATGAACGCCATACAGGGGCGACTCGGCCGGACCAAAGAACAACGGGTTCATTGCGCTCCACCACTGCGCTGCCCAAAGATCGAAGCCAGCAGTCCACGACGGCTGTCAGACGGTTTGCCCCCAGTCGCAGATGTCGGCGCTGGCGCCGCAGCGCCTGCGACGCCCGCACGCGTATCGATGTCCTTTGCGATCTGCTCGAGCGTGTTCAAGACCATGGTCGCCTGATCCAGCCTGACACCGAGGCGCTTCTGGATCTGGATGATGACACGCGTGGAAATCAACGAGTGGCCGCCGAGATCGAAGAAATTGTCCGCCAGCCCGACCCGGTCGACTCCCAGCGCGTCCTGCCAGATGCGGGCCAGGAGTTTTTCAGTCGGGGTGCGCGGTGCACTGTACTTGTCGATCGGGGCCAGCGGATCGCGCTGCGACGTGCGCACGATCTGGCCGTCGGCCCCCACTTCCAGCGCGTCAATTTCAACGAACTGCTGCGGGACGCGATCGGCCGGGAGATTCTGGCGCGCGAAATTTCGCACGGCACCGAGCGTCGTGTACGCGGCAAAGTCGGGCAGGAAATACGCCACCAGTCGCGTTTCCTCGTTGCTGTCCCGAAAACTGCGGACCACGACCTGGTCGACCATCGGGCATGCACTGAGCACTTGCTCCACCGCGGGTATCACCGGATCTGCGTCCGGGTCGTGGCGCGGCGCCGCCACCACGGCCTTGGGCAGTGCCGCAGCCAGCAATTCCGCTTGCAGGTGGTCGGGCTGATAGGGGCTAACAAGCACCTGGCCTGGAACACCACTGCGCAAAATGGCGGCCAGCGCCGCAACACCATCGGCGACGTCGACGCCCAGTTCCAGCGTGCGCTTCAGGGCCGGGGGCTCCGTGGCGTCAATGACTTCGGCCGAGCGACGGAAAGCCGTGGGATCCGGCAGGCGGCGCATCGAAAAACCTTCGGCGATCAGGCACACCGACCCTTGCGGGTCCGCAATCCGCACGTCAAACATGACGACGTCATGCTGATGCGGACCCGCGCTCGGGCGCAACACGACATGACTCACGCATTTTTCCGGCAGCCGTCCGCAGAAATGCAGGCGGCGATAACCGATTGGCACGTAGAAATCTTCCATCGGCACGTAATTGTCGATGATGACCTGCGCGCCGGCGGTCGCCATGTCTAACAAGGCGGGATGCAGTCGATAGACCTCGAGCTCATCGGCCTGTGCGGCATCCAGCGCGAGCTCGATCAGGGCCTCGCCCGATCCAACCCGAACCTTGCGCAGGGATTCCCAATGTGAGCCAAAGTCCATGAATGGATGATGCTCGGGGTCTGAAAATGACTGTGTCCCTTGAATGCAGCGCCCGCGGATCGCGCCGATATCCAGGCGCTCCGCCAAAAAGGGCCGTGCCCGGACCGTACCCGTGACATGCGTCACCTGCTCGCCAAATTGCTCGCTCAGCAGCTTGAAATCGGCGCTGTCCGGCCGCAGTGCCAGCTCAGCCCGCAACAGGCGCGCCTGGCGATTGCCCACGACGAACGGGAACTCGAATGACACGGCTTCGAACTCGATCGCCTGCTGCGGATCGCCGGCCTCCTGAAAGGCGGCCCTTGCGATCTCCATGAACCCGGATCCAGGAATCAGTGCCGCGCCGTTCTTCAGCCGATGCTCCTGCAACATCCAGAAACCGGCCACGTCGAATAGTGTTGCGTACTCGCGCATGCTGGCGCTCTGTTCACTGCAACGATGCAACAGGGGGTGCCGTGTCGGCGCACCGGCGGGCAGTCGCGGTAACTTGCCGCCGTGTGCGGCCGCTGCCGCCATGCCCACCTCGCGCCAGGCCGGCCAATTGATCGTGACGAAGCGCCAGCGCGCGTCGCGCTCGCAGGCGGCATACGAATCCAGAAAAGCGTTCGCTGCCGCATAGTCGACCTGGCCCGGCAAGCCGACAAACGAACTGGTCGACGAATAGGCCACGAACCAATCCTGCAGCAGGTCGCCAAACGCGCTGACCAGCACCTGCGTGCCGGTCACTTTCGGCGCCAGCACCCGCAAGGCCTGCTCCAGATCCTTGTCGGTCAACAACGCATCGTGGATGGCGCCGGCCGTATGCAGGATGCCATGCAACACCCCGAATTCGGCGCGTATCGAGGCCGCCAACTCGCGCATGCGCGTGGCATCCGCGACATCGCCGGTTTCCAACCGCACCCTGGCGCCGCGAGCCTCCAGATCCAGCAACGTCGCGAGCAACTCGGCATCGGGCGACCCCGCATCG
>JAYUGT010000253.1:0-21584 GCA_043738315.1 Gammaproteobacteria bacterium
CTGCTGTCGTTGAGTCACTGTGCAACTTCTCCGCCGCCGCGGGAGTCGAAGCCCCCTGCCGTCGTGACCGCGCCGGCGACACCAGCCGCGGCCACTCGAAACTACCAGATCGACACGGAACGATCGCTGTTGCAGATCCTGGTGTACCGCGGCGGCAAGCTGGCGGCGCTCGGCCACAATCATGTGGTTGCGAGCCATGACCTAACAGGCTCGGTGATGCGCACCGACCCGCTGGCCGGCACGCGATTCGACATCCGGCTGCCGGTGGCTTCGCTGACGGTCGATGAGCCGGAACTGCGGCGCCAGGCCGGCGAGGATTTCCAGGCCGAGGTGCCACAGAGTGCCCGCGACGGGACCCGCCGCAACCTGGTGTCGGGCGCGGTGCTGGACGCGGAGCATTTCGCTGACATACGGCTGCGCACTGTGGATGCAGAGGACCTGCAGAACGGCCGGTTTGATGTCGGCGTGGACATTGTAATCAAGGGCCAGATCCGTCGATTGCGGGTGCCGGTACAACTGCAGGTCACGGCGAATGAGCTCTCGGCCAGCGGCGAGCTCACCGTCCTGCAATCGGACCTGGGCCTGACGCCGTTCACCGCGCTGCTCGGTGCACTGACAGTCGAGAACCAGATGCGGGTGCGCTTCCGGGTGGTGGCGAAGGAGCGCTAACAGCGCGCTTGAAAATGGCTGTCATTCCGCAGAGCGGACTGTGTCCCGGCGTATGATGCAGACACTATGAACACAACCACTCGTAAAGTCGCCATCATCACCGGTTCCGCCACCGGCGTCGGCGCCGCCGCCGCCATCATGCTCGCGGAACGCAACTGTAACGTTGTCATCAATTACACCCGCAGCGAGAAGGAAGCGCACGAAACTGCGGCGAGCTGTCGAGCGAAGGGCGCTGACGTCATCGTCTTTCAAGGCGATGTCGCGGAAGACAGCAGCTGCGTTGCCATGGCGAAGGCGGCTTTCGACAAGTGGGGCCGCATCGATTACCTGATCAACAACGCCGCCAAAACCAAGGCCAACCCCTACGAAAACCTCGATGGCCTGCAGGCCGAGGATTTCCTGTCGATCTACAAAGTGAACGTGGTCGGCCCCTACCAGATGGTGCGCGCGGTCACGCCTTACATGAAAAAGTCCGGCCGCGGCTCGATCGTCAACAACTCCTCGATCGGCGGCATCACCGGCATCGCCTCGTCGATGGCCTACGCGGCGAGCAAGGCGGCGCTCAACATGCTGACGCAGTCGCTGTCGCTGGTGTTAGGTCCCGAGATCCGCATCAACGCGGTGGCGCCGGGCGCCATCCAGACACGCTGGCTGCAGGGCACGATGTCGCCCGAGGCCTATCAGACCTTCCTCACCATGGCCGCGGACATGGTGCCGCTCAAGACCGTGCCTACGGCCGAGCAGATCGCCGAAGCACTGGTGTGGTTCCTGGAAGGCGCAAGTGTGGTCACCGGTGAAGTGCTGATGGTCGATGCCGGTCTGCACTGCGGCCGCCTGCCACCCTCCTCGAGCAACAAGGCCAGCTGGGACAAGATGAAATGAGCCGCGTTACTCGCCGTGAAACGCTGGGTTTGCTGGCGGGATCGGCCGCGACGTTAGGCACGGCTGGGATGCCGGGCGCAGCGTCCAGTACTAACAAAATAGTCCCATTCGAGCGTGGCGATGTCGTCGCCGGTTGCACGCTCCTGAATGACAAGAGCGACGATCACCGCGGCCAGGGCCGGTTGCTGCATTACGACGGCGATCTAAGGCTCAAGAATACGATTTTGCTCGACGACACCACGCATATCGTCCAGGGCACGCGTTTTGCGCCGGACGGCACGCTGTGGGCTTTCGATGCCTTTGCTTACAAGATCGTGCGTTTCGCCCGCAGCGGCAAGCGGCTGCCAAATTTCCCGGGGCCGCCGAAATCCTTCGCGCACGTCAATTTCCTGCCAGACGGGCGGCTGCTGATGGGCGAGAATTTCGTCGGCGACAAGTCCCGCGTGCCGCTGCACACGACGCTGCCGTTCATGCCGGGTACGCAGCGCTTCGGTGACGGACATCTGTTCGCGCTGTCGCGCAACGGCAAGGTACTGAAGGAATACGCGACCCGCACGCACGGCGGTATCGGCGGCTTCCAGGGCCTGACGGCGAGCGTTTTGTTAGACGGCGGCAGGCGTGTGGCCTACACGTCGGAATCCGGTCCGATCATCTTCCACTACGACCTGGAGAATGACCGCCAGCTGCCCAATCTCGTCGGCTATCCGGATAACAGCGGGCATTTCTTCTTCGACCTGTCGCTCGACAAGGCGGGCCGTTTGTTAGTCGTCGCCGGCGCCAAGATCGAGGCCTGTGACCTGAGCGGGAAATTGTTGCAAACCTATGCCCTGACGGGTTTCGGCTGGGCATCGATGTCGGAGCCGGTCACCGCGACGCACGTGTTCGCGACCAATTTCTTCTCGGGTGAGATCGTCAAAGTGGATCTTGCCAGCGGCAAGGTGCTGGCCAGCGCGCAGACTGGCATCAACAAGTCCCTGTCAGGCGCGGCCGAATTCGCCGGCTGAGTCCGTGCCGGAAAGTGCGAACGGCTGCACAGTACAGGGCCCGCCGTTAGACAAGGGCTGCCCGCGATCGCATGATTGCTGATCAAGGATCGCCATGCGTACCCGTCTTCTGACATCCGCCGCCCTGTTTCTGAGTTTGTCCGCGAGCGTTGGTTTTACCGCCACCAGCTCAACGGGAGCTGCCAAACCGCGCGCCACGGTAACCGCGACCACGCGTCCGTCGCCGAACGCGACGCCGCGTGTACCCAAAGCTCCGGCTACGCCTGCATCGCCCCGTCAACTGACCATCAGCATCGACTGGGGCGATGCGATGACCACGCGCGAGAGCGGTCTGTGGATCGGCTACCTGTTTGCACGCATGGATTTCATCGGCCGCAATGGCGGGCGTTACCAGCGCGTGCCGGGCGTGATCATCCCGATTTTCGACGAGGAAGTGTTCGCGCGCGGCGAGGCGGCCAAGATCTATCGCAACCTCAAGCAGCAGAACAAGGCGATGGAGTCGCCCTACTTCAACGACCTCGAAAAAGTGGACGCGGCGGGCTTCATGCCCGAATACGTCTGGCGCTACCTGAAACGCAATGAGTGGTCGACGGCGCCGCCCGATCTGCGCGCCGCCGAATTCGAGCGCTGGTCGCGCAGCAACCTGGCCAGCAAGCACGCGCCCGAGACCCGCGGCAACGTCGTCTTCTCGACCAGCGGCAGCTAACAGGACTGGCAGCGCCTGCGAACAGCGTGCTACGCTGCCCGCTTTCCGGCCGGGGGTCAGTATGCGCCGATTTATTTTGTTAGCTTGCGCCACGCTGGCGTTGTCATCCTGCGCGACCTCGGGTGACGCCATCCGCAGGCCCGATCCCATGCTGGCCCGCATTATCGCGAATCCCGCGCGCACGGCGGCCGCCATCGCCCGCGATCCGGCACGCCGGCCGCTGGAGACATTGACCTGGTTCGGACTCAAGCCCGACATGACCGTGGTGGAATTGTGGCCGGGCGTTGGCTACTGGACTGAAATCCTGGGGCCATACCTGCGTGCTCGCGGCCGTTACTATGTCGCCAACCCGATCAACTCCGGCGAATTCGAGGACCGCGCCGCCGCGGCCTGGCAGAAGCGCGTCGATCAGCAACGCGCACCGCTGGGTATCGGCGCCATCACGGTCACGCATCTGGGTCCCGGCAATTTGGAGATTGCGCCGGCCGGCACGGCCGACCTTGTGCTGACATTCCGCAATCTGCACAACTGGATGAGCGACGGCATCGCCGCCGGGGTGTTTGCCGCAGGGTTTCGCGCGCTGAAGCCAGGCGGAACCTTTGCTATCGAGGAACATCGCGGCCGGACCGATCGGCCGCAGGATCCGAAAGCCGTCAGCGGCTACGTGCGCGAGGATTACACCATCGAATTGGCGCGGGCTGCGGGATTCGAGTTTGCTGGCTCATCGGAGATCAACGCCAATCCACGCGACACCAAGGACTGGCCCGACGGCGTCTGGACCTTGCCGCCGACCCTGATGCAGGGCGACAAGGATCGCGAGCGCTACCTGGCGATCGGCGAAGCGGACAATTTCCTGCTCAAGTTCCGCAAACCGAAGCGTTAGGCAGGCGCCGGAAAATCAGGCAAACCGTGTGGCGGCAGCCCAGGCGGCCGCCATGACTCTTTCGCGATAGCCGCTCATCACAACCTGCGTGCGGGCTAACAACTCTGTCGGCGCATGGCGCGGCGAGCCGCTGTTGAACGGTGGCGACGGATCGTACTCCAGCGTCAACTGGGCCATCTGCGCGACCTCGTCGCCCCAGAGCCGGGCGATGATCTGCAGGCCGAAATCGATGCCCGCGGTGACGCCGCCCCCGGTGACGCGATTACGATCCCAGACCACGCGCTCGCCGACCGGGATCGCCTCCAGCAGCGGCAATGCTTCCATGGAGCTCCAGTGCGTGGTCGCGCGGTAACCGCGCAGCAGACCGGCGGCACCTAACACCAGCGCGCCGGTGCAGACCGAGGTGACGAACCTGGCGCCGCTGGCGACTTCACGAATCCAGTCCAGGGTCGCGCTGTCGTTCATCAGATCAAGGTGTCCGGGGCCGCCCGGCACGCACAACAGATCAGCCTGGCGGCACTCCGCCATAGTCTGGTCGGGAACCAGCGTCAGCCCGGTCGCGCTCCTGACCGGCCGCAGGTCCTTCCAGACCGTAATGACTTCAACACCGCGCACACGCTTGAACACCTCGTGCGGGCCTGTCAGGTCGAGCTGCGTAAGGTTCGGAAACAGCAGCATGGCGACCTTGAACGGATCGCCCGGCCTGAGCATTGGCATGGCGGCGGCTGGCATACTCAAACTCCCGCCGGTGGCAGCAGCTGCCCACGGGTTCGCATCTCCGCCAACACCCTGCCCTGAAGCGCGACGTTCTGTGCAACATCCGGCATCGGCGCCGCAGCGAAAGCATTCAAGGGCCAGGCCTGGGTTGCCGCATAAATGGGCGCATGTGCCTGCGGGCAGAGTTCGGTCAGGAAGTTGAAGCGCATGCCGCTGCGGCGGCGGCGCAGGGCTTCGATGTCGATCGGCGCGGTGATCAGGCACTCCTCGGTGCCGGTGGTGCGATTGAGCGTGCGCGCATGGAAATCGAGGATCTGCGATTCGCCATGGCACACCATGGGCGGCAGGTCCGAATCGATGTTAGGCCCGGAGTTGGCCATGGCGAGATAACAGACATTTTCCCAGGCGCGCGCCTTGCGCACCGCGGTCCAGCCACCGCCGCCTTCGTCGTAATGCTCGGGGCCGCGCGCCTCGCTGGTGATATGCAGCAGGATTTCGGCGCCGCGCATGGCGAGACAACGTGCCACTTCCGGGAAGTGGATGTCATAACAGACCAGCGCGCCGAGGCGGCCTAACGGCGTGTCTAGCACCGGAAACAGCGACCCGGGACCGCCGAACAGCTGGCAGTATTCGTTGTAGACATCGAGCGGCGTGGTCTTGCCGGTGATCGAATAGAGTTTGCGATACCTGAGCGCGATCTCACCGCGCGGATCGATGATGAACGCGGTGTTGAAATACCGTCCCGGAAACTGCGGCATCTTTTCGTAGGCCATGCCGGCGATGTAGACAGCCTTGTCGCGCGCCGTGCGCTGCAATGGCTCGATTTTCGGGCCAGGCAGCGTAATCGCGGCCTCGACCCAGGCGGCGGTCGGCACGCCGAGCTCGAAGCCGTGGATGCAGAATTCGGGCAGCACGAACAGCTTGCTGCGAAACGTGTTAGCTCCCCGGCGCACGAGGTCGCACAGGTGCTCGACGTTCTCCTCCAGCGCATCGCGCCGCACCACGCCGTTAGCACGCACCACCGGCCGGACCCGCGCCTGCACCACGGTGAGGTTGTATACGTCAACCATCGCTCTCTCCCCACTGCGTCCGTTCAATTTCTGGCACGATCTATAGTGTGACCCAGGCACAAAACGCAAGCACGACGGATCGCAGCGGCTGGGCCATGGTGGTGGTACTGACGCTCGCCTACGTGCTGAGTTTCATCGACCGGCAGATCCTCACGCTGCTGGTCGAGCCGATCCGCACGGACCTGGGCCTGACGGATTTCCAGATGAGCCTGGTCGGCTCGCCGGCGTTCGCCATCTGTTTCCTGAGTTTCGGGCTGTATTTCGGCTGGCTGGCCGATCGCGTGCGGCGCACCCGCCTGATCATTTTCGGCATCGCGGTGTGGTGCGTGATGACCGCCGCCTGCGCCTTCGCCAACTCCGCCGTGGAACTGTTTTTTGCGCGCATGGGCGTGGGCCTGGGCGAAGCCGTGCTGACGCCCTGCGCCCTGTCGCTGATTTCGGATTCCTTTCGCCGCGAGCAGGTCGGCAAGCCGATCGGCGTGTATTCCATGGGCGTCTCCATGGGCGGCAGCCTCGCCTTCCTGGTTGGAGGCCTCGCGATCAACTGGCTGGAACAATCCGGCCATGATCCCTTTCAAGCCCTGGGAGTGACGATTCCGTGGCGCGAGACCTTCCTGCTGGTCGGAGCGCCCGGCCTGCTGCTGATTCCGCTGATGTGGTTGCTGCGCGAGCCGCCGCGCCGTGAGCTGTTAGCTTCTGCGTCCAGCAAGCCCTCGATCGGCGAGGTGTGGCGTTACATGGGCAAGCTCCCGGGCGTGTTTGTGCCGCTGTTCCTCGGCAAGGTGGTCGTCAATTTCGTCGCCTATTCGCACTTCTGGATCGTGCCGCTGTTCGACCGGACCTGGAACATGCCGCGCAAGACGTTCGCACCGCTGTGGGGCGTTGTTTTGCTGTTCTGCGGGCTGACCGGCGTCAATCTTGGTGGCTGGCTCGCCGATCGCTGGTACAAGGCCGGCATCCGTGATGGCGCAATGCGCATCGTCTGGCTGTCGCTGCTCGTCATCGTCCCATTGCACACGCTCGCTCCGCTGATGCCGGGCAGTACGCTCGCGCTGCTCTTTTTCATACCGACGCTGATCGCCGCGGGCGCCGCCAGCTCCGCGGCTTCCATCGCGACCATGCTGGTCACGCCGAACCAATATCGCGGGCAGATGACTTCGCTGTCGCTGCTAATCGCGAGCGGCACCGGCCAGTTTCTCGCGCCGACCAGCGTTGCCGCACTCACGGACTTCGTATTCAGGGACCCGGCCGCGCTGCGCTACAGCCTGTCGATCGCGGTGCTGATCGTCAGCGCGATTGGTCTGTTAGTCGTCTGGGCGGGACTGAAACATTATCGCAAAGGCCTTGCGGACCTCGAGTCGCAGGTCACACGTTAGCCTGGCTGTCCCACTCGCCGGCGCAGGAGGCGAGCTCTGGCGGCAACACTGGCTGGTAAGGCGCGGCGAAATCGACTGCCACCCGTTCATCGGGTATCACGTTGATCAACGGTCCGCCGCAGGAGCGGACCAGCATCATGAAACCAGTGAGCGATCCATACGGCCCGTGCAGGTACGCTGGATCCCACCAGGCATAGGCGCCCGGCCGCAGCACCCCCACGTCGTTGATCGAGTATTCGCCAGCCAACAGATACATTTCCATCGCGTGCTCGTGGGTCCAGCGCTTCTCCATGAAGCGAAACGGCAGTGCGGCGTAAAGAATCGTGATTTCGCCGCTGTTTTCGTCCTTGCGCAGCGTCTGCACGCCGGTGCC
This sequence comes from Gammaproteobacteria bacterium, assembly GCA_043738315.1. Taxonomy (GTDB): domain Bacteria; phylum Pseudomonadota; class Gammaproteobacteria; order Steroidobacterales; family Steroidobacteraceae; genus UBA964. The sequence continues at coordinate 7,681 of JAYUGT010000253.1, forward strand.
CACGAGGTAGCGCGTGTGAGTGTTCACACCCCAGCCGTCGAGTCCCTTGCCGCGCGCGTCGTAGTAAAAACCTGGCGGGCCCGCGTCATCGCCGGATTGTGACGTGCCGCTTGCCGACGGATACGGGTCCGCGTCCCACATCGTGAGCACGATGGCTCCGCTGTCGCTGTGCGCACCCTCGCGCCTGTGGCCGGCCGGCAATCTGCCATAGCTGTGCTCGGCATACAGCTGATCGCCGATCTGCAGGCGGCCGCGCAGGACGTAGAATTCTTCCAGCACACCTAACACCTGGGGCTGCGGCTGCGACCAGCCGGCGGGATACTCGAGCAGCACCGTGGCGGCGCCGCTGCCGCTGTCGCGACTCAGCCGCTTGCAGGCGACACCGGACCTGACCGTTTGATAGGCGCCGGCGCCCCAAGGTATGCGCTGGCTCTGCACGAACATCGTATGCGGACGGGCCATAGACCCTGGATTCTAAGCAGTCCCCGGCGCGCCGTTGCCCCAACCGCGCAGCAGCTCTACGACGTGATGGCGGTAACTGCGCCCGGATTCCACCTGCTTGCCGCTCTGCAGCGTCAGCACGAAATCGCCGTTGCCGCTCGGGACGATTTCCCGGATCGCACGCAGATTCACGACCCGCGAACGGTGGATGCGCAGAAACAGGCCCGGATCCAGCCACTCTTCGGCATCGAGGATGCGGCGTCGCAGGATGAACTGCTCGCTGGCGCGGGTTTGCACGACAATGTAATTGCCGGCCGCTTCCACCAGCTCAATCTCGCCCACATGCAGCATCTTGTGGCGACCGTTCTGCTCGACCGCGATAACCTGGCGCCTGACCGCCTCGCGCGAAAAGTCGCGCAAGGCGGTTTCCAGCGTCGCGCGCCAGCGTGCCAGCGCACCGGAATCGCGCGTGGCCAACCGCTCACGCAGCCGCTCGATCGTGGCCCGGAAACGTTCACGGCTGAAAGGCTTCAGCAGAAAATCGACGGCGTTCAGTTCGAACGCTTCGACAGCGTAGCGGTCGTAGGCGGTCACAAACACGGTCATCGGCATCGCGGCCGGACCGACCTGGCGCGCGACCTCGATGCCGGACACCTGGCGCATCTGGATGTCGAGAAAAACCAGTTCCGGCATCAGCTCGCGAATGCGCGTAATGGCTTCATCACCACGATCGCACTCGCCGACGACTTCGATATCGGCCAGCTCGGCGCAAAATCGCCGCAGGGTCTCGCGCGCGGGTGCTTCGTCATCAACTATCAGCACTTTCATGGCTCGTTACCCTCCAGCGCATGGCTCGGAAACCTCAGCAACACCTGGAATCGTCCATCGGCGACGGTCCCGGCGACCACAGTCGCCGCCGATCCTAACAACGTGGCGAGACGCTCGCGTGTCATCGACAGGCCAAGGCCCAGCTGGACCTTGCCGTCGCCTGGTCCCGATACCGTGTTTGCCAGCGCAATCGACAGCCCATTGCTGCCTGGCGCAATCACCGCAGGTTTGATGGTGAGCTCGATATCCACCGAATCTTCGTCGCCACCCAGGCCATGGCGCACCGCATTTTCGAGCAGCGGCTGCAATATGAAGCACGGCAACCGCCAGGATGAAACCTCTGGTGCAGCATTGACGGTGAATCGCAGCCGGTCACCAAAACGCGCGCGCTGGATGTCCATGTAGGCGGCGACCGCCTCGAGTTCATGCGACACGGTGACAAACTCCTGCCGCCGGTCGATCAGCGACTGCCGCAGCAGGTCGCTCAGCTTCACGACGACATTGCGCACTTCGCCCGGATTCTGTTCAGAGAGATTCGCAACCATGTTGAGCGTGTTGAAGAGAAAGTGCGGATCGAATTGCGCGCGCAGCACCTCGAGTCGCGCATCGCGCCAGGCCGACTCGGCGCGCTCGCGCCGCGCCGACTCGGCGCGCAACTCGCGGTACATCTGTGCGCCGGCCATCAGCGCCAGGCTGCACACGTAACTCACGGCGAATTCGACATTGGCCACGGTCCAGCGCCAGGCGAAGGACCCGAAATCACCCATGACGGAGTCGCGAAAACCCCACGCCACCTTGTCCAGGCCCTCGGGCAGCCAGGCGAAAAACAGCAGCAGCGGCCGCGCCAGAAAACTCAGGAGCAGTGCGCCGCCGATAGCTAACAACAACTGCTTCAGGCGCCGGCCGGGCGCGAACCCCAGGTACAGGTGCGCGCGGTAGAGCGGCAGTGCGACCAGCAACAGCACCAGGTGCTGCGCGAGCCGCGCACCCAACGGCGCGACGCCCGTGAGCACGCCACCCTGTTGCCACATCTGCAGCGCGAGATTGCGCGACACGGCCGCGTAAATCCAGAACGGCAGGGCCACAATCAGGATCAGCCGCCACGGATTCTGCGTGGCTGCCTCGGAGTTGTCGTTAGCCATCAGCATGTGGGCCTGACGATACCCCGTTGCGGCGCCGTTGGGCAGTGTTAGAAGGCTCCGGTTTATACAGGCCGCAACGCGCGGTTGTGAGCGGCAATCAGGGGTCGGGCGCGACCCGGCAATTCATGATGCCCCGGTTGGCGCCAGTGAACAGATTCTGGAGCGCCAGCGGCATCTGTTCCAGGCCGTCGAGCACCTGCTCGCAATTCTGCAGCCGGCCGTCGCAGTACCAGGCTTTCAGGTCGCGCTCGGCCTCCGGGTAGCGGCTCCAGTAATCGAACACCACGAAACCCTGCATGCTGGCGCGCTTGTAGAGCAGCTGGCGGTAGTTGGCGGGGCCGGACAATTGTGCGGCCGAATAATCGGTGGAAATCCAGCCGCAGATCACCACCCGCGCGCCCGGCGCGAGATGCATCAGACCCTGGTCCAGGATCTGCCCGCCCACGTTGTCAAAGAAGATGTCGACGCCGCGCGGGAACAGTTCGCGGAGCCGGGCGTCGACATCGTCGCTGCGGTAATTGATCGCCGCATCGAAACCTAACACATCGGTCAGCCAGCGGCACTTGTCGGCGGTGCCCGCAATCCCGACAACCCGGGTCGCGCCACGCAGCCGCGCGATCTGCCCTGCGACCGATCCCACGCCACCCGCGGCCGCCGAGATCAGCACGGTCTCGCCGGCGCGCAGCCGCGCAACGTCGAACAGGCCGAACCAGGCGGTGATGCCCGCGTTGCCGACAATCCCGAGCTCAGTGGTCAGGGGTTTCGCGGCGTCGAGTACTTTCTTGCCGCTGAACACGAAGTCGTCGGCGCGCGGCCGCTGGATGCTGTAGTCCTGCCAACCTAACATGCCGACAAAAATGTCACCGCTCGCGAAATCGGGATGACGCGAACGCTCGACCACGCCGACGCCGCGGCCGCGCATGACGTCGCCCAGGCCGACACCGGGAAGAAATCCGGATTTGCCCTTGCCGCCGACCGTCAGATAACCACGTTGCGCGGGTCCCGCAGAAAGACACAGCGTGCGTACCAGGATCTCGCCGTCGCCCGGCTCGGGGATTGCCGTCTCGGTCCAGTCGAAGTGTTGCGCGCCGACCAGTTCACCCGGCACGAGATGTTGCCGGACGCGCCAGCACCGATTGCGATTCCCGGACTGCAGGCTCAGTCCTGGCTGACTGCCGTGGCCGGAATGCGGCGTAATTCCTTGAAAACGTCGTCGACCAGGCGATCCCGTTCCTGCTTGATTCGCGCTGCGAGTTCGGCTGACGGCTGCCAATGATCGGCCGCGCCTGCGGGTAAAACCCCCGCCTCGGTCAAACGCGCTTCGAGCGCGATACGGCGCTCGCGCTCCACCCACACCTGGGCCGTCAGCTCGACCACCATGCGCACCGTTGCATCGAGCAGCGGATCGCGCAGGTAGATCGGGTCCGGGCCGACGATCGGTGTGCCAGCCTCGGGCGTCTGGGGCGCCGATGCGATTTCAGGCACGGGTGGCGAACCAGTGCTTCATGTAGCCGGCGCCGCCGGAGCGCTGGGCCTCGACGTCGGCATCCACGACGAAGCCGTTGTTAGCTAACACGGCGTCCAGATTGCAGTCGCAGAAGTCCTGCGAATACGGTTCGCCGTTGTGGCGCGCGTCGAACCAGCGATGGTAGAGCTGGTACGGCGACTTGGTCGCGGACTCGGTGAAGTCATAGACGATGAAGCGGCCGCCGGGGCGCGTGACACGCGCCGCTTCACGCACTGTCTCGTGAATGATGCGCACTGGCAGCTCGTGGAACACGATGAAGGCGAAGGTGATGTCGAAGTGCGCATCGGGAAATCCGGTCTTCTCGACCAGGCGCTGCGCGAAGGTGACATCGAGCCCGGCCATCGCGGCACGACGATGGGCTACGCGCAGCATCGGCGCGGCATAGTCGATGCCGGTCACCTCAGCCTGCGGGAAGCGACGCTTGAACGCCGTGGAGCTCTGGCCCACGGAGCAGGCCATATCTAACACGCGGCGCACCTTGCCATCGGCTGGCGGCGGCGCGCGCCCGACCAGCGCGCCGTGCAGTTCGTCCTGGTCATTGCCACCGCGGAAAAAAACCTTGGTGCCGTAGTGATAGAGAAATCCCGACAGCGCGTCGTGGTAGTAGCCGCCCGGCTGCAGGTGAAACTCGACGTTGGCGTAAGCCGGCACCTTGAAGGCCGGGTCCAGCAGCAGCCTTCCCGGGCCCTGGTGGTCCCAGCGCGCCAGCTCCGCTTCGAGCTCCATGCGCCGGTCACTGTAGGACCGCGCGAGGCGATGCCATTTCATCTCCTGCTGGGTCCGCACCAGACGGTCGCGCATCCGGGTCAGCGGGAAGCGCTGCAGGTAGGCGCGCAGCTCCTCGAGGTCGGTCCACGCCTGGCCGCGCCGCCCGGCCTCGGCGCGCGCCTGCGTGTCCAGGCGGTCCTCAAAATCGGCGCCCTTGCCAAGGATGTACTCGCGAAAACCCTCGACAAAATCCAGATAGGCGGCATCATCGCGCCGGGCGAGGTCCGGCAAAACGGCCGTCGTTGCAGTCGGTGACATAGTGGCGGTAGGGTCGTCGCCCGGCCCGCCCGGGTCAAGAAATACCCTTAAACACACGCCTTGGTTGCCGCCCTGAGGTCGCCGAAGTACCCTTCGCCGTCGCGGTTTACCGCTGCTCAGCCTGGATACCCAATGGACCTGTTTGAACTCCTGAAATCGCAAGTATCTGAATCCGCCCTCGGCGCCCTGGCAAGCTCGCTGGGCGAGACCCCCAGCGCCACCCGCAAGGCCGTCATTGGCGGCGCGGTTCCCGCCGTGCTGGCGGGCCTGGTACAGAATTACAGCCAGGAATCGGGCGCCGGCAAGCTGCTGGAAATGCTCCAGGCCGGCCGGTATGACGGCTCGCTGTTCGACAACCTGGGCGGCGCACTCGGCGCCGGCGCGCAATCCGACACGCTGATCAACCTCGGCAAGGGCCTGCTCGGCAACCTGCTGGGCGACAAGGCCGGCCCCGTCAGCGACCTGTTAGCCAGTTTCGCCGGCGTGCGCCGCAGTTCAGCCGGCAGCCTGCTCAGCATCGCCACGCCACTCGTGTTAGGCGCCATCGGCAAGCTCGGGGGTTCCGTTCCGGGTGGCCTCAATGTCGCCAGCGTCGGCGTCATCCTGGCGGCGGCCAAAGCGGGCCTCGCGAGCGAAGCGCCGCCCGGGCTGGCCGCGGCGTTAGGTGTTGCGGATCTCGCAACCCTCGGCAGCGTCACCAGCGAGCGCAAGGGCGCCGTTTATCCCTGGCTGCTGGTGCCGATCGCAGCCATGACGCTGTTTGTCGTGCTGCGCAGCTGCTCGCAGCGCCCCGCAGAAGCGATCCCGGCCTCGCAAGGCCAGGTCGTGGCGCCGATCCCGCCCGCGGCCGCGCCGGCCGAGGCAGCCGCCCCGGCGGCGGCGCCTGCGACAGAAACAGCCGCGCCGGCTGCCGAAGTGGCTGCGCCTGCCAAAGAGCCGGCGAAATAGTCAGACCGGCTGCGTGACCGGGTTGTAGGAAAACAGGCCGAGGCCTTCGTCCGCCGGCTTGTTGTTAGTGCGTTGCGCGTAGCTGTCCGTGTCCTTGGCGTGGAACTGCTTGCCGGCCTTGCGGGATTCGTGCACCACGAAGGCGGCCCGTTCCATGCGCGCTTTTTCATAGCGGCGCAGCGCTTCATCGATCGTCGCGGATGCGGTCAGCGCGCGGGCCAGCACCACCGCGTCTTCGATCGCCAGTACCGCGCCATGGCCGAGGAAAGGCAGCACCGGATGCGCGGCGTCGCCTAACAATGAAATGCGCCCCTGGCTCCAGGACCTGAGCGGCTCGCGGTCAAAGAGCCCCCACTTGAACAGGTTCTGCGGCGGCGTCTCCGCCATGAAGCGCAGCACCGCCGGATGCCAGCCCTGGAACTCGGCTAACAATTCTTCGACCGTCGAGCGGATCGACCAGCCTTCCTCGGTCCATTCCGGACGCTCGGCGAACGCGACAAAATTCAGCAGTTCCCAGTTACGCACCGGATAGCGGTTCACCAGATGGCCCGGGCCCACGAAAATGCCGGACGGCGGGTCCAGTATTTCCTGCGGTACCTTGCCCATCGGCACCAGCCCGCGCCAGGCGATATAGCCCGTGTAGGATACTTCCAGCTGGCCGAAGATCGCCTGGCGCACCAGCGAACGCGAGCCATCGGCGCCGATCACCAGGTCTGCGGATATGGTCGTGCCATCCTCGAAGGTCACGCTCGCGTTGTTAGCTGTCTGGGAAACGGAGACGCATTTCTTGTTGAGCTGGATGGCGTCCGGCGCCAGCGCCCGGACTTCGGCCGCCAGCGCATCGTGCAGATCCGCGCGGTGGATCAGGTAATAACGTTCGCCATATTTTTCCAGCAGTGACTTGCCGCGATTGATCCAGATCATCGGCTGCGCAGTCTGGTAGTGCCGCACGCATTGATCTTCTGGGTGATAGGCCTTGGTCTGCAGCGTATCGCGCAGACCCAGCGCATTCAGGCCATGCACGGCGGTGGGGCTGAGGGAAATACCGGCGCCAACCTCGCCCAGCGCCGGCGCCTGCTCGCAAACCCTAACAGAGAAACCGGCGCGCAACAGCGCCAGGGTCGCTGTCAGGCCGCCGATGCCTGCGCCGACAATTACCACCGATCCTCGCACTGAATCCGCACCCGCTCCGCCTGACCCGATTAGTCAGGCTGCATTTCGCCCTGATGCAGCCGCCGTGGAAAGGAACTACGGCGCCCCGGTCCATATCGCGGACACTACCCGCGCAGTGGTCGCGCGACTACGTTGTCAGGCAGCACTGCTAAGATGCGCGCCCCATGGCAAAAACCCCACCCAAAGTCGGTTTCGTCAGTCTCGGCTGCCCCAAGGCGCTGGTCGATTCCGAGCGCATCCTGACCCAGCTGCGGGCTGAGGGTTATGCCGTCGTGCCGACCTATGAGGCGGCCGATGTGGTCGTGGTGAACACCTGCGGGTTCATCGACGCGGCCGTCGATGAGTCGCTGGATGCGATCGGCGAAGCGCTGGCTCGCAATGGCAAGGTGATTGTCACCGGCTGCCTGGGCGCGCGGCCCGAGCGGATACTGGAGCGACATCCCAGGGTGTTGAAGGTCACCGGACCGCATGCCTACGCCGACGTGTTAGGCGCGGTGCACGAACACCTGCCGCCGATGCACGATCCCTTCCTCGATCTGCTGCCGCCGCAGGGCGTCAAGCTGACACCGCGGCATTACGCCTACCTGAAGATTTCCGAGGGCTGCAACAACAAGTGCAGCTTCTGCATCATCCCCGACATGCGCGGCAAGCTTGTCAGCCGCCGCATCGATGAAGTACTGCGCGAAGGCGAGCGCCTGGCGCGCGCCGGCGTCAGGGAACTGCTGGTGATATCACAGGACACCAGCGCCTACGGCGCCGATATCAGGTACGCGGGCGGCCGCTGGCGCGATCAGGACTACCAGACGCGCTTTCTCGATCTCGCACGCGGCCTGGGCGAGCTCGGCATCTGGGTCCGCATGCATTACGTCTACCCGTATCCGCACGTCGACAAGGTTGTGCCGCTGATGGCCGAAGGAAAAATCCTGCCGTACCTCGATGTGCCGTTCCAGCATGGCAGCCCGAGTGTGCTCAAGCGCATGCGCCGGCCCGCCGCAGCGGTGAACAGCCTCGAACGCGTCCGGCGCTGGCGCCAGGACTGCCCCGACATCACGCTGCGCAGCACGTTCATCGTCGGCTTCCCGGGCGAGACCGAAGCCGAGTTCGCCGAGTTGTTAGCGTGGATGGAGGAGGCGCAACTCGATCGCGTCGGGTGTTTTGAATACTCGCCGGTCGAAGGCGCGGCAGCTAACAAGCTCGCGGATCACGTGCCGCCGCAGGTGCAGAAAGAACGCCATGCACGCTTCATGGAAACCGCAGCACGCATCAGCGCCGCGCGCCTGCGGGCGAGGATCGGCCGCGAAGTCGATGTACTGATCGACCAAGTCGCCGAGAAGGCGGCCGTCGGCCGCAGCGCGGCCGAGGCGCCGGAAGTCGACGGGGTAATCCGGATTGCGCAGAAGAAGGGCGGCAAGGCCTTGCCGCTCAAGACCGGAGAATTCGTCAGGGTTCGCATTACGGGTTCGGATGAACACGATTTGCGGGCGGAACCTGTCAGCGGCGGCGCATAGACACCCCCGAGTCCCCAGGGCCTTATTAGGAGGCTGCAAGCAGCCTCGGCTCGGGAAAACGGGGGTGCCGATACTGTGTCGGCACGCCGGGAAGAAATTTGATGCCGCAGGCGTGAGGCAGGCCGCAGTACTCGTGCTGCGCGATGATCCGCTCGACCACGCAGGGCTTCGGTAGTAGTTTTGACTAATGGTTTACCTGACTCCTGGCTAACGCATGATCCCATTCGCCATCCAGCAGCTGGATCACGTTGTATTCCGAGTCCGGGACCTGGCGCAGAGCATTGTTTTCTATCGGCAGGTGCTCGGGTGCGAGGTCGTCAAGGAACGCATCGATCTTGGGCTGGTTCATCTGCGGGCGGGTACATCGATGATCGATCTGATCAGCATTGACGGTACGCTTGGGAAGCGGGGCGGCGCTGCGCCTAACAGCGACGGCCGCAACGTGGATCACATCTGCCTGCACATCGATCCTTTTGACCAGGACGCGCTGCAACAACACCTGCAGCGGTGCGGGATCACCGCCAACGGTCCCGTGGCGGTCAATTTCGGCGCTGCCGGCGACGGACCGTCGCTTTACATACGGGACCTGGACGGCAATGTCATCGAACTGAAGGGCTATCCTGGAAACGGAAGCGGGCAACTTGCCTGACACTTCAGCCTGTGTGTTCAGGATCCTGACAATTCTTGTGGCACTCGCATTGCTCGCGGTTGGCGCTGCGCGGGCCAACGCTGATGCCGCCGTCAGTGCTGCAAGTTTTCCGGCCTGGGCCTATGCCTGGGACCCGCAGTTCAAGCCGCAGCCCGCCACCGACACACCGCGGCGCGGCCGGGGCAGCAGCGCCGCTTTTTCAGTCGCGCAGGCGCGCGATCTTTTCTTTTCGCCGGACTGGCATCCGGACAGCCATCCGGTCATGCCGGCGGTCGTGGCGCGCGGCCGAAAACCTGACGTGCGGGCCTGCGGCTGCTGTCATCGCGCGGAAGGAACCGGCGGCCCGGAGAACGCGAGCCTCGCGGGCCTGCCAGCCGCCTACATCGTGCAGCAGATGGCGGACTTCAAGAGCGGCGCCAGGAAATTTTCAGGACCGCCGCGAGCGCCGGTGGTCCTGATGATCGAGGCGGCAAAGGCCGCCAGCGACACTGAAGTGAAGGCTGCTGCCGCGTATTTTTCTGCGTTGCAGCTCAAACCTAACATCAGCATCGTCGAGAGCAGGACGGTGCCGCGGAGCTACATCGCCGGCAATTTTCATGCGCCTTCGAAGAGCGGCGGAACAGAAACCCTCGGCCAACGCATCATCGAAATGCCGGTTGATGTCGAACAGTTCGAATTGCGGGACTCGCGCGCGCAATTCCGCGCCTATGTGCCGGTGGGCAGCGTCGCCCGCGGCGCAACCCTCGTTAAGTCGGGGGGCGCGGGCAATTCTTTGCCTTGCGCGGGTTGTCATGGCGCGAACCTGCGCGGATTCGGAGCTGCCCCGGGCATCGCCGGCCGCTCGCCGAGTTACATCGTGCGCCAGCTGTACGATTACCAGCATGGCACGCGGGCCGGAGCGGGCAGTGCGCTGATGCGACCGGTTGTTGCAAGATTCGACGAATCGGACAACATCGCCGTAGCCGCCTATCTCGGCTCGCTGCGCGGCAGTAAATTGCATTAAACAAAATCTGATTTTTCGGGGGATGCCGATGTCCATGTCTATCCAACGCCGAGGCTGCGTCCTGCTCACCGCGTTAACAATCATTGGCGGTTCTGCTCTTGTAGCTGGCGCGCATGCAGAAGGCAAAGCGGCGATCACTTACGCGGACATCTTTAGTCTCGAGTGGGTCAGCGATCCGCAGATCTCGCCGGATGGCCGCTGGATCATCTACGTGCGCCGCGGCATGGATGTGCGGACCGATCGGGTGCGTGGCACGCTGTGGTTTATTGCAACGGACGGCTCGACACACCGGCCGTTGTCTAACAATGCTAACGAAGGTGCGTTGCCGCGCTGGTCCCCGGACGGGCGGCGCGTGGCGTGGATTGCGCGGGACGGCGATTCCGGTGCGCAGCTGTTCGTGCACTGGCTGGATTCCGGCACCAGTGGCGCGATCACACGTCTGCCCGAAGCGCCGCGCAGCCTGGCCTGGTCGCCCGATGGGCGCCTGCTGGCCTTCACGATGCCAGTACCCGCCAGCCGCAAGGCGTTCAAGGTGGAATTGCCGAAGGCACCTGAAGGCGTCAAGTGGGCCGAGCCACCGAAGGTCATCGACCGCATGGTCTACCGGGCTGATGGTGAAGGCTATCTTCCCGATACGTTCAGTCATTTGTTCGTCATCGCCGCCAGCGGCGGCGCGCCGCGCCAGCTGACCAACGGCGACTTCGACCATGATGGCCCGCCAGTTTTCACGGCCGATTCGCGCAGTGTGCTGATTGCCGCCAATCGGCGCAAGGATGCCGACCTAGAACCTAACGACAGCGAGTTGTACCGGGTCGCGGCTACAGGCGGCGAACTCCAGCCGGTCACCGACCGGCGCGGACCCGACAGCAATCCGCTGGTTTCGCCTGACGGCCGCTATCTCGCCTGGCTCGGCTTCGATGATCGTTACCAGAGCTATCAGGTGACGCAGCTGTATCTGCGCGATCTCAAGTCGGGCGCTACGCGTTCACTGACCGCGCAGCTCGATCGTGACGTGGCAGGCCCGCGGTTCGCGGCCGACTCGCGCGCCATCTATTTCCAATACGACGATCGCGGCCAGACGCGCATTGCGCGCCTCGGGCTGGACGGCAAGCTGCAGCAGCTCGCGGACGACCTGGGCGGCACCGACGTCACGCGACCCTATTCCGGTGGCTCGTTCAGCGTTGCCCGCGACGGACGCTTCGCGTACACCCGTCGCAGCGCCGCCGCGCCTGCTGAACTGGGCACGGGAACGACAGCTAACAACATCGTGCAACTGACCAACCTGAATGCCAATGGCCTGGGTGCGCGCGATCTCGGCACGCTGGAGCAGATCCAGTTTGCCTCCAAGGCGGATGGCCTGCCGCTGCAGGGCTGGATCCTCAGGCCGCCGGGTTTCGATCCCGCCAGGAAATATCCACTGATTCTGGAAATTCACGGCGGCCCGTTCACCAACTACCAGGGGCAGTTCGCCGCGGAAACGCATCTCTATGCGGCCGCGGGCAATGTCGTGCTGTTCATGAACCCGCGCGGCAGCACCTCGTATGGCGAAGCCTTCGGCCAGAAGATTCATCACAACTACCCGAATCAGGATTTCGACGACCTGATGACTGGCGTTGATGAAGTCCTGAAGCGCGGCTATATCGACGAGAAAAAACTGTACGTTACCGGCGGCAGTGGCGGCGGCGTGCTGACCAGCTGGATCGTCGGACATACCGACCGCTTTCGCGCGGCGGTCGTCGTCAAGCCGGTGATCAACTGGACCAGCTTCGTGCTTACCGCCGACGCGACCAATTTCTTTTACCGCTACTGGTTCGAAGCGCCGCCCTGGGAAGCGCAGGCCTCCTACTGGAAACGCTCGCCGCTCGCCTATGTTGGTAACGTAAAAACACCGACGATGGTGATCAGCGGCGAGCTCGATTACCGCACACCGATCAGCGAAGCCGAGCAGTTCTACCAGGCGCTCCGGCTCCGGCAGATCGATACCGTGCTGGTGCGGGTGCCCGGGGCATCGCACGATATCTCGGCGCGCCCGAGCCTGCTCAACGCCAAGGTTTCCTACGTGTTAGCCTGGTTTGCCACGCACAGCGATTGACAGCCAAAAAAAAGCCCCGCACCAGGCGGGGCTCAAAAAATCCGCGTCACCGCGAAATCAGCTTCGAAATAACTATTTGGCAGCGGTCATGCCGAGCACGGACATGGCCTCGCCACCCTTGGCCTTGGCTTCCTGCGCCTTGGCAACGGCATCCATTACGTTGCCGGACGCGAACGCAGCAGACGCGGCTTCCCAGGCGGATTTTGCCGCCGCCAGACCCGCCTTGGCGCTATCGAGCTTGGCGGCGTCCATGCCCTTGGGCAGCTTCTTGGACGCGCTCAGCGCGCTAACACGGCTTTCCAGCGCACCGACCATGCCCGGCAGCTCGGCTGCCAGCGCGGTCCATTCGCCCTTGGCTTTCTCGACCGCCGCTTCCATCTCGGCTTTCTTGGCAGCGGCAGCATCCTTCAACGCCGCCAGCTTCGTGGTCAGTTCAGGCACGGCCGCCATGATGCCCTTGTAGTCGCCCGCCTGCAGCTTGGCCTTCAGATCGGCCATGGAGGCGTCAACGCCCTGCAGATCATTTGGCACGTACTTGGCCGCGTCGTCGCGCACCGTGGCCAGCGTCGCCTCGGCATCGGCAATCGCCTTGGTGGCCGGTTCTTTCATGCTGCTGCAGCCCACCACCAGCGCGACCGACGCCAGGGCAGCTAACAACAACGACTTTCTGATCATCTTCATTGCAAAAACTCCTTATGGGATACGTAACTTCTGACCCGGCTTGATCTTGTTAGGGTCCTTGAGAATATCCTTGTTCGCTTCAAAGATGCGTGGATACAGCATCTTGTCGCCGTAGTACTGCTCGGCTATCTTCGACAGCGAATCACCTTTCTTGACTTCGTAATACTGCGTGAACTTGTTGTCTTCCGGCACGTCTTTTTCTCCTCACACCTGCCCCGAATGGCGCGTAAAGCCTAGCAGATGCCGGGGGAAAAGTGACTCCGTGGAACTGTCGGCGCACGGCGACGGGCGCGTTAAACTTCTGTAATGACCGACTGCTGCACGCACGACCCTGGCACCGCTTGGTGGCGGCGTTGGCCCCCGTCGTTGTGGCAGAGCGGGTACAGCCTCCGGCCGGCACCCAGATCATTGCGGTGTGTTTGGCACTGGTTCCAGGCCTTGAATCTCGGCGCGGGCTGGGGTTGGTGCGCGATGCGTTCATCGTGGAGCAGGACGGATTATTCAAGCACTGAGCGTGCGCCAACGAGCCGCGCCCAGCCGGTAGTACACGTGCGGCCGGAGCGGATCGCCAACAGGCAGCTTGCGATGCAGGAAGTCAGCGCTGTGATCGCGCTGCATGCCGAGGCGGGTCATCACCGCCATGGAGCGATGGTTGATGGCCGCGGTGATCGAGATGATTTCCGGGAGAGCCAGCGTTTCAAATCCGAATTGCAATGCCGCACGCGCGGCCTCGGTGACCAGTCCCTGCCCCCAGTAGCGCCGCGCCAGCCGCCAGCCTATTTCCACGCGCGGCTCCGCGCAGGCCATGACACCCTCCTCGTCCGCGGACAGGAATTCCGCCAGCCCGGTAAAGCCCACGAACTCGCCGCTGGCGCAAAGTTCCAG
>JAYUGT010000254.1:0-8294 GCA_043738315.1 Gammaproteobacteria bacterium
GCGCGGATCCCAATCGTCATAGTCGACGCCGTTCAGAATGCCGACCAGCTGGCCCTGCGACGCCCGCACCGCCAGGTCGTCCTGCAGTCCCATGCCATATTCCGGCGACAGGATCTCGCGCGCATAGGTTGGGCTGACGGTGGCGACTATATCGGCGTACATCACGCCGTGCTTCAGGGAATTGATGCGGCCCTCGGCTAGGTCATCCTGATGCAGCAGATAGGACTTGTCGCCTAACGCAATGTCGCCCGCGCTGGCGGCGCCGAACACGCCCTGATAGCCGATGTTGTGGATGCTCAGCACCGAGCGCGTCGCCGCGAACAGCCGGTCCCAGGCGTACGCGGATTTCAGCAGCAGCGGCCCGAACGCCGTATGCCAATCGTTGAACTGGAATATCTGCGGCGCCCAGCCCATGCGCTGGCAGCACTCGATGCTCGCTCTTGTTAGGGCGAGGAAGCGCAGGTGTTCATCGACGTCGGCCGTGTAGATGCCGGCGCGCTCATAGAGCGCGGGGCAGTCGATCAGAAACGCGCGAGCGTCGGAATTGGGCAGGCGGGCGCTGTGCACGGAATACTGGTAGCGGTGGCCGCCGAACTCGAGCGGCAGCCGCTGCAGGTACTCGACCGGGGCGACTTCCAGTGCCGCGCGGTCGATGCGGCTGTAGAACGGCATGAACAGCCGCACGTCATGGCCCGCACCGTGCAGGTACTTGCAGAGCGCCGCCGCGACGTCGGCCAGCCCGCCGGTCTTGGCGAACGGGGTGACTTCCGAGGCGACCATGGCGATTCGCAAACCCATGACCCGAGTTTACACGCGCCGAATTGCCGGTAGGCTATGCAGTCATCATGTCACGCGTTTTAATGATTTCACCCGGATACCCGGCCGAAATGCCGGAATTCACCCGTGGCCTCGCCGAGGTGGGTGCCACGGTCTATGGCGTTGGCGACCAGCCGGCCGCGGCGTTGCCACCGCTGGTAAAACGCAGCCTGCGCGATTATCTGCAGGTGCGGTCGCTGTGGGATTCGGCCGCGGTGCTGCCTGAAATCCGCCGCTGGCTCGGCGGCCACACGCTGGACCGGGTCGAATGCCTGTGGGAGCCGGGCATGCTGCTGGCGGCGGAGCTGCGTGAGGGCCTGGGCGTGCCGGGCATGTCGGTTTCTAAGACAGTTCCGTTCCGCGACAAGGAAGCCATGAAGCGCGTGCTCGATGACGCCGGCATTCGCACGCCGCGCCACGCGGCCTGCCGCACAGCTAACGAATGCCGCGAGGCAGCGGAGCGCATCGGCTATCCGATCATCGTCAAGCCGATTGCGGGGGCGGGTTCGGCCGACACCTACCGCCTCAACAACGCGGCGGAACTGGACGAAGCCCTGGCGAAACTGACGCATGTTGCCGAGGTCAGCGTCGAGGAATTTGTCGACGGCGAGGAATTCACGTTCGACACCGTAACCATCGATGGCCGCATCGCCTATTACAACGTTGCCTGGTATCGGCCGCGGCCGCTGATCGCGCGCAGCAATGAGTGGATCAGCCCGCAGGTCATTGCGCTGCGCGATCCGGACGCGCCCGATCTCGCCGGCGGCGTGCGCATGGGATTCGACGTCGTTCGCGCGTTAGGGTTTGAAACCGGCTTCACGCACATGGAGTGGTATCGCAAGGCCGATGGCGAGGTGGTTTTTGGCGAGATTGGCGGCCGCCCGCCCGGCGCGCACCAGGTCGACCAGATGAATTTTGCCTGTGATTTCGACGTCTATCGCGAGTGGGCCTGCGCCGTGACTCAGGGCCGTTTTGATGCGCAGATCGAGCGCAAGTACAACGTCGCCACGATCTACAAGCGCGCGCTGGGACAGGGGATCATTCAGCGCATCGCGGGGCTCGATGAATTCGCCGCACAATACGGTTCGACCATCGTCTGGGACAGCCTGCTGCGTCCCGGCACCCGGCGGCGCAACTGGAAGGCAACCCTGGTTTCCGATGGCTTCATCATGCTGCGTCACCCCGATCTCAAAACCACCTGCGCGCTGGCGGACCTGATTGGCACTGACGTGCAGCTCTACGCAGGTTGAGCGCACGTGACCCTCGACGATCTGCGCCGCCGTTTTTTGTTAGTTCTGACAGTGCTCGCCCTGGTGATGGTGTCGGGCGCCATCGGTGTCGGTCTGGCCGACTGGCCGTTTCTGCAGCGCAGCTGGCGTCTCGCGGCTTTGCCGGACAGTGGCGAATGGCCGGACAGTTTCTACCAGCCCGTGGCGCGCATAGGCGGCGCTGCGGCGGCAATGGTTGTTGCAGAAGACCCGGCGACCCCATCGATCGAACCTGCGGCGCTTGCCGCCGCCGCCGCCTGGGCCGAAGCTAACAATTCAGTCGCGTTGCTGGTGACGCATCGCGAAAAACTGGTGCTCGAGCGCTACTGGCAGGGCATGAAACCGGATCAGCTGTTCTCCGGGCGCGCCATGGCGCGCTCCCTGTCAGGGATGCTGACTGGCTTTGCGGTACTCAATGGCAAGCTGAGCCTGGACGACAGGCTCGACAAGTACCTGACAGAGTGGGCCCGCGAACCACGCGGCGCGATCACGCTGCGACAATTGCTGCAGAACGTCGGCGGCCTCGAGGAAGTTCCGTTGAACGCGGTGGCGCCTCCTGCGGGCGCGGGTGTTGTCGACCGCGTGTTCGCCGGGACGCGCAATTACTTCGGCAAAAACGCGCGCCTGTCGCTGGGCAGCGATTTCACGCACACCGCGCTGTCGTTCGGCCTGGCCCATGAACCGGGATTTCGTTTCGTGCTGTCTAACGCCAATGCGCAGCTGGCGGGCGTGATCCTGGAGCGCGCGCTTGAAGACGATTACGAGCGCCTGGTCGACAAGCTGCTGTGGACGCCGCTGGCGGCGGGTCCGGCGGAGTTCTACATGGATCGCGCGAACGGCATGCCGGCGGTCTACTGCTGCATGCGCGCCACGGCCCGCGGCTTCCTTCGTGTTGGCATGTTGTTAGCCAACGACGGCGTCATTGACGGCCTGCGGGTGCTGCCGAAAGGCTGGGTGGCCGAAATGGCGCGCGGCTCGCAGGCCAATCCGCTGTATGGCCTGCAGCTCTGGTCCGGCAAGGCGCGCGCCGGCGTGCGCGAGTATCAGCAGGGATCCGGCCAGGGCGTGCGCCACGGCGAGGACTACGCGGCCGACGATGTCATCTGGATGGAAGGCGGCGGTGGCCGCACGGTCTGGGCGATCCCGTCGCAGCAGCTGGTGATCGTGCGGCTGGGGCGCGCATCGAACGACTGGGACGCATCCAGGCTGCCCAACCTGCTGCTGCGCGGCCTGATTCGTTAGGCGCTTTCAGACCGGCACTGTAGCGGGATTGTAGTCGAACAGTCCGAGCGCCTCATCGACCGGCACGTCATGATGAAACGAATCCGGGTCAGCGCTCTGGAAGCGCGGCGCCTGCATGGATGATCGTTCCACCACAAAGCGTGCGCGGCCCACGCGCGCGCCCTCATAATGCGCCAGGGCCTGTGCGATGTCCTCGCTGCTCGCGAAGGCGCGGCCCAGCAAGACGGCGTCTTCGATGGCCAGCACCGCGCCCTGGCCGAGGTAGGGCAGGATCGGATGTGCCGCGTCACCTAACAGGGCGGTCCTGCCGCTGACCCAGCGCATCAACGGGCTGCGCGCGCACCGCGCCCGCTTGAAAAGTTTTTCCTCCGGCGCATTGGCGATGATGTCCGTCACATACGGATGCCAGCCGCTGAATTCCGCGGCGAGTTCGCGCTTGTCAGCCGGGATACTCCAGCCTTCCTCCATCCAGCCCGCGCGTTCTGCGAAAGCGACGAAATTCAGCAGCTTGCCGTTGCGCACCGGATAGCGGTTGACCAGATGGCCCGGACCGATGAAGACCTGCGAGGGCGGATCCATGGCCTCGCGCGGCACCTTCTCCATGGGCACGAGTCCGCGCCACGCGACATAGCCGGTGAACTTCACTTCCTCCGCGCCGAACAGCGTCGAGCGCACGCCGTCAGCGCCGATCATGCAGGCCGCGCGGTGCCACTCGCCGGGCGCCACGCCGACGGATACGCCCTGCTCGTCCTGGTTCAGATCGACGAAGCGATGATTGGTCTTGATTGACTTCGGATCGTTCGCCAGCACCGCCTTGGCGAGCAAGGTGTGCAGGTCGGCGCGGTGCACGACGTAATAACGCTCGCCATATTGTTCTGCGAGGCGGTCGCCGCGCGGCACCTGCGCCAGAATCCGCCCGTTCTGATAATGGCGCACGAGCTGATAGTCCGGCGCATAGGCGACGCGGCGGAATTCGTCCATGACGCCGAGTGACTGCAATCCCAGCGCGCCGTTGGGGCTGATGGAAAGCCCAGCGCCCACTTCACCAAGCGTTTCGGCCTGCTCGAACACGGTCACTTTCTGTCCGGCGCGCTGCAGCGCCAGTGCGGCCGCAAGCCCGCCGATCCCGGCGCCTACGACAATGACTTCCCGTTTGCTGATTGGCATGCTGGCTACCCTTTTGCATGGTCATCGCCCGCAAATAAGTTGTCTGCAGGTAGTCGCCGAAGCGCTGTTGTCGGGTTTCTTTACACCGAAACGGCGAAAACGGGGCGGGTAGGCCTTGGTCAGGTGCCATAACGTGGCTTGTACAGGGGCCAGTTCACATCCTGTATAACGCCCCGTTCAGGTTCCGGCGCAATGCACCAAGGCCGAGGGCACTGGTGTCGGAAAACTTTACAACCGCCCGGGGAAATACCAGGCACAGGGCCGGTTACGGCGTCCTAATCCATCTAACTAGCTGATTTTAAATATCTTTTAAATGCTGGCCCGCCGATTGCATATAGATACCGCAACAGTGCCATGTGGCGCCCTTTATTGTCGGAGAGTGAGAAATGTCGATTCGTAAGATGGCTCCCTACCTTGCTGCAGTTGCCGCTCTGGCGTTCGCGAGCGTGTCGCAGGCAGGTCCCTTGGTTGCCGGTTCGCAGTATGAAGTCAGCAACCAGGCCGGCACGGTGTTCACTCCTAACGGCCCGGACAACGGCTATTACTCCTCGGTTAGCTTTACGCTCAACAGCAGCGGCTCGGTCAACACGAGCGCTGGCGTGTTCGCGCTCGATTATCGCGTCGCCGGTTCCGCAGATGCGTGGACCCCGTTCCTGAGCTTCTGCTTGCAGCCGGATGTCTACCTGACGCCGTTCCAGAATCCGTACACTGCAACACTGGTCGGCGCGGCCAGCGGCAATGCCGGCGGACCGTATGATCAGGCGCGTATTTCCGAGTTGTGGGGCCGCTTCTACAACCAGGTCGCGAACCCGACGAACGGCCGGACGAATGACATCAACGCTGCCGCGTTTCAGGTTGCGCTTTGGGAACTCTCCTACGGCGACCGCGATCGCAACCTGACCACGGGTTCTTTCGTTCTGAACACGGCAGGCGATGTGCGCACGGTCGCACAGGCCTGGCTCAACGCTCTCAACGGCGAAGGCGCCATGGCCGACGGCCTGCTGGTTCTGTCGAATGCCGTCGACAGGCAATGTACGGCTGGATTGAGCTGCGATCGCCAGGACCTGATCACCCGCGTTCCGGAACCGGCTTCGCTGGCTCTGTTAGGCCTCGGCCTGCTGGGTGTTGGCATCCGCCGCCGCAAGCGCGCCGCCTGAGCACCCGGTTTTCTGATCGATCAAAGGCCGCGCCGGCCCTGCCAGCGCGGCTTTTTTTCAGGTCACCTCGCCCAGGTACTTGGGCAGCATCGCGCGCCAGGTGTTCCAGTTGTGATGGTGCTCGGCTCCCCAGCTGTCCACCCTGTTAGGCACGCCGCGTGCGCCTAACAGCTTGGCGACCCGCCAGCTCTCGCCCGGGTCCTCGTAGTCGCCTTCGCCGGTCGGCAGCAGCACGAAGCGCTGCCGCAGTTTCACCATCTGCGGATGATCGTCGGCGAGCCCCGGCAGGTAGTGCAGCGGCGATGAGTAATAGAAATCTGCATTGATCTTGCCGTCGAGGTACTTCGACAGGTCGAAAGTGCCGCTCATCGCGATCGCCAGCTTGAAGGCATCCGGATGCCGGCAAATGCTGGCGACGGCGTTGAAAGCGCCGATCGAGGCGCCGGTCGCGATGACCTCGATGTCCGGTGATGCGCAGTCGTGGCGGATCAGCGGCACGACTTCTTCGTAAATATAGGCGTCAAACAGGTTCTGGACCTTGGAACAATACTCCGGGCTGTCAGTGCCCTTGAGCCAGGTCTTGCCGGCCACGCTGTCGATCGAGTAGACCTTGATGCGGCCCTGGCTGATTAAATCGCCCAGCACGTGAATCAGCTTGAAACGCTCGACCTCTTCGAAGTCGCCGCCCGCGGTGGGGTACAGCAGCACCGGGGTGCCGAAGTGCCCCCAACGGACAACTCGCGCGGGTTCGGGCAGGCGCGCGGTCTGCCAGCTCCAGGTTTTTTTATTGTTTTCGCTCATGGGCGCGCATCTTGTCGTCCCGCTTGCACAGCGTCAATTGTCGGCGCACGATTATCGGCTTGCGGTGGTAAAGATATGGAGGTTCTGTGAACAGGCGCATCAATAAGCCATTGTGCATTGCCCTGGCGTTTTCTGCGGCGCCGTTAGCATGGGGTGCGGGTACCGGTTCCGCGAGTCCGCCGGCTGGTGCGCCTGCGATGTCCAGGGCGGAAACCCAGGATCCTGTGGCGGCGGCGCTGCGCCTGTACAACGAGGGTGTCAAGCTCGTGCAACGTGCAGATCAGGCGGGGACTGATGCAAAGAAAGCCCAAAAGGATTACGTCAGCGCGCTTAAGAAGTTCGAAAGCGCCGTGGAAGGCAATCCGCAGCTGGCGGAAGGCTGGAATTATGTCGGGTACTGTCGCCGGCAAACCGGCGATTACGGCGGCGCGCTAGGCGCATATGACGAAGCGCTGCGGCTCAAGGCCGGCTTTCCCGAGGCGCTGGAATACCGGGGGCATGCCTACCTCGGCCTCAATCGCGTCGATGACGCCAAGCGCGATTACCTCGACCTGTTTGGCCGCAATCGTGCGCTCGCTGCCAAGTTGTTAGCCGCGATCCGCAGCTGGTCGGGCGCGCAGCGCGCGGGCAGCAATGCCAACGCTGAGCAGCTCAATTCCCTGGATGCATGGATCACGGAACGTGAAAAACTGGCGCAGCAGACTGCGGCGCTCAGTCGCGTGGGATCGGCGGCCGGCTGGAATTAACCGCCCAAGGGCGGAATCCTTGAAGTGGTCGTGCGCGGCGCTGCTCGCGCCCTCGCTGTTGGCGGTCGCGCTCGCTGCGGAAACCTGGAAATGGCAGTTGCCACCCGGCATGCCCGAGCCTTTCGTGCCCGCGGACAATCCCATGAGCGAGGCGAAACGCGCGCTGGGTCAAAGGCTTTTCCTGGAGCCGAAATTGTCGGTAACCGGAGGCATGGCCTGCGCGGATTGCCATGAGAGTGCCAGGGCCTTCACCGATGGCCGGCCGCGCGCGCCCGGCGCAACCGGCGAGCTGACCGACCGCGGCGCGATGTCGCTGGTCAACGTCGCCTACAGCCAGTCGCTCGGCTGGATCAAGCCTGAGTTGCGGCCGCTGGAAGCGCAGATGCGGGAGCCGCTGTTCAACGAGCACCCGCTGGAAATGGGCCTGCACGGTCGCGAGCAGGCCGTCGCGGCGCTGCTGCAGTCGCGGTCCGATTACCGTGCGCAGTTTCGTGCCGCGTTTCCGGATGAGGCGCAACCGGTCACCATGCCTAACATCATCAAGGCGATCGCCTGTTACGAACGCACGCTCATCTTCGCGGGTTCGCCATTTGACCGCTACCTGTATCGCGGCGAGCACGCGGCCCTGACGCCGGCGGCGCGCCGCGGCATGGACCTGTTTTTTTCCGCCGAGGTTGGCTGCGCCCGCTGCCACAGCGGCATCAACCTGGCGGGCCCGTGGCGCGACGCGACCGGCGCAACCGGTCCGCCGGCGCTGGCGGATAACGGACTGGGCGGCGGCAAGTTCAAGGTGCCGACACTGCGCAACATCGCGCTGACGGCGCCCTACATGCATGACGGCCGCTTTGCCGGCCTGGATGCGGTACTGCGGCACTATGGGCAGATCGCGCAGCATCGCGGCCGGGATCAGCGATTGCCGGCCCGTGAGCTAACAGCCGGTGAGCAGCGCGAGCTGCGCGCGTTCCTCGAGTCGCTGACCGACCCGGCGTTCAACAAGCCCTAGCAGGCTGTTGAAAAAGGCTGTGGATAGTGCACAGTATGGCTAACAGAGTTAGATGCCGGGGAAACGCCATGCGCGGAGCGGATGTTGAGCAAGG
>JAYUGT010000255.1:0-3353 GCA_043738315.1 Gammaproteobacteria bacterium
CTGGCGACGTTCGACGATAAGGGCTGGCGCATCGACTGGGACGAATTCATCCGGCGCAACAACAAGACCACGGCGTTCGCGATTCCATCGCCGCGTCGGCGCGAAGGCGGGAATTTCGTCGTTGAAGCGGTGCCGCTGATCGGCAGTCGCGAGGCGCGCAAAGCGGCGCGGACCGGATAGCGTTGCGGGTGGCGCGAAACGCCTGACAGCGCGTCGCTCAAAGCCTTAATCTTGGCCATGAACCTGGATGCACCACGACGCGCGGCGCTGAGTCCCAAGAAGCTGCTGCTCAGCAAGTGGACGGCCGTGGTCCCGCTGGGCAAGAAGAAGCATTTTTTGGTGACCGCCGTGATCGAACCCGAGACGCCGGGTGGCGCGATCGAGTGGGTGGATCTGGAGGCCGTGCGGTCGAAGCGCGTGCGGCGCCTGCGCTGGCGCGAGCTCACCGACACCTCAGTCTGGCGGTGCGGCTGGCATTGAGCCGCGCGCCAGGCTTATGACCTGGGTTGCACCGGGGGCGGCGCAATGACCACCGTGTCGCCGGTTGTATCGGCCGGCGTGTCGACAGGCGCATCGGTCTTGGGCGTGCGACGCTCAAGTTTCTCGCTCTGGCGATCCTTGCGCTTGCGCTCGCGCTGCAGCTTCTGCTGCCGGTAATTAACTTTCGCCAATGAGACCAACTTTCGGTTCGGGCATGCCCACGCGCCGTGCGGCGCGGAGTTGTTGTTCGTTCTCGACTTCAGCGAGCGTCAGCCCGGTGTTAGCCGCGATGGTGCGCAGCATCTGGTGTCCCGAAACCCGCGGCATGCTCAGCTGGTAGGCGCGCTCCCAGTAATGGATGCGGGCGGAGGCCGAGTTGCTGGGCGAAGCGATTTCGATCATTTCGCGTTCGCGACTCAGGCGGCGTTCGTCTTCGTGGTGCTGCAGCCGTTCACGATACTCCTGGGAGGTTTCACCAGGCAGATGGGTCGGCGCAAACGAGGGACCGGGCAGGCGCACGGCGCTAACCGCGACCGCGTGCAAAGATTGACGTCATTCAAGGAACTCCGTGACCAAGACTAACAGGCCAGCGACACGCTATCACAACAGCGTGGTCGACGCCGGGGTGAATCACACAAACCCACGAGGATTACGCCTTGCGGCCACTCATTTGCCGGGGCTGCACTCGCCCGGCCAATCGGGTTTTTGTTAGCCCGGCTGTTTCTTGAAAACAGCGCTATAGGCCGCGGCCAGCGTTTCCGCGTACAAGGAGGGCACCCCGGTGTCGGGCTGCACTTCGCTCGCACTACGATAGTACTCCGTGTAGAGCTCCCAGTTATTGGGTTTGGCGCCCGGCGCAGCACCGCGTTTGGCGGCCGTTGCGAAGCGTTTTTCAAGCTCAGCCGGCGACAACTGGCTCATGAATGCGACGCAGCCGTCTTCGGCGCCCGAGGCGAGGGCTTCCTGGTGAGCGGCCTGCTGGTCAAAACAGGCCCGCAGCCATTGGCCGGCATCAATCCGGCGGCTGCTGTGGCTTACAAACAGCGCGGTCAGCAGTTCATCGGTGGTTCCCGTCAGCTGGAAGGGCTGCCGTTCGTTGTCGCGGACCGGCGGCAGGCGGAACTGCCGACGGAAATCGGCCTGTTTGGCGTCGAGAATCTTCAGGCTGATCAGCGCTTCACGCAGCAGGCGGCCGGCAATCTGCAACATCGGGCCCGGATTGCCGTCCGGCAAATTGGCCGGGTCGATGCCGGCACCGCGGCAGAATTCTTCCAGGCCGGCGCGCGCGTTGCCCGCAGTCGGCGGCGGTTCGCGATCGCGAACCGCACGGGTCAGGCGCTCCAGCCGGCGGGCGGCCACGATATTGGAATCGTCGCCGGACGTTACTGCCGGCGTCGCCAAACCGTTGGCCCGTCTCGCGCCAGACCCTTCCAGCAACGCCGATTGACTGTAAGCCGATGACGCCCTCGGTGCCTCTTCGAGGACTGCATTGCCGGTTTCGAACAACTTGTTGGGATCGAACGACACGTCCAGCGAACCGGCGATTTGCTGGGCATAGCCCGAGCCTTCTTCGAGGGTGCTGTCCAGGTTGACCATCGCGCCACCCCGACCCGCGCCAAAGTCGTTGTCGGGGTCGAGCGCTACGGTGACGTGATATTCGCCGAGCCGCAGCATGTCGCCGTTTTTCAGCTCATGCGGCGTCGACTTAGGCATCGGCTGGTCCGAGTCGTTGACGTAGGTGCCGTTGGTGCTGGTATCTTCAAGAAAGTAGCGGCCGCCCTGGAATTTGACGCGGGCATGTCGGCCCGACACGAAGCGCGAGGGATCGGGGAGAACCCAGTCATTGTCCGCTGACCGGCCGATATTGCCGCCAGTGACGCCAAAGACGACGGACGCGCGCTTACCCAATACGCGGCGATGATCGCTGACAATACGTAATCGAAGCGCCATATGTACCGGTTCGGCAC
Organism: Gammaproteobacteria bacterium; assembly: GCA_043738315.1. Classification (GTDB taxonomy): domain Bacteria; phylum Pseudomonadota; class Gammaproteobacteria; order Steroidobacterales; family Steroidobacteraceae; genus UBA964. Next base: position 2,448 of record JAYUGT010000255.1, read on the forward strand.
CCTCCAAGGCGCCACGCGCCTATAATATGGAACAAGTTAGCAATGCCCACCCGAGCGCCGATGGCAACCAGTCACATTTTTAAGATTATGTTCGTGAATCAAGGCAAGGTTTACGAGGTTTACGCCCGTAAAGTGAGCCACGGAGCGCTTTTCGGCTTCATCGAGGTCGAAGAACTGGTGTTTGGCGAGCGTTCCAGCGTGGTCGTGGACCCCGCCGAAGAGCGCATCAAGAACGAATTCCAGGGTGTCAAGCGCAGCTTTCTGCCAATGCATTCGGTGCTGCGGATCGATGAAGTGCGCAAGCAGGGTGTCAGCAAGATCTCCGCGCTGGAAGGCGGCAACGTATCCCAGTTCCCGATGCCGATGTTCACTCCACCGGCCGGCGATTCGGGCAAGAACTAGACTCGATGCTGGAACTCAGAGGCGGGGCAGCGCTGTCGGATTTCCGGCTCGCGAAATTGCTCGCGCGTTTGCGCGCGATCTGGCCCGCACTGCGCTCACTCGAGACCCAGCAGGTTTATTTTGTCGATGCCTCGGGCGCGCTGGCCGCGAGCGCACTGCGCCAGATGGCGGAATTGCTGCAGGCCGCAGCGCCGCCAGCTAACAACCGGCCGGACGCGCTGGCGGTGCTGGTGCTGCCGCGGTTCGGCACCATCTCTCCCTGGTCGAGCAAAGCCACCGACATCGCGCAGGTCTGCGGTCTGAAGGCGGTGCGACGCATCGAGGCCGGCATCGAATACCGCCTGGAGTCCGATCCGGCGCCGGATGCCGCGGCGCTGGCCGCGCTGGCGGCGCTGCTGCACGATCGCATGACCGAGACCGTGTTGTTAGATCGGCAGGCGCTGCCACGGCTGTTTGCCCACGACCCGGCGCGGCGCCTGCGGCACCTGGCGATCGCGCAGGACC
>JAYUGT010000256.1:0-3350 GCA_043738315.1 Gammaproteobacteria bacterium
GAGCTCGGGTCGTCGAAATCCACCATGTGGAAGCCTTCGCCCGGTGTCAGGCCGAATATCGAGCGCGAGCCGGTGGCGTTCTCATACGGCACCTGCTCATCCAGCATGCGTTTCAGGCCTAACAAGTTTTCATAGAAGTCCAGCACGCCGGGGTCGTCGTTCGCGATCATGAGGCCGTAGTGCGTGTGCTGGCTGGTGCGAAACAGGCAGTGCGGATTGATCTGCCCATAGGCGGGCGACTCATAGCCGAAGCGTTCGAAGAAGACCTGCCGATAATGCGGCAGCAGCAGCACCATTTCCCGCACCCCGACGATCGGGTCGCGAAACGGCCTTGCCAGCTGCGCGCCCGTCACATCGCCGATCACCGCCAGCAGGGGTTCGATCAGGGTGAGTTCGGCGCCCGCTTCACGCGCGCGTTGCGCATGATTGACGATGTTGAAAACACTGCTGGTGACACGCACGCCCCAGCGCGAGCCGGCGCAGCGCAGGCTCGCACCCAGGCCGAGGCCGTTGTTCAGCGGCCGTTCCCATTGCATCAGACGTACGCCGCCGTGGTCGGCGGCCTGGTGCAACAGGCGCACGGAGCGCAGCGCGGAATCGACGCCGTACAACGCCCTGGCGGCGGCGGCGTCAATGTCGCCCACGGGACCGACGCGGCAGCCGAACGCCTCGTAAAAGGCGATAGCCGCCACCAGGTCCGGTACGCCGACACAGGCTTCGTACAAGCCGCCGACAGCTGCGGGGGTATCCAGTTTGTTAGGCATGGGTTTGATATTCCGGGTCGCGCGACTGTGCCGCGGCGGCGCCGCGGCATGCTCGCAATCTTAGCGGCTGGTTAGCCACGGCGCAGCACCTTGCCCGGGTTCATGATGCCGTTAGGATCCAGGGCCTGCTTGATGGCGCTCATCAGGGCCAGTTCGACCGGCGGCGCATAGCGCGCCAGCTCCTCGACTTTCAGCCGGCCAATGCCATGCTCGGCGCTGAAACTGCCGCCGAATTCGCGTACCAGGTCATGCACCGCGCGTTTCAGCGCCGGTTCGCGCGCCAGAAATCCGGCGCGGTCGCCGCCCGCGCGCTGGTTGATGTTGAAATGCAGGTTGCCGTCGCCGAGATGGCCGTACGCGACCAGGAAACCATCGGGAGCCTGCGCCGCCATCACCTGCCTGCCGCGCTCGATAAATTCGGGAATGGCGGACACGGGCAGCGAAATGTCGTGCTTCAGGCTGGCGCCGTCGCGCGCTTGCGCCGCCGGAATCGATTCGCGCAGCCGCCAGAAGCGGTCGCGTTGCGCGCTGTTCTGGGCCAGCAGCGCGTCCTGCAACAGACCGTCTTGCAGCGCGTCCGCGAGCGTCGCCTGCAAATGTTCGCGCACGCCGCTGTTAGCCTGCGCGGTCGTGACCTCGAGCAGTACCAGCCAGTCGCCGCCGCCGGGAACGGCGATGTCACCCAACTCCGGCAGATGACGGCGCACCAGCTCGACCGCGACGGCGGGTATCAGTTCAAAGGAACTGAGCGCTTCGCCACAACGGTCGCGCACCCGTGACAACAGCGCCACCGCATCGGCTGGCGTGCGCAGCGCCACGAAGGCGGTCGCGCTGTCATGTTGCGCCGGAAACAACTTCAGGCTGGCCGCGGTGATGACACCCAGCGTGCCTTCCGCGCCGACAAACAGGGACTTGAGGTCGTAGCCGGTATTGTCCTTGCGCAAACCGCTCAGGGTTTCCAGAACCCGGCCGTCGGCGAGCACGACTTCGAGGCCCAGCACCAGCTCGCGCGCCATCCCATAACGCAACACGTTGAGGCCGCCGGCGTTGGTGCTCAGGTTGCCGCCGATCTGGCAACTGCCCTCGGCGCCCAGCGACAACGGGAAATACCGGTCAACGGCGGCGGCTGCGCCCTGCACCGTGGCGAGAATGCAGCCGGCCTCGGCCGTGAGTGAATTGTTAGCCGCGTCGACCGCCCGGATCCGGTTCAGGCGCGCCAGCGACAGCACCAGTTGCCGGCCGGACTCATCCGGCGTCGCGCCGCCGCAGTAACTGGTGTTGCCGCCGACCGGCACCACGCCGATCCCGCGGGTGTTGCAAAAGGCCAGGATGTTGGCGACCTCGGCCGTGCTGCGTGGACGGGCCAGCGCCCAGGCCTTGCCGTGATACAGCTGCCTGTGGTCGGACTCGAACGGCGCCAGGTCCGGGGCCGCGGTGGACAGCACCTCGGTTCCGACCAGCGCAGTCAGATCCGATAAGTCACCGTCTGCGCCCTGCGTCATGCAGGGGAGTCTAACAGAGGGCGGTGATCGGACTGCGCCGGCAGTCAGGCTTGGTCAGCAGCATCTGCACATTGCCCAGCTGCCGCTCTGCATAGCCGCCTTCGCAATAGCACAGATAGTATTCCCACATGCGCACGAAGCTCTCGGGATAGCCGAGTTTGCGCACAGTCGCGATATTGTCGAAGAAATTGCGGCGCCATTCGCGCAGCGTGCGGGCGTAATGCGGGCCGATGTCCTCGAGATGGAACAGCTTGAAATCGGTCACCCGGCTCAAGGATTCACTGATCACCTGCGCCGAGGGGATGAAGCTGCCGGGAAAGATGTAACGCTGGATGTAGTCGACCGAGCGCCGCGCCTGATCGTAGAACTGGTCCTGGATCGTGATTGCCTGCAGCAGCATGGAGCCCGCCGGTTTGAGCAGCGACGCGCATTTGCGCAAATAGGTATCCAGATAACTGGCGCCCACCGCCTCGATCATTTCGATCGAGACCGCCTTGTCGAACTTGCCGTTGAGGTCGCGGTAGTCCTCGAGCAGCAAGGTCACGCGATCCTGCAGTCCCAGTCTGGCGACGGTCGCGCGCGCATATTCGTACTGTTCGCGCGAAATCGTCGTCGTGGTTACGCGCGCGCCGAATTTCTGGGCGGCGTGAATCGCCAGGCCGCCCCAACCGGTGCCGATCTCGACCAGCTCGTCGCCCGGTTTGAGATCGAGCTTGCGGCAGATGACATCGAATTTTGTCAGCTGCGCGGCATGCAGCGACGCGCTTTCCTGCGGAAAAATCCCGCAGGAGTAGGCCATGGTCTCATCCAGCATCAGCTCATACAGATTATTGCCGAGGTCATAATGCGCGCTGATGTTGCGGGCGCTGCCATGCTTGCTGTTGCGATTCAGCCAGTGAAAGAATTTCTGCATCGGCCGCGATAGCAACGACCAGCGGCTGTCCATGCCATTCATCACCTGACGATTGATGACGAACAGACGCACCAGATTGGTCAGGTCTTCACAGCGCCACAGGCCGCGGATATAGGCCTCGCCGACGCCGACGGTGCCGCCAAAGACGGTGTCGACAAACATCTGCGGATG
>JAYUGT010000257.1:0-3320 GCA_043738315.1 Gammaproteobacteria bacterium
GTACGCAGGACGCGGCACCGTCGAATCGGTGCGCGCGAAGCACGTGGTGTTAGCTTGCTGGCACCGGGTCATCCCCTATCTTTGCGAGGGTTTGCCGAAATCACAGGTCGAGGCATTGAACGATCAGGTGAAAGTGCCATTGATCTACACCAATGTACTGTTGCGCAACTGGTCGGCCTTCAAGAAGCTGGGTGTAGAGAAAATCCGGGCGCCAGGGCATTTCTGGCACAGCGCCGCACTCGATTTTCCGGTGTCGATGGGCTCCTACCGCTTCGCGGACCAGGAAACGGATCCCATCCTGCTGCACCTGTCGACGATTCCGCTGTTTCCAGGCGAGTCGCCGCGCGACCAGGCCGCTGCCGGGCGCCGGATGATCGGCCGGCTCGATTTCGACTACCTGGAATATTCCATTCGCGATCTGTTAGCTCGCGCGCTGGGGCGTGGTTGCTTCGACCCGGCGCGGGACATCGAGGCGATCTGCGTCAATCGCTGGTCGCACGGTTACGCCTACGAATACATGCGCCCCTGGGACAAGTACTGGCCCGTGGGCCCCTTGCCCATCGAAACCGCGCGCCAGCGCTTCGGGCGCATCGCCATTGCTAACAGCGACGCCGGCGCCTACGCGTATGCGCATTCGGCGGTCGATCAGGGCATCCGCGCGGTGCGGGAGCTGCTGGGCGCGCCCGCCGATGCGCCGCCAACAGCGACTTTTCCCGGTCCGCCGGTCCCGCTTTTTGCGGGCTAGTCGCGCAGCTGAATCGATTCGATGTGGCCGGCAATGATCTCGGCCGCATTACCCTGTCCGGCTAACAAATTCTGATGGTGCAGGCAGGCAGCGCGAACTGCCGCGGACGAGGTGAGATCCGCGAGCGCGCGGCTCCAGGCCGCGAGCGACGCGCCGGGTCGCAATTCGCGCCCGACGCCCAGGCGCTCCATGCGCCTCGCATTGTCGAACTGATCGTGCGCAAATGGCGTAATCAGCTGCGGCACGGCATTCGCCAGCGCGGTGGCTGACGTGCCGATGCCGCCGTGGTGCACCAGTGCCGCTACGCGCGGCGTCAGGTGATCGAAGGGCACGTACGCCTGGTGCAGCACGCCGGCCGGAAGGTTCGGCGGAATCTGGTCGTTGAATGGCGTGACTAACAAAGCACGTTGCCGGATCCGCTGGCTGGCGGCGATGGCGCGCGCAAAAAACGCCGCACCATGCGCCATGAACGAGCCTGGCGTGAATGCGATGGGCGGCGGGCCGGCGTCGAGAAAATCCTGCAGCTCGGGACTGAGTGCCGCTTCGCCCGGTTGTTTCCACAGCGGAAAACCGCTGGTTCTTGCATTTGCGGGCCAGTCGTCCTGCACGGGCGCAAACCATTCCGGCCATGCGCACAGCACCAGATCGGGCGAGTTGAGCCAATGGCTCATGATTCGCTGCACCGGCGGCAGCCCGAGCTGTGCACGTGAGCGATTCAACTCAGGGGTGATAATGACATCGAGAAAGCGCCGTTCAATACCGCGCTGCAAGGGGCGCCACACACCGGCGGGCAGGCGCGTGGACCAGCGCGGCAGGGTCGGCCATCGCGCCGGCGCATTGGCCGAGAAGATACAGATCGGTGACAAATGGATCGTGACGCCGCGGGCCCCCAATTTTTCCTGCGCCAGCCGCGATCCGGCGGCGAGCGTGCTGCCCACCAGAATCGTTTTACCCGGCTGCAGCCGATCGGTAATCAGCTGATAGGACGGCAACACCTGGCGCTGGATCTCGCCCCAGATCGCCGCGAAGCCGCGGCGCGGGTGCCAAATTTCGGCGTTAGCAACGCCACGTTGATAGTCCTCGAGCGTACCGACCGCGACAAACCCCAGACCGGCGCGGGCAACGCGCTCGGCGAAGACGGCGCTCGCAAGCAATTCGACCTCATGGCCCCGCCGCTGCAGGGCCTGGCCGATTGCAATAAAGGGATGCACGTCGCCGGCACTGCCGACGGCGGAGATCAGGACGTGCATCTTGGGTCCAAGACCCGAATCATATCAGCGCGATTGCAGACGCATCCGGCGACTGCTGCGCTGTCGTCAGAATCCGGAACGTTGGCGCGCGGTCTGGTTCATGCCGTCGCGACACATGTTGCTGATCTGCCGCATGCGGCCGCTCACAACAGCCTCGGGGTCACGACTCATTCGTTCACGCTCGATCGCGAATTCTTTGCGGGTAAAGCCCAGTCTCTGGCCCGCCTCGGTGACGCAACGGCAGTAAGCCTCGTGCTCGCCGTGCAGGCGTTTGCGCTCCGACTTCGGCAGCGACTTGACGCACTCTTTCTCGAATTTTTCCGGCGCCGCCGCTTTGACAGGCGCGCCAATCGATAAAGCCAGAAAAAGCACAATGCATGCCGTGACGTGTTTCATCGCTGCAAGTCTCTCCGTCTGTACCAAACGTGGAGACTCAAGCGTACCGGCAGGCATCACTCCCATATCGTGAGTGATGTCACTGTGTCGCGAAATTGCGTTCGAGTTATGACAAGCGCAGCATGGCAAGGCATCGATCTGGAATGGGTGGCCGCCGACGCAGCCGTTTCGTTCGCAGGGCGAATTCGAGCGCCGAGCGCTATTGGAACAGCGCGCAGCGACTACCTAACACAATGCTTCCGGGAAAAGGGTCTCGGCGCTGCGCGCCCAATAGCGCGAGGGTACCCGCCCTGCCGGGCGGGCGCGAGATCTGAGCCCGGCGAACGAAACGGCTCCGTCGGCGGCCGTTCGACTCCGGTCGTCGCCGAAAGCGCTTGTCCTACTTCGACTCCCCGAACCGATAGGTGAAGTCGACGCCCCACTGCCGCCCCGGCGCCACGTAACCTAACACGTTGCCGGTGTTGAACGGATCGCTGCGACCGTCGCTGGTCGAGGTGAACTGCACGCGATTCTGGAAGTAATCGGTGTCGGCGAGATTCTTGCCATAGGCGCCGATCTCCCAGGCGCCGCCGGCGCTGGTATAGCTAACGCGCGCATCGAACAGTGAGTACCCGGGCTCCGACATGGCCGCGGGATTGGCCGGCAGGAAGTACACGCGGTCGCGATGCGACACCTGGCCTAACAATGACACCGTGCCACCGGACGACACATCGATGTCGTACTGCAGGGACAGCGAGCCCGCCACCTCCGGCGCATTGTTGAGGCGATTGCCGCTCGCGTCGATCAGGCGCGGCAGGCCGGCGCGGCCGACGCAGCGCGAGTCCAGCGCCGCGTTGGTCGCATTGCAGGTGCCGTAGGGCGTTGTAAAGCTGTCGTAAGTCGCGTCCAGCCAGCTGATGTTCGCGGTGATTTCCAGATTTCGCGTCGGC
>JAYUGT010000258.1:0-8181 GCA_043738315.1 Gammaproteobacteria bacterium
CATCGAACCCAGGACATGCGCAACAGCTAACATCGAATCAGCGCGAGGTTTCGCCCAGGAACAATTTCTCGACCTGGTCGACATGACGCCGGTCGGGTATGAAGATGATCACGTGATCGTCGGCCTCGATCGTGGTGTCGTGATGCGCCATCAGCACCTGATCGCCGCGTACGATGCAGCCGATGCGCGTGCCTTCCGGCAGCCGGATTTCCTCGAGCCGTCGGCCTATGACTTTCGAGGTGCTGGGATCGCCGTGGACAATCGCTTCGAGCGCTTCGGCGGCGCCACGGCGCAGCGAGTGCACGCGCACGACGTCGCCACGGCGCACGTGGGCCAGCAGTGACCCGATCGTGATCGTCTGCGGCGAAATCGCGACGTCGATCGTGCCGCTTTCGATCAGTTCGGCGTACGAGGGCTTGTTCATCAGCGCCATGACCTTGCGCGCCCCGAGGCGTTTGGCGACCATGGCCGACAGGATGTTAGCTTCCTCGGAGTTGGTCAGCGCGGCGAATACGTCGCAGGAGTCGATATTCTCCTCGAGCAGCAGTTCCTCGTCGGCGGCGTCGCCGTTCAGCACGATGGTGTTTTCCAGTCGCTCGCTGATAAAGCGCGCGCGCTTCGCATCGCGCTCGATGATCTTCACTTGGTTCTTCGATTCAAGTTCGCGTGCCAGGCGGAAACCAATGTTGCCGCCGCCCGCTATGACAACGCGTTTGACCGGGTTTTCTTCCTTGCGTATTTCGCTCATGACTTTGCGAATGTCATCGGTCGCCGCCAGGAAGAACACTTCATCGTCTTCCTGGATAACCGTGTCGCCTTCCGGCTTTACGCCGCGCCCGGCGCGATAGATGGCGACGACGCGCGCGTCCGAGTTGGGGAGGTGGTTCTTCAGGGTGCGCAGCTGCTGACCGACCAGCAGGCCGCCCTTGCGTGCCCGCAGGCCCACCAGGCGCACCCGGCCATCGGCAAAGTCGAGAACCTGCAGCGCGCCCGGGTAGCGGATCAGCCGTTCGATGTATTCGGTGACCAGTTGCTCGGGACTGATCCAGACGTCCACTGACAGCGCCTCGGCGCTGAACAGTTTCGGATACCGGGTGTATTCAGCCGCGCGGATGCGGGCGATCTTGATCGGGGTTCGAAACAGCGTGTACGCGACCTCGCAAGCTAACATGTTGACTTCGTCGGAATTGGTCAGCGCGATCAGGATGTCCGCGTCGGCAATACCGGCGGCCTCCAGCACGGAAGGATAAGTTGCCGATCCGGCAACGCCGCGGATATCGAGCCGGTCCTGCAGGTCGCGCAACAATTCCTCGTTGGTGTCGACGACGGTCACTTCGTTGGCTTCTTCGCGGGCGAGCTGGTAAGCCGCGGTGCGGCCGACCTGGCCGGCGCCGAGAATCACGATTTTCATGGGGCGATTTTCCTCGGGATGGAAGCTTAACGCACTGCTTCCAGCTTGGCGCGTTCGAGCATCAGCCACTTGCGGCCCGCGCCCTCGAAATTGACTTCGATGCGGGCGTGGGGGCCCTGGCCTTCGATATTGAGCACGATTCCGTGGCCAAAACTGCCGTGGCGCACGCGCGCGCCCAGCTTGAGTCCTGGCGCAACCTGCTCTTCCCGGACCGGCCGACTTGACGCCGTCCCGGCCGCGGCTCGCGGGTAATTGGAGCGCGAACCGGAATCGGGCCGCATGGGTCGCGAGTAGGAAATCTTCGGCCGCACTTCTTCCAGCAGTTCCTCCGGCATCTCCTGGATGAACCGCGAGGCCTGGCCGTAGGTGTCCATGCCGTTGAGCCGGCGCTGCTCCGCGAAGCTGAGGTACAGCTGCTTCATGGCGCGCGTGGTGCCGACATAACAAAGGCGCCGTTCTTCCTCGATGCTCTCCAGGTCGTGCAGCGAACGTTGATGCGGAAACAGGCCATCTTCCATGCCGCAAATGAACACCACCGGGAACTCGAGTCCCTTGGCCGTGTGCAGCGTCATCATCTGAATGCAGTCTTCGCCCGCCTCGGCCTGTCCTTCGCCGGATTCCAGCACCGCGTGCGCGAGAAAGGATTCGAGTGGCGGCAGTTCTTCGCCGTCGACATTTTCGGGCTCAAAGCTGCGCGCCGCGGATACGAGTTCCAGCAGGTTCTCCACCCGGGTTTCGCCGCGATCATGCTTGTCGTTCTTGTAGTGCTCGAGCAGCCCTGACGCGATCAGCATGTGATCGACTTTTTCGTGCAGCGGCAGCGTGGCGATTTCACGCGCGATTTTTTCGATCAGCTGCAGGAAGCCGTGCAGCGCGGCGCTGCCGCGGCTACCTAACGAGTCCGCGGAGATGCAGGCGGCGGCCGCCACCCACAGCGAGCTGCCGGCACCGCGCGCCTGGTCGCGCACCAGGTCGAGACTCTTGGCGCCGATGCCGCGGGTCGGCAGGTTGACGACGCGTTCAAACGAGGCGTCATCGGATCTGTTAGCAATGAGGCGCAGGTAGGCGAGTGCATCCTTGATTTCGGCGCGCTCGAAGAACCGCAGGCCGCCGTAGACCTTGTAAGGAATGCGGCCGGAGATGAAAGCTTCTTCAAATACCCGCGACTGTGCGTTCGAGCGGTAGAGAATGGCGATGTCGCGGCGCAGGCCGCCCTGGTTGACCCAGTCGCGAATCTTGTTGACGACAAAATCCGCCTCGTCGCGCTCGTTGAAAGCGGCGTAGATGCGGATCGGCTCACCCTGCTCGCCGCTGGTCCAGAGATTCTTGCCGAGGCGGCTGGAGTTGTTTTTGATCAGGGCGTTGGCGACATTCAGGATGTTAGATGTGGAGCGATAGTTCTGCTCCAGGCGCACCAGCCTGGCGGACGGAAAATCGCGCTGGAACTGCGCGAGATTTTCCACGCGCGCGCCGCGCCAGCGATAGATCGACTGATCGTCATCGCCGACCACGAAGGGGGCGCCGCTGGAACCGACCAGCAGGCGTATCCAGTTGTACTGGATGTTGTTGGTGTCCTGGAACTCATCGACCAGCACATGCTGGAAACGCCGGCGGTAATGCTGCAGCACCTCCGGCTGGTCGCGCCACAGTTCGAAGGCGCGCAGCAACAGCTCGGCGAAGTCGACCACGCCGTTGCGCTGGCAGATGTCCTCGTAGTCCTGGTACAGGCGGATCAACTGGCGGCGGGTCGGATCGTTGCCGTCCTTGAGTTGCTTCGGGCGCCAGCCCTCGTCCTTGTTGTTGTTGATGAAATACTGGATTTCCTTGGGAATCCAGCGCGTTTCATCGAGTTCCTGCGCCTTGACCATTTTGCGGATCAGGCGCAGCTGGTCCTCGCCATCCAGGATCTGGAAGGTCTGCGAAAGCCCGGCTTCGCGCCAATGCAGGCGCAGCAGGCGGTGCGCGATGCCATGGAAGGTGCCGACCCACATCGCGCCGCCCGGCATGCCTAACAGATTTTCGATGCGCGCGCGCATCTCACCCGCCGCCTTGTTGGTGAAGGTGACGGCCAGGATGCTGTGCGGCGAGGCATTCTCGGCTTCGATCAGCCAGGCAATGCGATGTGTCAGCACACGGGTCTTGCCGCTGCCGGCGCCGGCAAGCACCAGCACCGGGCCGATAGGGGCGGTGACCGCTTCGCGCTGCGCGTCGTTAAGCGGGCTTAAGATCGGGGAGACGTCCATGGGGGGCGCGCATCTTAGCAGCGCGCTTAAGGGTAATGTGGCAGGGATTCAGCCGCAAATTTGAGCAATGCCGCGATCAGGGTCAGAAGCACCGGCCCGACGATCAGACCGACGGCGCCGAATGCCGAAACCCCGCCAACCACGCCCACAAATACCGCCAGCGTCGAAACCTCGGCATGCCGGCCGATCAGCAGCGGACGCATCACGTTGTCGATCAGCGAGACGGCGAAGCCCCAGACGGCGATGAACACGGCCCCGCCCGGGCGCCCGACTACGGCCAGCCAGATTGCGGCCGGCACCCAGACCAGCGCCGTGCCGCCTGCGGGCAGCAGGGCGAAGACGCCTGCCAGGGCGCCGAACACGACTGGCGAAGGCAGGCCCAGGATCGCAAAGCCAATACCCACCAGCAGGCCCTGCACCAGCGCCGTGGTGACGGTGCCAAAGACGACTGCACGCGTGGTAGTGCCGATCAGCCGCAGCAGGCTGTCGCGGCGCTGCGCTTCGATCGGTATCAGGCGCACCGACTGCTGCAGCATGTCCGGCCCGTCGCGCAGCAGGAAAAACAGCAGGAACAGCATCAGCATGAAACCCACCAGCGTGCCCACGGCACCTAACACCAGGTTGCCGCTGGTTGCGGCCAGCGACTGCAGCACCGATTGCGCGGCGTTGACCAGCCATGCCTGGATGTCGGCAGTGCTAACAACGGTGTTGGCATGCAGCAGCGACAGCGCGCGCGCGACCAGCGGATATTGTTCGATCCGCGTGAGCCAGACCGCGCTGCCGCTGAAGTCGATGCCGCGCAGCAGATCGAGCAGCAGGCGCACCTGCTGCGCAAACACCAGGCCCAGGCTGGCAAGCGGCAACAGCACGACCACGGGCGTCAGGCCGGTCAGCAGGCCCGCCGCCACGTTGGCGCGCCCCCGGAAGCGGCGCGTCAGCGAGCGTTGCAACGGACTCAGCAGGAACGCCAGGCACAGGCCCCAGGACAGTGCGCCCGCAAATGGCACCAGTATCCTGACCAGCGCGAAGCCGAGCAGCAGCGCCAGCGCGACGAAAAAGGCCTTGCGGTAGAAATCCGAATCCATGGCGTGGAGTTTACCGCCAGCGCGCCGGTTTGCCGCCTGCTGCGCAGGGCATACTTGCGGGATGAAACTCAAAGCCGGACTTCGCTGCCTGGTCGCGCTGTGCGCTGCCGCGTTGATGCCACCGGCCATGGCCGCCAAGCCACCGGCCCGGGAGACCTCAATGACGACCGAACAGCCGCCGCTCGCCTTCGCCTACGTCGTGATCAGCGTGGCCGACATGGACCGTGCGCTGGGGCTGTGGGTGGAGCGTTTCGGCATGCAGGTGGTGACGCGCCGCGATGGATCGGATCCGGACCTGGCGCGCGCCTGGGGGCTGCCGGCTGACGGCATCCTCGAGCAGGTCCTGCTGCGCACACCCGGCATGACTGACGGCGGCGTGCAGCTGGTGCGATTCAAGACGCCGGGCCCCACCGTGCGCGAGGGCGCTGCGCCGACCGACCTGGTGATGAAGAGCGTCGATATTTCAGTGCGCGAAATAGCCGCGCGCTACGCCGAGCTAACAGCGGCGGGTTACAAGTTCCGCTCGGCGCCCAGCCACCTCAAGTCCGAGAACATGGAATTCATGGAAGTGCACATGTTCGGGCCGGACGATGTGAACCTGGTGTTCGTCGACATCCCGTCAAAACCGGAACCGGTCAGCGACAAGCAATATGGCGTCGCGCCGCAGATCGTCGTGATCACGCCGGACAACGTGCGCGAGACGACCTTCTTCCAGTCGACGTTGGGCCTGGCGCTGATCTCGCACAACACCTTTGTCGGTCCCGAGATCGAAAAGGCGGTCGGCCTGCCGAAGGGCGCGAGCCTCGACGTGCGCATCCTCGGCAACCCCGACAGCCACTACGGCCGCCTCGAATTCGTGCAATACGGCGGTGCAACCAGCCGCAATCTGTATCCGCGCGCAAAGCCGCCGGCGCGCGGCATGCTGTCGATCTGCTACCTGGTCAAGGATCTTGCGCCGATCCTGGCGCGGACCAAGGCGCTGGGTCTCATCGACCACGGCAATGTATCCACCGTGTTAGGTGAGGGGCGTCTCGTGTCGCTGACCACGCCGGCGGGCATGCGGATTGACCTGATGCAACCCAGAAGGCCCTGAACATGCTGCACCTGTATGACTCGCTCGATTCCGGCAACGGCTACAAGGCCCGTTTGTTGTTAGCCGTCACCGGGCGCAAGTTCGACTGGACCGAGCTCGATATATTCCATGGCGCCACGCGCACTACGGAATTCCTTGAGAAGAACCCAAACGGCCGGATTCCCACGCTGCAGCTCGACGACGGCACGTTCCTCGCCGAATCCAACGCGATCCTGTGGTATCTCGCGGAAGGAACGCGCTTCATACCCGCCACGCAGCTCGGGCGCGCGCAGGTCCTGCAGTGGATGTTCTTTGAGCAATACAGCCACGAACCCTATGTGGCAACACCGCGTTTCATCATGAAGCATACGCCGGCCGATTCGCCGCGCCGCGCTGAATTGCCGGCGCGCCTCAGCACGGGTCGCGCAGCGCTGGATGTGATGGAGGGACATCTGACGAAGCGGCAATACTTCGTCAACGACACCTATACGATTGCGGACATCGCGCTCTATGCCTACACGCATGTTGCCGAGGAAGGCGGGCATGATCTCAAGCCCTATCCCGCGGTGCGGCGCTGGCTGGCGCTGGTCGCGCAACAGCCGGGGCACAAGCCGATCACCTGGGTTCCGGTTTCGCCTGCGAAAAATTAACCTGCAGGAATTGCCAGCGGCGCTCGCGAAAAATGACGGTCGCGGTGAACACGCCGTCGCGATCGATGCCGCCTGGCCTGCTGACAGCGACGGTGGGATCGACTGCCCGGATTTTGAAACCGCCGCGCGCCAGCGCCAGCTCGCTGGTCAACGGATCAATGACAATATTGCTGAGCTCGGTGACAGTCTGCGCTGGCCGGCTGCGCGCCCTGGCGAGTTCGGTCACTGCGACCGCGTGTGAACCCAGCGACACGCGCCCGAATTCGACCCAGGCAAAGCGCGGGTCATCCGCGAGCTGCGCCGCGAGCTCGTCCCAGCGGCCCTCGTTGCGCAGCTGTACCCAGCGCTGCAGGAATTCCGTGATTTCGCGGCGCGTCGTGGCGTCGGTGCTGACCCGCTGAGTTGCCACTGCGTTCGCACAGGCCGAATAGAAAGTCACGTCCAGGTTTGCGGGCGAGCGCATCAGGAATGTCGCCGGCTCGATCGGACCCGCGCCCGGCCCGCTGTGCGGGATACCGCCGGGGCGGTAGAAATAGCTGTTAGCTTCGTAAATGCCGTTGCGCATGCCATCCGGCATGCACTCGGGCTGCGAAAAGCGGCCGGCGAGTACATAGGCTTCCTCGGCGACCGAATGCACTTCGAAGGGCATCGTGACCGGCGGCGCCAGCCTGACAAGCCAGGTGCGAGCGCCGGACAGCGGGTCCTTCTTGAGATGCTGGATCTCAAGCTTGAGATCGAAGCCCGCCGACTGGCTGAGCGAGCCTGGATTCCAGCGTGATTCGGCGTAGCGCGTGACATAGCCGCCGATGTCGCGCAGCCGGGTGCGGATTGCCGGATCGGCCGGTGCGGGATCAAAAAACGCCAGCAAACGCGCGCCAGTCCTGCTTGTTAGCTTGGGCCGCATCAGGCCCGCCGGCGTATAGCCGAAGTCCCGCGGCCCCAGCAATTCCTTGCCGAGTTGCAGCTGCCCGTCCAGCACCACGACTTCAAAGCTGCGGGCACCGAGCCTGCGCTCGCCGTGATCGCGAAAGCCGGCTGGTAACTGCAGTTCCAGCGCGAGCCGGCCCGTGTCGGCGTTGCGGCTCAGCACCTTGCCCTGAAATCCCGCGAATTCAGCGACCGGCTCGGAGTTGATGGCGGCCGTCTGCCTGTAGAAGACCGGCGTGTCCGCAGCGAACCCGGCAACTCCCGCGAGTGCCAGCGCGGCAAGGCCGGGCGCTCTTACCACTTGTTGCGCAGCTCCCGCAATTTCACGAACACGGTGCGCGCGTCCGGTTTCTCAGGCAGCTCTGGAAATCGCTCGCGCAGCCGCGCGATGACCTGCGGATTCGCGAGCCTGAAAAACGCATTGATGCGCTTCTCGTCACCGAGCGTGGTGACGCGCATGCGTTCGGCCGCGACGTCCTTGACCTGCGTCAGCGTCATGGCGGCATCGCGATTGCCGGGCTCGCGATCGAGCGTGAACGCCAGGTTGCGCGCGAAGTATTCATGGCCGGGATACACGAGTGTCGCCTCGGGCAGCCGCGCAAGCTGGTTGACGAAGGTTTCGTACAGCACGTCCGCCGAGCCGCCATTGTGGCAGTTGCCGGCGCCGGCATTGAAAAGCGTGTCGCCGCAAAACAGCGCCGGCGCGTCACCGTGAGCTAACAAACAGACGTGCGCCATGGTGTGACCGGGCGTGTCGAGGCACTCGAGCTCGACACTGCGGCCCACCTTGATG
>JAYUGT010000259.1:0-8168 GCA_043738315.1 Gammaproteobacteria bacterium
TTCCTTGACCTTGGTGAACTTGTCGATGAAGCCGGCGAGCGCCTCCATGACCCGGCAGTTGAACCAGAACGCCTCCGGCTGGTAACCGAGCTGCTGGTCGACCGCCTCTTCGTGCGTCAGCGTGTGATGGGTGTAGGCCGTGCCGGGGCGGCGCAGGCTGGACAGCGCGTTGTTGAACGCCATGTTGAAGACGCGCGTCTGGTTGCAGGCGAGCGCCATCACCAGCAACTGGCTCATGGCGTCGTGATTGGCCTGCGCGACCGGGATCTCGAGGCCCACGGGGCCGTCTTTCGGCGCCGCCGGGCGCACGCAGGCGGCGCCGGCAGGCGTGCCGCGCTGCTGCACGGCCAGCTGGTTTTCCAGTTGCCGGATCGAGGTGAAATATTCATCGAGACGGGCGCGGTCGGCCGCTCCGAGGCGGCGCACAAAGCGCTGGCGCTCCGCACCGATGCCGCTCAGCACGCTTTGCTGCAGCATCAGGTCCGGATCCGCCTTCGCGGCCGCGCTGTTAGCATCGCCGCTGGCGCCGAACAGGCGCGTGTACAGCGCCAGCGGCGACACTTCGCCGGCATTGCGGCTGTTGGTGTTGCGCGCGGTGAACGAGTCGCGCGGATTGCCGGTGCAGGTCATGTCGATGGACTTGAAGCGCGTGCTGCCGCCGATCGCATCGGACACCAGCACATCGATGGTCGGCGCCGGAATATCGCCGGGCGCGACCGGCGCCGTGCCGGTGCGGCAACTGACCCAGCCGGTGTGGTGCACGTGATTCGGCCGGCCATCGAGCGGCGAGTTGAACTGGCCGAAATAGTTGATGTGCTGGGTGTGCGGCGTCAGCGACGCGCACTCCTCAAGAAATGCCAGCTTGCTCGCATCCGGATGGATTGCATGATTCGGCGTGTGACCCATGGACCAGAACCAGGTGCCGAAGCGCACCGGCAACGGCGCGCCGGATGCCAGCGCCTGGCCGCTGTCCGACAGGAAACAATCGAGAAACGGCAGCGCGACGCCGAGCGTCGTGCCGCCCATCGCGCCGCGCAGCACGGCGCGCCGGGTCACTGGTTTTTTGATCAGAAAACTCATGTCGGACCTCCTGCGCTCAGCTCAGGCGTCGGTTTCGCAATCGACTGCAGTGCCTTGCTGAGTGCGATGCGCCGCAGCAGCGGCCGCAGCCGGAAACCATCGCCGGCGAAACTCTGCTCCAGATCCGCCATCCACTCCCGTTCGCCCTTGTCAATCGGCCGGCCCGCTGCATAGGTGTAGGCGCGGCGCACCACACAGGAGGTTGCGGCCGGATCCTCGCGCATAGCCTGCCCCAGACCGCGCGCATCCGCAAACTTGAATCCATTCAACTGGCCGCTGGCGTCGATCCGCTCGCCGTTCTCCGTCAGTCGAATCTGCCCTGCGCCGTCGAAGTTTTCGAGCGCCAGACCGATCGGATCCATCAGTTTGTGACAGCCGGCACAGGCCGGGTCGGTCGCATGGGCCGCGAGCCGCAGGCGCGCGGTCTTGTTAGGGGATTTGGGGTCGTTGAAACGGTCAAAATTGACGTTGCCCGGCGGATCCGGGACTTTCTGGCACAGCAGCAATTCACGAATGGCCTTGCCGCGCAGCGTGGGCGAGCTCTTGCCCGGATGCGAGTGCAATGCAACAAAACTCAGCTGGGTCTGGATGCCAGCCCGCGGGTCGCCCGCGTCGAACTCGAACGGCGCCCAGCCGCCCGGCCGCCTGGCCGGCACGCGATACACCATCCCTAACGGCACAGTCATGAAAGTGCGGCGGGTGGTGAATATGTCGCGATAGTCGCCGTCGCGGGTGATGAGCTCATCGATCAGGGTCCGCAGCACCTGTTCGCGGGAATCCTCGGCCGCCGCCAGACCGAAGGCCGGGTAGATCAGCGAGTCTTTCTCCAGCGTCGAAAAATCGTCCAGGCTCAGCATGTCGGTAAAAAACGCGCGCACGCCCTGGGTGAAACGTGGCGACGCCATCAATCGGTCCACTTGCTTCTCCACACCGTCCGCATCCGCGAGTTCGCCGTGCGCGGCGGCATCTAACAACAGCGCATCGGGCGTGGTGTTCCAGAGCATGAAGCTCAGGCGACTGGCGCGTGCATAGCCATCCAGCCGCAGCAGGTTCTTGTCAGCCGGATCAGGCTCGGCGCTTTCCGCGATGAACAGGAATTCGGGCGATGTCAGCATGCCCTGCAGGCCATAGGCCAGTCCGGCATAAAAATCCTGGCGTGCCACGGCGGCGGTGCGTGCGATCATGACCGGCCCCGCCAGATCGTCGGCAGCAATCGCGCGGCGGTACAACAGCCGGCCGGCCTGCTGGAAGAATTTCGTGGCACAGGCGTCATCCGCCGCGCCCGGCGCCGCGGGCCGGCAGGGAATCAGCAATTCGCGATTGCCCGGCGCCACCACCTGCTGCGCGATCGCGCGCGCCAGCGCCGCAAAACGCTCGACGCCGGAGGGCGTGATCGATGCGCGACTCGCGCCAATCGCGAGCAGTCCCTCGGTGCGAACGATGGGATCGAAGCGTCCCGCGACCACGATCTGCGGGCCGAACACATCGGCGATGACATTGCGATATTGCGCCTCGGTCAGGCGGCGCACCGTGACCGGCCCGCCCCGAGTCGGCGGCTCGCTGCGGCTGCAGGCTGTCAGCAGCGCCGCGCCTAACACCAGCGCGCAGGCCAGGCCCAGCCGGGTGCGCGCCGGCATCATCGCCGCGCCTCCACAGGAGTCGTGTGGATCGCAAATGCGGGCAAGGCATCGATCTTGAAGGCGGACGAAATCGCGGTGCAGTCGCCGGTCTTCGGGTCCGGATAGCCGTCGGCCAGCTGCTTCGCAGCCGTGTAGAGAGCCGGGCAGCTCCAGTCGCCGGTGGCGATCAGGAACTCGATCTTGAGCATGTATTCCCACCACTTGTCGAAATCGTAATAGCCGCCCACCAGTCCCTGCACCTTGCCCTCAGGGCTCACCGTCAGGTCCATTTCCAGCCGCATGTCGCGCAGCTGGATCTCCGCAAAGGCGCTGTTAGCATAAAAAGGCAGCTTGGCGTCGATCGGCTCGGTGGTCAGCACGCCGCCCACGATACGGCCGCGCGCCATCGCGCCGTAGCGCGGCTTGCCCGCGTTGCTGTCGACGCGATAACTCGCATACGGCAGGATGCGCCCCGAGGCGTCGATCGAGAACGGGTCCGCGGCACGGTAGAACGCCACGCGCACGTCCGGCGAATTGCGCGGATCGGTGACGCCGGTGATCTCCATCAGGATCACGCCGCGGCCGCTGTTGCGGCGCTCTTCATTGCCGAAGGTGTCAAGCACGCCATTGTGCCGCCAGCCGTAGTAACAACCTAACAAACGATACATCTGGTTGTCGACGCCCGGCGCGCTACGCTCGCTGACAAAATTCTGGTGCGGGCAGGACTTAGGCGTCGCCCGGTCATCGCTCGAGCCGTCGAGATTGAACCCGTACGACACCTTGCCCTGCACCGTGCGCAGTGGCGGCTCTTTGACGACGGTCGGATTCCAGCAGACATCCTCGCCCTTGGGTCCCCGCAGTACGGATATAAAACGCCGGTCCACGGGCTGCACGAGGCCGTTCTCGGTCAGCTTGTCCTTGTCGGCACGCGACAGGCCGCGCCACCACATTTCGTCGTTGCCGATCGCGGGGCCCTCCGGGCACTCATCCATGAACTGTGTTTCGTAGACCGCATTGTTGAAGTTGGCGATCACATAAGCGAGCGTCTGCGGGCCGCCCGTCGACGGCGGCGCCGCCGCCGCAGTGGCGAGGAGCAGCGCGAGTCCCGCGCTTCTCCACCGGTGTCTCAGGGTCAGCATGGCCTTCATCCTGTCTTGCCCGCCGCGGCCGGCGGCAGCCGCTGGATCTGGCCGCGCAGCTCGCCCGCCGGGTATTTCTGCGTGCGGATATTCACATACATCCGGCCGGCTAACAAATACTGCAGCTGCGCATCTGTTAGCACGGCGGAGCCCTGCAGGCTGGATGCCGGGCGCCTGCCGCCCATGTCCACCTGCACGCCGGCATTCGTGCCGGGCCGCTGTGGCCCGTGCACCGCAGCGCCAATCGCCGCCGAGGTCAGGCCTTTAAACGAGACGCGCCAGGAAAATCGCAGCGTGGCGCGCTCCAGCTCGAAATCCGCGCGCCCGGAACCGGGGCTGATCGTAATCGAACTCTGCTCCTCCGGCGTGAGGTTGGCGTAGAACCGGACCGGTAGTCCCGGATCATTCGCGCACAGGCCGGCCGGGGCGAGCAACAGCGCCGCCAGGCAGCTCCATCGCACCCGTCTCTTCGTGCCTGAGGTCATGACCGGCCAGAGGCTAGCGACTAACGCCAGGCGACACCAGCCAACTGGACGAACGACTCCGCTAAGCGGCCACGCGCTCCTGCATCGCAAAAAAAAACGCGGGCCGAAGCCCGCGTTTCTATCGTAACAAGCAACTGCGTTACTTCTTGTCGGCAATTATCGTGCCCTGGGTCGCCCACACCTGCCAGCGACCATCGCGCTTGATAAAGGTGTCGGTGAAACGGACCCGGCGGTCAAACGCCTGGTTCTTGTCGTCGGTGCCGGTGATATGGTTGACGCCGGTGACCACAGCGGTGTCTCCAGACACGCGAACGTCGACATCCGATAACACGGCGGCAGTCAACTTGCCCTTGCGCGACCGGACGTCCGCGACATCCTCGGCCTTGTCGGTCAGGACGCCCGTGCGGCTCGACACGCTGCTGTAGTCATGGGCGAGGTTGCGTTCAAACCAGGCCACATCGTTGTTCAGGTCGGCGTCGTTCCAGTCCTGCTCCATGTAAAAAAGCTGGCCCATGTCCCCCAGCGGATGGCCTGAATTGCTAACAACCTGCCAGGCACCCTTGCGCTTCTCGAGTACGTGCACGCTGCGTCGATACCGCGTCCACGACTTGCCGTCTTCGCCGCTGCCGGTGATCGTGTTGCGATGCGTGATGATGGCGCTATTGGCCGTGCAATGAATCGCGTAGTGATCAGGAACGGTTTTGACCATCGGCGGTTTGCCGCGAGCCGCAGCCGCGTCGGCCGCGATCTCCGCCAGCGTCTGGGCCCGGTCCCGGCCCGCGGCATCCATGGAAACATCCAGAAAATCGTCGGTGTAAATCTTATCGAGTGCCGCCATGTCGCCACCCTCGGAAGCCACGCCCCAGGCGCGATCCAACGCCTCGAGGGCCTTGACGTCGGCACTGGAACACGCGGCGCTGGCAGCCTGCATCGCAGTGAGACCCAGCAAAGCGATCGGTAGTATCAGTTTTGTTTTCATTGTCGATCCCCTGATTATGGAAACCACTAGTCTAGTCCCAAAAGGTCTAGTCCCAAATGGCGGTTGCCAGCGCTGCCCAGATTACGGCTATGATGCGTCGGCAATACTGCCGGGCGCCGCGTGGCGCGAAAGCTACACCCGGACCCGGGCGGTACGCGCTGTTTGTAGAGCGGACAGGCCCACGGAGTGGGGTTTACCCGCAGGCATTCCCGCCTAACATCGGGACTGCAGGCCTATAACGATTCGAATACTTGGGGGGATTGATTCATGCGTACTACCCGCTTTTTGTCCCATACATCGCTTATCGCGCTCGGTGTTGCGCTCGCGCTACCGGCCGCCGCGCAGGATAAACCCGCAGCGGAAAGCGGGCTGACACTCGAAGAAGTGACGGTCACGGCCCGCAAGATCGAAGAAAACCTGATGGTCGTGCCGCTGGCGATCACCGCCATAACCGGCAAGGACCTGGAGGCAATCGGCGCCAAACAGCTAACAGACATCATGATGGTGACGCCGAGTTTCTACTTCTCGAACCAGCAGGGCGCGTCGGGCCGCAACGATCGAACGGTCAATTCTCTGCTGTTCCGCGGTCTGTATCTCGACCGGAATTTTGGCCTCTCGGCCGGTGGACAGCTGTTCGTCGACGGCGCGCCGGTGCTGGGTGCGGCGCCGCCCCCGCTATCGGACATAGAGCGAGTCGAAATCCTCAAGGGACCGCAAAGCGCCTACTTCGGGCGGTCTGCTTTCGTCGGTGCGATCGGCTTCACCACGCGTGATCCCAGTGACCAGGCCGGCGGCAAGATATCGCTGGAAGGGTCGCGTTTCGGCTCCCATGAAGCGAACCTGTCGATCGAAGGCCCCTTGGGCAAATCCATGACAGGCCGTATTTCGATTCGAAACTTCGAGCGCGGCGGCTACTACGACAATGCCGCGGTGCCCGGCGAAGAACTGGGTGCGCAGACGACCAACTCAATTTCCGGAACGCTGGTGTGGAAACCGTCTGAAAGCCTGAAGATCAAGGCATTCGGAAACAAGTTTGTCGACTCGGATGGCCCCGTCGCGCAGGGCGCTCTGCTGCTGGACAACTTCAACGGCCGCCCGCAGGCCGATGGGACCTGCCCAACGTTCGCGCAATTGCCCGCCGGAACACCGAGCGCTGGCAACCCGAACGGCGGCCGCTCGCTGTATGGCTACTATTGCGGCACGATCCCCACGGTGGGTCGTTTGCCGGCCAATATCTTGTCGGGTGACTACGACGTCTCGCCGCAGGCCACCTACAACGCACTTTTCAATGGCCCGGCGAGCTGGTACACCTTTAACCCGAACTTCAGGACCAAGGGCGGCCTGCGCCGCGAAGCGCAGCAAGGCAACGTTCGCCTCGACTGGGAGTTCGGCGGTGGCTACACGCTGACGTCGATCACCGCGGCCCACGCGGATCAATACCAGACGATCCTCGATCTGAACTACCGCAGTGGGCGCGACCGGGTAAACCCGTTCTTTGCCAGCGCGGCGCCTCCGTTTGGTTGCGCAGCCAATCCGGCGGTGCCAAACACCGCGAAATGTGTGCCCTGGATGCAGGCCCTGCTGCTGTCGCAGAGCTTGCTGCGCGACTGGAGCCAGGAACTCCGCGTAACGTCGTCGCAGGAGCAGCGGCTGCGATGGATGCTCGGCTTCAATTATTTCGACGGCTACAGTCGCGGCGGTACGGTCGTGGGCATTCTGCCGATCGGTGCATCGTTCACGGCGCAGAAATCCATACAGACGAGCAAGACGCCGGCCGTGTTCGGCGCCATCAATTTCGACATTACCGATAACGTGAAAGTCAGCGCCGAGGCGCGCTATCAGAGGGACAAGATCCACCAGCAGGCCCTCGCCGTTCCCCAGGCGGGACTGCCACCCACCGGTCTTGCCGCACTGCCGCTGGACGCCGAGTTCACCAGCTTCTCCCCGCGCGTATCGATCGACTGGCAGTACGCACCCAACTCCATCCTTTACGCCCTGTATTCGCGTGGCAACCGCCCCGGTGGTTTCAACGCCGGCTTTGTCACGCTGCCCGCGGCCGCAATTGCGGAACTGCAGTCCAAAGTTCCAGACGGGAAACTCGGGTTCGAGGAGGAACGACTCGACAACCTGGAGGTCGGTGTGAAGTCCACGTGGCTCGATGGTCGTGCGCGCACCACACTGACGATCTACAAGGACAAATGGAAGAACGGCCAGGTGGGCACCACGGTGCCGTTGGCGGTCATTAACAATCTGGTGACCGTCACGACCAACCAGGGCTTGGTGGATCTGGATGGCGTCGAGTTCGAGGGCAAGTTCAAAGTGACGCGCGAATTCTCGGTTGGCGCGACCTACTCCCTGAACAAGTCCAAGATCAAGTCGTACGGAACGTCGCCCGGCGCGATCGCGGGCGCTTGCGCTGACTGCAACAACATCTACGGCAGCTTTGCTGGCGTGATTGGCCGGCCGCTGCCGGTCGTTCCGAAGACCTCGTGGACACTGAATGGCGAGTTCGATCATCCGCTGAATGACAACCTGGCGTGGTACGCGCGCGCCGACTACATGTTCCAGGGCTCGAAATACACCGACTTCGCTGAAGTCGCCCAGGTCGGCTCGCGCATCAATGTCAACGCGCGCGTCGGATTGCGCGCTGACAAATGGACGCTCGAGGTGTTCGGCACAAACCTGACGGACGACAAGACCATGCTGTCGGCATTGGGCGGCATCGACGTGTTCACGTTCCTGGTACCACCTACCAAGAACGCGATCCGCTTTTCACCGCCGATCCCGCGGTCATTCGGTTTGCGCGCTACCTACGAGTTCTGATCGCAAGAGGAACAGCCGTCGAGCTGTAAGAACGGGGCCGGCA
>JAYUGT010000260.1:0-8113 GCA_043738315.1 Gammaproteobacteria bacterium
ACGCGGCCGGCAGCTTTTCGACCGGCATCAGCGAGGCGCACAGCACCAGGGCTAACAGAAACAGGCTGCCCGTGACGGCGCCTGGCAGGATGTTCCAGGTGGGTTTGCGCCAGCCGGAGGTCAGCAGCAGAACCAGCCAGACGGCGATGCCCAGGAACGGCAGGCTCTCGCCGATGGCGGCCGGCAGCCGGTTGACGGCGACGTTAGCCGTGATGGCTGCGAGCAGGATCATCGCGACAATGACAATGCGCGGCCAGTCGACGCGATGCGCATCGATACCTTCCTTGACGATCGGCGAGTAGCGGTGCTGCTGCAGCGATGCCGGAATGGCAAATATGAAAAACGCGGCGCCGGCGGCTGCGTACGCGTGCAGCACATCGATGGCCGCCACGCCATCGATCCACATCATGGTCGTTGTCGTATCGCCGAGCACGCTGCCGGCGCCGCCGGCATTCGATGCGGCGACAATGGCGGCCAGGTAGCCGATGTGCACGCGGTTGCGAAACACGCCCGCTGCCATCGTCGCGCCGATCAGCGCGCCCGCGATGTTATCTAGGAATGCCGAGAGCACGAAGATGATGGCGAGCAGGGCGACACCGCCATGCCAGTCATCCGGCAGGTAGCTCGGCAGTACTTTGGGTACCTTGGACAGTTCAAAATGGTCGGCGAGCAGGGCAAAACCGACCAGCAGGCCGAACAGGTTTGCGAGGATCACCCACTCGTGCTGCAGGTGGGCTAACAGGCCGGCGAGACCCGGCCCGTCGGCGAAACCGGTGACCAGGAAATTGTAGGCCGTAATGGCGACCAGGCCCGCCGCCGCGATGGCCAGCACATGCCGGTGGAACAGCGCCACGCCGACCAGGGTGGCGCCAAACAGCAGGAACTCGACCGGTGGCATCAGTTGGCCTTCAGCCAGTCGAACAGCGTGCTGGCAAAGCGGATTTTCTGTTCCTTGCCGGCGACCACGTGGGCGACGTCCTCCCAGAGGATGCCCCTGGCGCCCGGGATGCCCTTCTCGATCGGGATGGTGGTGCGCGGGCTGGTGACCGTGTCGAGCCCCGCGTGAATGATCAGGCTCGGGCAGCGGATCCGCGCCAGCCGGTCGGTGGAATCGAAACCCACGCATGCGTCGATCAGGCGTTCATGGGCGGTCAGGCGGCCGTTCAGTTCCTTCCAGCCGCCTTTCTCACCTAACAACTTGCTCTTGTTTTCGTTGTAGTACTCCGGCGTGAACGACAGCAGCGTGACGGCTTTCTGGAATGCGAGGAAGCCGCAGTCGCGATGGATCCAGCGGAACATCTCCAGCTGGTCGCGCAGGAAATCGTCCATGCCGCACCAGGCGCCCATGTTGAGCATGCTGCGCGCCAGGTCCGGCCGCTGAATCGCAATTTCCTGGCAGACGCAGGCGCCCATGCCTACGAGGCCCATGAGATGCACGTTCTTGAGTCCAAGATGGTCCAGCAGGCCAATGGCATCGCCCGCGTGCAACTTCATGTTGGACGGCAGGCTCAGGTCGTCATCCGATTCACAGATGCCGCGATAATCGAAACAGATGACCTGGTAACGGTCGGTCAGGCCGCGCGCGAGGTGATGATGGTTGTCATGGCAGAAGGTGCCCCAGCCGCCCATGCAGAGGATCGGATCACCGTGGCCCAACACCTCGTAATACATGTTGTGAGCATTGATTCTTGCCATTGCCATCTTCAGGACCCCCGGGCGGCCGCGCCCATACCGTGATTGCCGAAGCGATTCGATTGTAGCCGATCAAGCACTTCCGGTAGGGTGTCGCCCATGGATAGCTATGTGTTCGTGAAGCTGGCGCATCTGCTGTTGTTTGCCTACTGGCTGGGCGGCGACATCGGCGTTTTTTATTCGGCGACGTTCCTGCGCAAGCGCGAGCTCGGCATCGTGGCGCGGCAGACGGCGTTGCGCATCCTCGCCTGGATCGACATGATTCCGCGCTACTGCTTGGTCCTGATGCTGCCGGTCGGCTACATGCTGGCGGACCGCGTCGGCGCCGTTGATCTGCGGCCGGGTTGGATTGCAATCACCTGGCTGGTAGCGCTCAGCTGGCTGACGCTGGTCGTATCGGTGCACCGTTTCCAGGGCACGATGTTAGGCGAGCGGCTCCGCAAGGTGGATCTTGCCTGGCGTTTCATCCTGGTGCCGGGCCTGATCTGGGATGCCGTACAGGGCTTTCGCGGCACCGGGCATTTGCTGGCGCCCTGGCTCAGCGCCAAGGTCCTGGTCTATTCGCTCTGTATCGTCTGCGGCATCGGCATCCGGATTTTCGGCAAGCCAATGTTGCCGGCGTTGCGACAGATTTTCACGACGGGTTCGACTCCGGAGCTTGAGGACCTGGTCGTCCGGACGCAGGCCAGGACCCGTCCGATGGTGCTGACCATCTGGGCGTTGTTAGTCACGGCCGCGTTCCTCGGCATCGCCAAGCCGGGCTAGGGCCTGTTAGCAGGCCCTAGGCGGCGGGCACGCGCATCCCTGCCTGTACCGCGGGCCGCGCGCCCACGTGCGCCGCCCAGCGGCCGATGTGCGGGTGCTGGTCGAAGTTTCCCGGGAGGCGCTTCATGGAAACGGCCGCGACCGGATACGCGATGATGTCCGCGATGGTGTAGTCAGGGCCCGAGAGATATTCCGAGCGCCCCAGCGCCAGCTCCATCGGACCTAACAACCGGGCCACGAGCTTGTCGTAGAACGCGATCGCGGCCGGGATCTTCTCGGGCATCAGCATGTTGAACACGAACTGGCCGGTGAACGCCGGGGCGATGTCGCTGGAAACAATGCCCAGCCACTCGAATACCCGGGCGCGGGTTGGCTGGGACGCCGGCAGAAAGCGCTGCGACTTTTCCGCGAGATAGACCAGGATCGCCATCGTGCCGTAAACGGAAAGGGGTTCGCGCAGCGCCGCGTCCGTGTCGACAAGCATCGGCAGGCGGCCGACCGGATTGCGGCTCAGGTAGCCAGGCGCGAGGTGCTCACCCTTTTGCAGGCTGTACGGCACGACCTCGTAAGGCCAGTGCAGTTCCTCCAGCATGATAGAGACTTTGTAACCGTTTGCGGTTGGTACGGTATGCAGTTCAATCACGGGTCCGGCTCCTGCGCTAAAGTGTCGCCAGCGGATCATGCGGCAGGACAGGGCTATGGTACAAATTGAACGCGGCTTCGTTACCATTCGGGAAGGCCAGGTGCACTTCCGTCGCACCGGTCCGCGTCAGGACGGTCGGCTCATCTGGATGGTGCACGCGTCCCCCGCTTCCTCGCTCAACCTGGTGCCGCTGATGCGTGCGCTGGGCGATCATCGCAGTTGTGTCGCACCCGACACGTTAGGTAACGGTGATTCCGCGCCGCCCTCGGTGCCGGCACCGGATATCGCCTGGTACGCCGAGTCGTCACTGCGGGTCATGGACGCGCTGGGCATATCGCAGGCGGATCTCTATGGCAGCCATACCGGCGCGCATATCGTCATGGAAATGGCGATACAGCAGCCGCACCGGTTCGGGCGGATGGTTCTGGATGGCATCGGCATGTTCACGCCCGAGCAAAAGGCCGACATGCTCGCGAACTATGCGCCGGCCGTGGAGCCGGATTTTTTCGGCACGCAGCTGCACTGGGCCTGGCATTTTGTCCGCGACCAGGGCTGGTTTTTCCCATATTTCAGGCGGGACACCGCGCACCTGCGCGGCATCGACCCGCCATCTACCCAGGCGCTGCACGACGTGACCGTGGAGGTTTTGAAATCGATCCGGACCTATCATCTCGCGTACCGAGCCGCCTTTGCCCACCCGGATCGCGAGCGACTGCCGCTGGTGCGGATTCCGACGCTGGTCATGGCGGACGACACGGATCCATTGCGCGTCGGTGTCAGCGAGGCGGCGCGCTTGTTGCCGGGCTGCCGTTCCGCGATCGTCAGGGACAGCGCCAGCGCACGCGGCCAGGCTGACAAGACTGCGATGCTGCTGGAATTCCTGTCGAGCGGCGAACTGCCGCGGGGCTAGTATTTGTTAGGCCGCAGCACTTCCACGTCGGCGAAAAACATCGTCAGTCCGAAATTAGCGGCATAACGCGCCATGGCTTCTCTGGCGATCTGGTTGGCGACCGCCTCGCTGCAGACGATCTTGAGTTCGATGCTGCGGTCCGCTTCCCAGCTGCCCTCGCGTTCGCCATATTGGCCTGCGCCACGGACGTCGTGAACCGTGTGGCCGTGCGCGCCGGCGCTGCGCGCGAGATCGGTCAGCGGTTTTTCCAGTGCCGCTTCGGTAATGATCACCAGCAGTTTTTTCGGGAACGTTTCTGTCATGGGGAATGTACTTGCTGCGCCAGCCAGATGTAAAACGGAATGCCCAGCACCAGATTAAATGGAAATGTTATGCCTAACGCCACGGTGATGGAAATGGCGGGATCGGCTTCAGGTACGGACTGGCGCATCGCAACCGGCGCGGCGATGTAGCTCGCGCTCGCTGCGAGGGTGCCGACGACAGCCATGCCGCCGACCGTGAGCTGCAGCGCCTGGCCTAACAACACGCCGCAGCTGCCGAGAACCGGTGGCAGGAGCACACCAATCAGGATCAGTTTCAGCGCATCGCCGCGCAGCGTCAGCAGGCGCGCGCCGGCCACCAGTCCCAGTTCCAGCAGGAAAATGGCCAGCACGCCCTTGAACGGCGTGACAAATACCGCCTTGATCGGGCCCACGCCCGCATCTCCGGCAAAGGCGCCGATCAGCAAGCCGCCGGCGAGCAGCAGCACGCTCTTGCCGAACAGCAGGTCATGCGCCAATTGGGTCCAGCGGAGCTGCGTCCGCGGGCCCGGCCCCGGCTTGGCGCCGAGGGCCCAGCGAGCCACAAGAGTTCCGGCGATCAATCCGGGCGCCTCCATGACGGCGACCCAGAGTGCGGCGTCGGATTCGACCGGCAAGGCGAGGCGCGCCAACTGGCTGGACACGACCGCGAAAGTAACGACACTCACGGATCCGTAGTGCGCACCCAGCGAGGCGCTGTTGGCTTTGTCGAAGCGCAGCGCGCGAAACAGCGGATAAAGCACCAGCGGAACCGCGAAACCGAATGCCACCAGCGCGCCAACCTGGGGCAGCAGCGCCGCGACGGGTTGCCGGCTCAGCTCGGCGCCGCCCTTGAGCCCGATCGCCAGCAGAAGATATATGGACAGGGATTCATACAGCGCTTCGGGCAGGCGCAAGTCGGACTTGCCGATCTTGGCGATGACGCCGAGGATGAAAAACCAGACTACAACGTCTACCATTGTTTGCTTCGAGTGCAAGACTTACGGATCGAGATTGAATCCAAGCCTAACACGGGCAGCGGCGGAAGTCGTCCGCACTTGATTTGCTCCTTTACTTGAAAAGGCCTGTCCATGAAAAAACCAGCACCTGCCGCGACGCCCCTCAAACGTACCGCGATTTTTGTGCGAAGCCTCGAGCGTTCGCTGGATTTCTACCAAGGTGTGCTTGGCATGAATGTCTGGGTTCAGGGCAAGGCGGGCGGCGAATTGCCTGCGATTTTCAAGCTGCTGGGCGTGCGGCCCGGGTTGTTGCGCTGGGTGATCCTGCAATCCGAGGATGTCGCCTGGGGCATGGTGGGATTGTTTGAACTATCCCGCACCCGGCAGGGAAGTTGCCGCCTGTCGCAGCCGGCGCGCGCCAATGCGGGTGAGGCCTGCCTGGTGTTCCACACCCCCGACATCGACAAGGTGCACCGGGGCGCGCGGCGCCTCAGATTGAAAGTCCTGTGTCCGCCGACGACCCTGGCGTTAGCTCAGCACGGCGTCGAGTCGCGCGAAATGACCCTGCGTGACCCTAACGGCGTCATGGTCAATTTCATCCAGAATATGAAGGGCGGTTCTATCGGACTGTCGAACCGTTTCCCCGGCATCAAGGGAGCTGCCAGGAAGCGCCGGGCCGCCTAGCAATTCCAGATTACTTGGCGACCCCAAACTGCGGCAGCGGTGCGGGATCGATCGGAATAATGGTCGCCTTGAGTTCCGTGAAGAAGTCGAGGCTGGAAAAAGGGCCGTCGCGCCCGATGCCGGATTCCTTGAAGCCGCCGAACGGCGCGCGCAATTCGCGCATCAACGGTGTGTTGATCCACACCGTGCCGGCGCGGATTTCGCGCGAACAGCGCATCGCGGCCGTGAGGTCGTCGGACCATACATAGCTGACGAGGCCGAAATTCGAGCGATTCGCGATCGCGATCGCGTCATCCAGAGTGTCAAACTCGAGGAAGGTCGCGAACGGCCCGAAGATCTCCTCCTGGCACACGCGCGCATCGTTGTTGGTGGCCAGCACCGCGGTCGGTTCCATGAAGAATCCGCGTGCGAAGCCAGGCGCACGGCGTCCGCCCGTCAGCAGTTTGCCGCCGTCGGCCTTGGCGACATCGACATACGACAGCACGCGATCCAGGTGGGCCTTGAACGCCAGCGGCCCGACCTCGGTGTTGGGATCGAGCGGATCGCCGATCCGGATGTTGCGTGCGCGTTCGACGAATTTTTCGATGAACCGGGCCGAGATACTGCGCTGGACCAGGATGCGCGAGCCGGCCAGGCACTGCTGCCCGTTATTGCCAAAGATGCTCGCGAGCGCGCCATCGAGGGCGCGATCGAGGTTGGCAGTTTCCAGAATGATGTTGGCGGACTTGCCGCCGAGCTCCAGCGCAATCGGCTTGAGATTGCGTCCGGCGGTTGCCGCGATGGCGCGGCCGGTGACGGTACCGCCGGTGAATCCGACCATGTCGATGCCCGGATGGCTAACAAGTGCATTGCCGGTGACGGCGCCGCGGCCATTGACCAGGTTGACCACGCCCGGCGGCAGCCCCGCTTCATGGAAGATCTCCACCATGCGGCGCATCGACAGCGGCGTGTATTCGGACGGCTTGAGGACGCAGGTGTTGCCCCAGGGGATGCAGGTGGCGACGCGCATGGAGGCGAGGGCCAGCGGCGCGTTCCACGGCGCGATACAGCCCGCGACGCCCTTTGGCTCGCGGGTGACGTAGGTGAGGTAGCCCTTGGTCTGCGTGTAGGTTTCGCCATGGACCGTGCTGGCCACTTCGGCGAAAAACTCGAAGTTGCGCGCCATCCGTCCGACCTGCATGCGCACGCTGGCGCTCGGCAGGCCGACATTCAGGGACTCGAGATACATGAGTTCTTCGGCGTTCTTGCGCAGGTGATCGCGGATCGAATAGAGGATGTCCTTGCGATCGTTGATGTCCATCCGCGGCCAGGGTCCCTGATCGAACGCGCGCCGCGCCGACAGCACCGCGGCATCGACCTCCGACGCGTCCGCTTCGCGCAGCTTGGTCAGTGGCTCTTCGGTGGTCGGATTGAGCACCACAAAGTCTTCGCCGCCCGATCTGGGCGCCACGGCTTTGCCGTCGATAATGCTGGTGACGTGCGGATTGACCGCGTAGCCACGGGACTGGGTAACAGCGTTCATGCAGAGGATTCCGGGTTATTTCCAGGCAGTCGCGACAAACCAGGGCAGGGAGCCTTCTTTCCTGGGCAGGCTGCCGACGTGGCTGTGGTCGGCCGGGATGCCGGTGACTGCCATATCCGCCGCGAGATCTGCGGTGGCGTAGACCTCCCAGTACGGCTCATTGTTGTTGAGCGTGTCCCAGGAGAAATCGAACTGCTGGACGGGATTCAGGTTGGCAAAGCGCAGCGGCACGTCCTGATGCACCATCACGCCGCCCGGAGCCAACAGGCGCCACGATTCGCGCAACATGCCGCGGCGCGTGGCATCCGAGCTTTCGTGCATCAGGTTATGCGAGACGATCAGGTCGAAATGGCCGTCCGGGAAGTGCGTGGACGCGCAATCCATCTGGTGAAAATGCACCCGCGCGCCGAGGGCTTCGGCGCGGGCATGGGCGTAACGCAACATGCCTGAACCGACATCGATCGCATGCACTTCGGCGTCCGGGAACGCCAGCGCGTACGGCACACTGGCGGAACCAGCGCTGCAGCCCATGTCGAGGATGCGGCGCGGCTTGAGCTGCGGGAAGCGCTCGCGTATGTAAGCCTGGACGTGGTCGGCCTTGCTGTCGGTGCGGCTGATGCCGTTGCCGAAGGCATAGATGTTGCCACCCATTTCGTACAT
>JAYUGT010000261.1:0-21025 GCA_043738315.1 Gammaproteobacteria bacterium
CGGCGGACCGACGAGGCACAGGATCGGGCCCTTGATTTTCTCGACGCGCTGCTGCACGGCGAGATACTCGACGATACGTTCCTTGACCTTGTCGAGGCCGAAGTGATCCTCGTCCAGCACCTTCTCGGCGCGGATGATATCTTTCAAAACCTTGGTGCGTTTCTTCCACGGCACCTTCACCAGCCAGTCGACGTAGTTGCGCACCACGGTCGCTTCCGCGGACATGGGTGACATCATCTTCAGCTTGTTGATCTCGGTCTGCGCCTTGTCGCGGGCTTCTTTGGTCATGCCCGAGGCCTTGACCTTCTTCTCCAGCTCCTGGACTTCGTTGCCGCCTTCCTCGTTGTCGCCGAGTTCCTTCTGGATGGCCTTCATCTGCTCATTCAGGTAGTACTCGCGCTGCGACTTTTCCATCTGCGATTTGACGCGGCCGCGGATGCGCTTCTCGATCTGCAGCACATCCATTTCGGCTTCGATCGCGACCAGCACATGCTCGATGCGCTTGCGCACGTCGTGGATTTCCAGGACCTTCTGCTTCTCGCCGAGCTTCATCGCCATGTGCGCCGCGATCGTGTCAGCGAGGCGCCCGGGCTGCTCGATGCCCTGCAGCGCGGTCAGCACCTCGGGCGGAACCTTCTTGTTGAGCTTGACGTACTGCTCGAACTGCGAGATGGCCGAGCGCGTCAGCACCTCGATTTCGCGTTCGTCGTATTGTTCGGTATCCGCGAGCACCGTGGCGTCGCCGGTGAAGAATGTACCCGGGTGCAGCGCATTGATCTGCGCGCGATCCACGCCCTCGACCAGCACCTTGACGGTGCCGTCGGGCAGTTTCAGCAGCTGCAGGATCGTCGCCAGCGTGCCGACCGAATACAGATCCTCGGCTTTCGGGTCGTCGACATCGGCCTGCTTCTGGGCGATCAGCAGGATGCGCTTGTCCGCCTTGACCGCCGCATCCAGCGCCTGGATGGACTTTTCGCGGCCCACAAACAGCGGAATTACCATGTGCGGATACACAACGACATCGCGTAGTGGCAGCACCGGCAGGTTTTCAACCGCGGTTACTTTGAGTCCCGGATTCGATGCAGATTCTGACAAAGGGGCGCCCTCGATTGGCCAAGTTATAGTCTAACTGCCGCGATGGGGACGCATGCGACCTGTTTCAAGGTCTGGATACTGTTAAGGACGCGGTGCGGATAAAGCGCGGCAAGATCCTGCCGCACGCGGGAACTCTAGCCTGCTCCGCCCACCAGTTTGCGCGGCGGCGGCGTGCTTTCGCTGCCGGCGTCGGAGCGGTAGACGACGTAGGGCTTGCTGTGCCCTTCGATGACCGTCTCATCGACCACCACTTTCTGCACGCTGTGCAGGCCGGGGAGTTCGTACATGGTCTCGAGCAGGATGTTTTCAAGGATGGTGCGCAGGCCGCGCGCGCCGGAATAGCGTGCCATGGCCTTGCGAGCCACCGCCCGCAATGCGTCTTCGCGGAATTCGAGGTCCACGCCTTCCATGTCAAACAGGCGGCGATATTGCTTGGTCAGGGCGTTTTTCGGCTCGACCAGGATCGAGATCAGCGCACGCTCGTCCAGCTCCTCGAGCGTCGCGACCACCGGCAGGCGGCCGACAAATTCGGGGATCAGGCCGTACTTGATCAGGTCCTCGGGCTCGACGTCATGGAACACGTCCGCGCCGTGCGGCCGGGAGTTGTGCTCGCGGATTTCCGAGGTGAAGCCGATGCCGCCCTTCTGCGTGCGGTTGAGGATGACCTTCTCGAGGCCCGAGAACGCGCCACCGCAGATGAACAGGATGTTCGAGGTATCAACCTGCAGGAATTCCTGCTGCGGGTGCTTGCGGCCGCCCTGCGGAGGCACCGAGGCCACCGTGCCCTCGATCAGCTTGAGCAGCGCCTGCTGCACGCCTTCGCCCGACACGTCGCGGGTGATGGACGGGTTATCCGACTTGCGGGAAATCTTGTCGATTTCGTCGATGTAGACGATGCCGGTCTGGGCCTTCTCGACGTCGTAGTCGCACTTCTGCAAGAGCTTCTGGATGATGTTTTCGACGTCTTCGCCCACATAGCCCGCTTCGGTCAGCGTGGTCGCATCGGCGATCGTAAACGGCACGTTGAGCAGCCGCGCCAGCGTTTCCGCTAACAGGGTCTTGCCGCAACCGGTCGGACCGATGAGAAGAATATTGCTCTTGGCGATTTCGACATCGTCTTTCGGTTTCGGCGCCGTGCCGGTACGGGTCTGCAGCCGCTTGTAGTGGTTGTACACTGCGACCGACAGGGTCTTCTTGGCGCGTTCCTGGCCAATGACGAAATCGTCCAGGACCTTCTTGATTTCAGAGGGTTTGGGAAGCTTGTCCCGGGCGCGCTCGGCCCGATCCTCGAGTTCTTCGCGGATGATGTCGTTGCAGAGCTCGACGCACTCGTCGCAGACAAACACCGAGGGGCCGGCGATCAGCTTGCGCACCTCATGCTGGCTCTTGCCGCAAAAGGAGCAATACAGCAGCTTGCCGTCGTCCTGTCGACCGCGGGTATCGTCTGTCATGTCTGTTTTATATCACGTTGTGCAAGTCAGGTTCAAAGGTATGAATCGGCCGTAAGTCTTTGTCCTGAAAGCGAATACGTGACCAAAGTCCCATAACCTCAAGTCGCGGCCGGAACAGGCAACATATTGGCCCGTTTCTGGAGTTCGGTGTCCACCAGGCCGTAACCGATCGCTTCCTGAACGCTCATGAAGTTATCGCGCTCGGTGTCCAGCTGGATCTTCTCCAGCGGCTGCCCGGTGTGCACCGACAGGATACGATTCAGGCGCTCGCGGGTGCCGAGCATCTCGCGGGCCTGGATGTTGATGTCGGTAGCCTGGCCCTGGAAACCGCCGTGCGGCTGGTGAATCATGGCGCGCGAGTGCGGCAGCATGAAACGCTTGCCCTTGGCGCCGCCGGCTAACAACACGGCGCCCATCGAGGCCGCCATGCCGATGCAGATGGTGCTGACATCGGGCTTGATGAACTGCATGGTGTCGTAGATCGCGAGCCCCGAACTCACCACGCCGCCGGGAGAGTTGATATAGAGCGAAATGTCTTTTTCCGAGTTCTCGGACTCGAGAAACAGCAGCTGCGCGACGATCAGGTTCGCCATGTAGTCCTCGACCGGACCGACGACAAAAATGACGCGCTCCTTCAGCAGCCGCGAGTAGATGTCATAGGAACGTTCGCCGCGGGCAGTCTGCTCGACGACGATCGGGACTAAATTCAGGGCTTTTTCATTCATGGCGTGCTCGCTTCTGACCCAAATCGGGTGAGTTCCTTGAAACTTGAGGCCTTGGCGACTTGCTTCACCTGCCCCAACAACCAATCGATGACCTGATCCTCGCGGACCTGGTTCTCGATCTGACGCATTGCGTCCGGACTTTGCAAGTACTGGCGTCGCATTTCCTCAGCATTTGGGTAGGCCGCGACGATCTCCGCCAACTGGCTCTGCACCCGCGCTCTATCCAGCTGGATATTCTGCGCCTTGATCAGTTCCGCCATCAGCAGTCCGAGCGTAACGCGCCGGCGCGCCGGCTCCTCGAAGGGATCGCGCGGCGGCAGCTGGCTGGCTTCGCGCACTCCCATGCGGCGCGCCATTTCCAGCTGCAATTCCTGGATCGTCTCTTCCACCAGGCTGCGCGGCAACTCGAGCGCGTTCTCCCGATACAGCGCGTCCATGACCTGCCGGCGCAGCTGGGTGCGCACCGCCTGTTCCATCTCGCGCTCCATGCTGGCGCGAACTTCCTTGCGAAACGCCTCGACACCGCCCTCCTTCACGCCGAACAAGCTAACAAACTCGTCGTTCACTTCGGGCAGCGACTGCGCCTCGACCTTCTTGACGGTGATGGCAAATTGCGCGGTCTTGCCGGCGAGATTGGCGCTGCCGTAATCGGCCGGAAACGGCACCTCGGTGTTGCGGCTTTCGCCGGCCTTGAGGCCCTTCACGCCCTCTTCGAACGCGGCCAGCATGCGGCCCGCGCCGACCACGAACGGAATGTCGGTGCCGCTGCCGCCCTCGAAGGCGACGCCGTCCAGCGTGCCGACAAAATCCACGGTCACGCGGTCGTTAGGCTCGGCGGCGCGCTCGATGAGCGTGAATACCGGCTGCTGGCGCCGCATCGAATCGATCATCGCTTCGAGATCCGCGTCGGTGATCTCGGCCTCGGGCTTCTCAACCACGATCTGCTCGAGCGGCTTGATCCTGACCTCCGGCAGCACCTCGAAGGTCGCCACGAAGCTGAGCCCGGTCTCGTTCGCCGCCACCACGTTGTCGATGCGCGGGTTGGTGGCCGGCCGCAGTTGCTGCTGGCTAACAGCCTCGGAAAAACTCGACTGCATCAGCTCACCGAGGACTTCCTCGCGCACCTGCGGCCCGAACTGGGCGCGCACCACCGGCAGCGGCGCCTTGCCCGGGCGAAAACCCTTGAGCCGCGCATTGCGGGCGATGTCCCGCAGCCGGGATTCGATGGCGCCCAGAAAAGCGTCGGGCGGCACTTGCACCTCCAGACGTCGTTCCAGCCCCTGGGTGGTGCTCAGCGATACTTGCATGGTCATCGATCCTCAAAATTCTGCGTCTGGGTGGCCGACTGGTGCGAAAGGAGAGACTCGAACTCTCACGGGTTACCCCGCTGGAACCTAAATCCAGTGCGTCTACCAGTTCCGCCACTTTCGCAAAGGGGCGCGAATTATAGCGGATAGGCGCGCTAAACTTCGGGCCCATGAAAAACCCTGCCAACCTCGCAATGCTGGTGATTCTGACGGGTTTGTCCGGGGTCCTGGACGCCCGCGGCTTCATGTTTGCCGCCCGTTCGTGGCCCGGGGGCCTGCTGGACTGGCGCATGGGGCTGGCGGCCATCCTGTCCTTCGTCGGCGGACTGTCCTGCTACGTGCTGGCGGTGCGTTTCATGCACGGGCTGGGCGTGAGTTCGGTGGCCATCCAGACCGGCATCTGGTTCATCGTGACCGCGATCGGCGTCTCGGCCATGGACGGCAGCATCTCGAGCTGGACGCGTACCCAGCAACTGGTCGCGATCGCCGTCACGTTAGGTATCGGCTGGCTGGCCGCCACCACCGCGACGCCCCGGCTCTAGGACGCGCTGATACTCACCCGGCACGACCCGGTATCGTCCAGCGCGGTCTCAAACAGGCAGACCCGGTTGCGGCCCTCGCGCTTGGCGCGGTACAGCGCCTTGTCGGCGCCGGCGATCAGGCTCTCGACGTTGGTGCTGCGCGCATCGAAACTGGCAACGCCTAACGAGGCGGTGATCCGCAGGATGCGTTCCTTCTTGAGTCCGATGCCGCACTCGGCTTCGATTCGCGCGCGGATGCGCTCGGCGGTCGCGCAGGCCATCGCCGGCGAGGTGCCGTGCAGCAGCACACAGAACTCCTCGCCACCGTAGCGGCAGACCATGTCGGAAGCGCGCACCGTGCTGATCAGCACGCGCGCGACTGCGGCAATGGCCCGGTCGCCAACCTGATGGCCGTTCTGGTCGTTGATCGCCTTGAAGAAGTCGATATCGACCAGCAACACCGAGACCGGCTGGCCGGCCTTGCGATCGCTCTCGCAAACGGCATTCGCACGTTCGAAGAACGCACGCCGATTGAGCGCACCGGACAGGGAGTCGGTCGTTGCGAGGCGGCGCAGTTCGTCATTCTGCTGCTCGATCTGCGCGCTCGACTCCTTGAGTTTCGTCAGCGCCTGCGACAAATCGACATTGGTGCGTTCCACTTCGGTGCGATCCACGAACACCACCAGGGAGCCGCGCATCGCACCCGTATCATCCAGCAGCGGCGTGCAACTGACCACCATGGTGCGGTTTTCGGCGCCACCGTTCAGCAGATC
Organism: Gammaproteobacteria bacterium; assembly: GCA_043738315.1. Lineage (GTDB taxonomy): Bacteria > Pseudomonadota > Gammaproteobacteria > Steroidobacterales > Steroidobacteraceae > UBA964. The sequence continues at coordinate 5,873 of JAYUGT010000261.1, forward strand.
GACCCGGTCGCCTAACACCGCTGCCTGTTCCAGCAGTGACGTGGCCCACGGCAGCGGCCGCAGCGGATCCGCGAGGCGCGTCGCATCCAGCCGCAACACCTGCTCCAGGCGCTGGCCCAGCGGCCGGGCATCGGCACCCAGCAGCCGGTGAAAGGCCTCGTTGGCAAACAGGATCTGGCCCTCGATATCGAGCACCACCACGCCTTCGGAGAGCACGTCGTAGGCACTGCGCACGGGTTCGGAAATATCGATCGCAGGGTCTTTTTTCTTCAGCACCGGGCGCAACAGCAGACGCGCCGTAGCAAAGCCTGCGAGGCCAACCAGCAGGGCTTTCAGCAGCAGTTTGCTGCCATGCGATAAAGCGCCAACCGGCAAAGCGTCGACCAGCGTCTCCGTGCCTAACACCAGCGCCACCGCCAGGGCCCCGATCCCAAGGCAGATCCGCGCCAAAGCACCGACTTTGAACACACTAATCACAGCCTCGAAAGGTAGCCCGCATTGCGTCAAGTTGACCGTGATGAGGCCGCAGTTAGCTCGCCGGGATCTGTGAACCAGTTCTCATCGGTGGCGCCTGGCGTCCGCGGGATTGCGACGGCATTTACAGGCCCTGCGCAAGTGCATCAAGTCTGCGCCGGCGAGGCCGATACGCTGGATGCGTCGGACCATGACCCCGGAGATCGAGATGTTGCAGTTCATTGGCACGATAGTCGTATTCGGATGCGTGGCGACAGGCTTCCTGTTGTCCGGCGGCAGTCTGTTGCTGCTGTGGCATCCGACCGAAGTGCTGATCATCATCGGTGCCGCTTTCGGCGCGTTCCTGACCAGCAATCCCCTGAAGGTGGTCAAGTCTTCCTTTTCCGGCGCCCTGGCGCTGTTCAAGAAGCCGCGCTATGGCAAGGGCGAATACATCGATGTGCTCAAGTGCGTATTCGACATCCTGATCAAGGCGCGCAAGGGCGGCCTGCTGTCGATCGAAGGCGACATCGAGGAACCTAACAAGAGCGAGATCTTCAAGAAGTATCCGAATATTCTTAACGATCATCACCTGATGGAGTTCATGACCGACTGCCTGCGCCTGATGGTCGGCGGCAATCTCGAGTCGCATGAACTCGAGAGCCTGCTGGAGTTCGAACTCGAGACCCACCACAAGGAAGTGGGGCAACCGGCGCACGCGGTACAGCAGGTGGCGGATGCCCTGCCCGGCTTCGGCATCGTGGCCGCGGTGTTAGGTATCGTCAACACGATGGCGGCGCTCGAAGGCGCGGACACGGCCACCATCGGCCACAAGGTCGGCTCGGCGCTGGTCGGCACCTTCCTCGGCATCCTGGTCGCGTATGGCCTGGTGGGCCCGCTGGCCACGGCGATGGAACATCGCGCGCACGAAGAAGGCAAGGTGTTCGAGATCGTCAAGATGGCCCTGATCGCCAGCGTCCGTGGCTACCCGCCCCAGGTCGCGGTGGAGTTCGCGCGCAAGTTGCTGGTCAGCGACGTCCGGCCGGCGTTCCGCGACCTGGAAAAATCGCTCAAGACCTCTGGAAAGGCCTAACAGCAAGCGCCTGACATGGAACCTGCGGCACCAGCAAAGGGCGGAAAAGACGCGCGCCCGATCATCATGGTCAAGCGCGTCAAGAAAGTCGCTGGTGCGCACCACGGCGGCGCGTGGAAAGTGGCGTACGCCGATTTCGTGACCGCGATGATGGCGTTCTTCCTGGTCATGTGGCTGGTGACCAGTGTGTCCAAGGAACAACGCGCCGCCATGTTCGATTACTTCAAGAACCCGAGCATGGAACAGGGCAGGAGCGTCAAGGCCGCGCCCGGCCAGGCGGGCCCCGGCGGCGCCAGCACCGCGGTGATCAACATGATGGGTGGCATGGATGCGCCCCGCTCCACGCCGCAGCAGGCCGTGCTGGGCGCGGCGCCACCGCCTCCCAGGCTGGATGCGATCGAAGAGGCCAAGAAAATCGCCGCGGCCGCCGAGCGCGTTCAGCTGGAGAAACTGGCCGAGCAGCTACGCCAGGCCATGGAAAACAACGTCAAGCTCAAGGCCTTCAAGGACCAGTTGCTGATCGACATCACGCCCGAGGGTCTGCGCATCCAGATCGTCGATGCGCAGAACCGGCCGATGTTCGATCTCGGCGGCTCGCAGCTGAAGATCTACACAAAGGAAATCCTCCAGGAACTGGTCGGCTACCTGAATGCGGTGCCTAACAAGCTGAGCCTGACCGGGCACACCGACACCACGCCCTACGGCGCGAGGAACGGCTACAGCAACTGGGACCTGTCGGCCGATCGTGCTAACGCGGCGCGCCGCGCGCTGGAGGGCAGCGGGCTCGACAATGCCAAGGTCGCGCGCGTCGTCGGCATGTCCTCCTCAGTGCTGTTCGACCCGAACAATCCGCGCAACCCCATCAACCGGCGCATCAGCCTGATCCTGATGACCAAGCAGGCGGAGGAATCGGCGCTGAAATCCGATCGCCCGGCGGGACAGTTTGGCGGCGACGACGCGGCGGCCGGAGCTGGCACAGACAGCGCCGCCAGTCCATCCGCTGCGGCTGCAGCCATCGAAGGATCTATCCGGGGCGGCTAGCAGCCGGCGTCGTGCGTAGATTCAGTCAGCCCAGCGCAGTGAGATCAGCCAGGTCTGGTTGACGCCTTCGTGCGTCAGCGGTTCGAGCAGGTATTGCGTGACCGTGGTCCCGACATCCACCGTGAGATGCCAGGGTTGGTAGCTGACATCAAAGCCCAGGGTGAGTGACGGATCGCCGAAATGCTTGCCGTTGCCGCCGCTGGCCGCATCGCCGCGAACATCAAAACCAGGACCGGTGATCCGGCCGACCACGCCGCGCCGCGGCAGCGGCATGGCGATCTGCGCATGCGGCGTGAAGGCCCACGCGCCATGCTCGCGCGGCCAGGCGATGCCCGCAAACGGCGCGAAGTGCGAGTAAGTCGCGCTGTAGTCGAGGCTGCCGATCGCGCCGGCGCTGGCTCCGCTCAACACGCGATAGCCAACCCGGTAATCACGCAGCGCCAGCTGCTGCCACAGCAGGCCGGCGGTCCATTGATGCTTACCTAACAACCAACGGTCCGACTCACGGCGCAGCGCGAACCCCAGGCCGACGTGGCGCGCGGTACCGGTCAGATTCGTGAACTCCGCGGCGGCCGGCAGCGGCAGCGACACGGCCGGCGCGAACGACACGTCCAGCGGGCGCTGGTCGGGGCCGCCCGAGAAGCGCAGGTCGTCAAAAAACCCAAAGACGCCTAAGGTCCAGGCCTCAGCGACGCGGCGGTTGAAACCGACCGACAATGCGGGCCCCTTGAGCGACAGCTCACCCGAGCGCAGGCGCGAGTAGCTCACAGTGACATTGGGGCCCAGGGGAGCCCACAGAGGCAGGCTCGCGTAGCGATTATCCATCGCGATCTCGGGCAAGTGCTCGGTCACGAACTCGATGCTCTCGGTGCCAGCGCACAACACGCGGGTGGGAATCAGCCCGAGCAGTACCGGTATGAGCGTACGTAGCGGCATAGTAAAAAACAAACTAACACATCTAACAGCCGCTGCTCAAAAGCCTGGCGCCCAAAAGAAACCCCGCCGCAGCGGGGTCTGTGTTTCAGACCTGATACGCCAGTTTGCGTGGCGCAGCTGTTGCCGGACCGGCACTCAGGGAATCGCGCGTTCCCAGCTGAACGGCCCAAACGTCGTGGCTGTGGCCGCATAGTTAGCGCGGCGATTAACGGTCAGCCGCGTGTACTGCAGCGGAAACGTGCTGCCATGCACGACCAGGCGATGGAAGTTAGGCACGCTGCCCACAAAATCCTGGTTGTCAAAAGCATCGTCCGTGCAGGCCGCGGTCGCCGTGCCGACACCTGTCTCGATCACGCAAGGCGCGTCATTTTGCAGCGGATTATCCGAGCGGTAGCTGTGCGAATCGCCGTTGATCAGCAGCACCGAGCCACTGAAGTCGCTGGTCAGCGCGGCAATCTTGCGGACGAACGGTAAATACTTGGCGATATGGGTTCTCGGTTTGCCATCGAGGTCCCACATGTCGGCCTGCTCGACGATGACCACGCCTTTCGCGCCGCGAGCCTTGGCCTTGGCAAACGCAGCCTCCAGCCAGCGCAGATCCGCCGCGGTGCGCTGCGCTATTTCCTGGATCTGGGGCCCTGACTTCGTGTTCCCGGTGGCGCCAAAAGCACTACCGAACGCTCCGGTGTTCCAGGTGTCATCACCGTTGTTAGATCCGCCGGGAATGTTGACGGTTACAAACACAACCTTGGATTGTTCCCACATCACGTTCTCGACGTACTCACCATCCGCGGGATGCGCCGGATCGAAGGCTTCGGCCTGCGAGATCACGCGCTTCTGGCGGCCGCCAAGCGTTACGCCGGCCTCCGGAAAGAAAATGGACCGCACCAGCGCGAGGTTCGCCACCGGATGACCCGCCGCATAGTCCACATACTCTCCGGTCCGATCACCTGCCGTGAATTTCAGACCACCGCCCTCGCCCGACTTCTGGCAATCCGCCCACTCGTTATCGCCCGGGGTATAAACGAGCGGATCCTTGAACTCCGTCCACAGATTGAAGACCGTCTGGTTGTAGGCCAGCGTGCAGTAGGTGCTGCCCGAGTGAATGTCGCCGGTATGAATAACGAGGCGCACTTTCTGGTCGCTGTTCACCGCCTTGATGAAGTCAGGTGCCGCTTCGATCTGACGCAGGTCACCGGGATTTGGCCCATTCGGTGTGTCGGGCAAATAACCGGCCGGGCATTCACCGGATTTGCACCCGTACGGCGCGTCGCCAAAGACCGCGAGCGTCAGGGTATTGTCGTCATCGTCATGCTCGGACTCTGCGATCACGGGCACCGCCAGAGCGATGCCGGCAGCCAGCAATGCTGTTGAAATAACCAGCTTGTTCATGAGTGTTTCCTAGTTCGAAGTTTTGGCAAAGACCTGCAGGATTGCGGTGCAAACGAATGTATGCCGCCGACATTGCAGTTCGATGAAGCCCAGGCGCCCGTACAACAGTGGGATTGCGTCCTAAGGGGCGGCGCTGCTTCGATCCTTGAAACGAACTGGTACCATGGAGTAACTTGGCTCAGAGCCAAGATTTAGAACAACGAATTTGTCCGGGGGACCCTGCAATGAACCATCAAACACGTCTGCTGATTGTGGTTGCCGCGAGCGCTGTAGGCAGCTTCACCGCCGCCCTGCCTGCCATGGCTCAGGACGCCGATGAACTCGAACAGGTCGTCATCACTGGTACCCGCGTCGCCAATCGCTCGGCGCTGGACACCGTGGCACCGGTCGACGTCGTGTCCGCCGAGAGCCTGAAAAACGTTGGCGTGACCGAGGTCAACCAGGCCCTGTCGGTCGCCCTGCCGTCCTTCAATTTTCCGCGGCCCGGTCTCGCGGATGGCACCGACACGATCCGTCCGGCCACGCTGCGCGGACTCGCGCCCGATCAGGCCCTGGTGCTGGTGAATTCGAAGCGCCGGCATTCGGCGTCTCTGGTCAACGTCAACGGCACCATTGGCCGTGGCGCGGCGGCGGTCGATCTCAACACCATTCCAACCGCCATCATCAAGTCGATCGAAGTGCTGCGCGACGGCGCCTCGGCGCAATACGGCTCGGATGCCATTGCCGGCGTGCTCAACCTGCGCCTGCGTGAAGATCGCGACGGCGGTGAGCTGAGCCTGAGCTATGGCGCGCGCCACACCGACTTCGAGACGATTTCCGGCGCAGCGCCGTCGAACGCGAACTGGACTGTCCCCGCCATCGCCAAGCAAAGTGCCTCGGACGGTGAGTCGATGACCGCCTCACTGTGGAAGGGTTTTGCACTCGGCGAGAACGGCTTCTTGACCGTGGCGCTGGAATACAAGGATCAGCAACGCACCGAACGCGGCGGCTACGATTTCCGCCAGCAGTACCCGCTGGTCAACGGCGCTTTCGATCCGCGTGAGACGACCGTCAATCGCTTCAATTCCTGGTATGGCGAACCCGACATGCAGCAGGCCACGTTCTTTGCTAACGCGGGCAACAAGCTCGCCAATGGCGTGGAGCTTTATGGCTGGGCAAGCTACCAGAATCGTGACGCGCTGTCGGCCGGCTTTTATCGCCGCGCGCTGGATGATCGCAACGTGCTCGCCATCTATCCAAACGGCTTCCTGCCGCTGATCGCACCCGAAGTGGACGATATGAGCATCGCCGGCGGTGCGAAGTGGGAGTCGGGCAACTGGAGCTACGACACCTCGTTGGTGTACGGCAAGAACAAGATGGCCTTCACCATCAAGAACACGCTCAACCGCTCACTCGGCGCGGCCAGCAAGACCGTGTTCGATGCCGGCGGTTTCGAATATGACCAGCTGACGCTCAACCTGTCGGCGGTACGCCAGGTAGCGATTTCATCGTTCGCCTCGCCGCTCAACGTAGCGGTCGGCCTGGAAGCACGCCGTGAAGGCTATGCAATATTTGCCGGCGAACCGGACTCCTATCGCAACGGTGGTGCGTTGCTCGCGAACGGCACGCCCACCGCGTCCGGATCGCAGGTCTTCCCGGGCTTCCGGCCCTCGAACGTTCTCGACAAGAGCCGCAACGCGGTCGGCGCGTATCTGGATCTCGAGGCCAATCTCACCGAGAAGTTCCTGGGCTCGGTGGCCGTGCGCGCCGAGAACTACTCGGACTTCGGCAGCAATGTGTCCGGCAAGCTCGCCGGGCGCTTCGACTTCAACGATGACTTTGCACTGCGCGCCTCGGCACAAACCGGCTTTCGTGCGCCGTCGCCGCAGCAGCAGTTCTATACCGCGACCTCGACCAATTTCATCAACGGCGTGCCGTTTGATATCACCACCTTCCCGCCGGCCGATCCGGTGGCGGTGGCGCTCGGCGCCAAGCCACTCGATGCGGAGAAGTCGGTCAACTTCTCGTTAGGTGCGGTGCTGCGGTTCGATCGCATCAACATCACCGTCGATGCGTACCGGATCAATATCGACAATCGCATCGTGCTGTCCGAAAACCTCACGGCCGCCAACGTGCGTGCCTACCTGACCGCGCAGGGTTTCATCGGCATCGGCGGTGGGCGCTTCTTCATCAACGGCGTCGACACCGTCACCAAGGGCGTCGACATCGTGGCCAACTGGCCGTTGAACACCGAGCACGCGGGCAAGTTCGACCTGACGCTGGCCGCCAACTTCAACAACACTGATGTCACGCGCACCCCGCGCACCGCACAGCTCGCGGCGCTGAACCCGGCGCCGATTCTCTTCGATCGCGTCAACGTGCTGACTTTCGAGGAAGGCAATCCGAAGAGCAAGTTGAGCGTCAACATGAACTGGAAGCTCAATCGCTGGGGCGCGACGCTGCGCGCGACGCGCTATGGCGATGCACTGTCGCCCGGCACCACGGCTGCTAACGACTTCGTGCTGACCGCCAAGACAGTGATTGACCTCGAAGGCAGGGTCGATGCCACCGACCACATCCGGGTCGCGCTCGGCGTCGAGAACCTTGCCGATGAGTATCCCGATCCGCTGCCCGCGTCGCTCAACACGACTGGCAACGCGCCATTTTCGAATTACGCGCCGTTCGGACGCGGCGGTCGCTACATCTACGGTCGCGCCACGTTCAGCTTCTGAGGCTCAGACGACCGCCTGACGGCGGCAACCTAACAAGGGGAACGCCATGAAAGCTTTGAGTCTGCCGCTGGACGTGCTCGGCCGGGTGCTGCTGGGACTGTATTTCCTGGTACCCGGGCTGATGAAAATCACCGGCTATGCCGGCATGCTGGCCTACATGAGCAAGCACCAAGTGCCCTTGACCGAGCCGTTGTTAGTTCTGACCATCGTGCTGGAAGTCGGCGGCGGGCTCGCGCTGATTGCGGGCTGGCGGACCCAGTGGGCAGCGCTGCTGATGGCGGGTCTCACCCTGGTAATCAACGTCTACATGCATGACTTCTGGAACGTCTACGACGGTGGCAGTACGCAGCATGAGCTGCAGAACTTCATCAAGAACCTGGGCATCTTCGCCGGGCTGCTGATCCTGGCCGCGCGCGGCGCGCCGCGGGCATCGCTGGATGCGCGCAGCGCTGCGCGCTAGGGAGATACACATGCAAAAAGCGGTACGGAAATATCTACTGGCCCTGGAAGCGGGCGACGCCGACAAGGCGTCCGCGCTGTTCACCGCGGACGGCTGGGTGCAGTCGCCGTTTCTCGGTCGCGTGCCGGTGCGCGACTTCGTCCACAAGGTCGCGAGCGCATCCGGCAACTCCAGGCTCACCGTGCACGACGTGCTGGTCAGCGCCGAGGGACATTTGCGGTCGGTCGCGTACTACAACTACGACTGGGCTCTGAAGGACGGCTCGCGCGTATCGTTCGACTGCGCCGACGTCTTCAACTTCGATCCGCAGACCGGACACATCGCATCGGTGGTGCTGGTGTACGACACCAACCTGGTGCGCGGCGTGGTCGACAAGAAATACCCGTAGCGCCGGGCGCAGTTTTCTTGGCCACAGGTGTCAGGCGGAGGCCGGCGCGAAGGATAGATTCACTGGGAGATTCTGAACCGCGCAGGCCCGGCTCAAGTCCTGCTCTCGTCAATCACGTAGCCTATAAGCATTACCAATTGCAACGCACTTGCAATTGCCAGCACCAGTCTCGGCGGTAGTTTCGCGAGTCGCGACGGATTGCCCCTGGCGAGCAGCCACAGCGGCATGGCCCACAGGTAGGCAGTTCCCCAATGCATCTCGAGATCAGCGCCGAATATCCCAAACAGCACGATTAGAGCCAGGGGTCCAAGCGCATGAACAGCCAGAAAAGTCAGTGCCTTGGGCGGCGGTCCCGCAAGTGTCGCGGCGGTGCTCGCGTCGACCGCTGCAGAGGTCTTGCGCTCGATCCGGAGCAGCACTGCGAGCAGCACGAACATTGGCAGCAACCGTAATAGCTGATCGGCGCTGAACGACAGAATGCGATCGAGTCTTGCAGGCGCCGTGAGCTGGGCGCCAATGAACTTCGCGGCGTAGTGAAGCGGCGGAAAATCATTGGCAAAGAGCCAAACGAGATGCGGCAGAAACAACAAAAATCCGGCGAGACCCGCCAATGCGCAGGCGCGTACACGGCGCGACCAGGACAGATCGCTCGCCAGGATCGCGCCCACATTGCAGGCGATGCCAATCGCCATCTGGTACTTTGAGAGCATGCCCGCGCCCCAGGCGACCCCTAACAACAGCCAATTCAGTGCGCGATCTCGCTTGAGTGCCGAAACGAGCGCGGCGACCGCAACCGACGTGGCGACCAGAAGCGACGTGTTGTGATTGTAGTAATGCATCCTCAAGGTGTAGTACGTGATGAACGTACAAAGGATCACTGCCAGCGAGGCGCGAACGGGATCGAGTAGCTCGCGTGCGATATAAAAGGCGCAGACGAGCATTGTCGCGACCTGCAAGGCACCCAGTGCGTAGGTCAGCTCCAGGCCGCGTGGAAATATTTCCCCGAACAGCCACAGGGTCCAGGTCGGCAACGGTGGGTGTTTGGCATACCCCAACGCCAGCTGCCGGACCCAGTCGAGCTGCTCCAGATTGTCGCCGGGTGGCAGCACCTGGATTAAAAGCGGAACAAGCGTCCAGGCTGCCAGCCACATGAGGATGTAGCTCGCGAAAAATGAGCGAGGAAAAGCCGACTCGTGCGATTTCCTGGCCGCCATGATCCGAATCATCGGGTCTCCGTTCGCGAGCGGCTAAAGGGCGCCAATTCGATGTGCTGCGCGTCGATGAGCTCGAGCCACTGATTGGAACGCAGCCAGTTGTACTCCGTGACGCGCGCAAGCTCGGCACCAGAGTCGGCCTCAGGGTGGCACATCACCAGCCCCCGGTCCGCGAGCGTCGCGAGCCAAGTGCGCATTCGTAGTTCATAGGAAACAGTCGCGCTGAAATCGTAGACGCCGGCGAAGTCCGCATTACAGTGCAAGCCTGTGTTGAGCGCGGCGCGCTCCAGCTCGCGCGCGCCCAGCGCGCCAATGAGCGCGGCCTTGAAGCCGCGCCAGCGTCGCGGCACCGTACTGCGTACCACGCCGATCCGCGGCGCAGGGCCTGCAATCTCCTCGAGCAACAGCTCGCGGATGCCGGGAAGTTGATGCACATGTTCATGACCATCGACGAAGTCCGGAAGGCGCTGAAACAACGCACCAAACACATCGATCTGACGGCGAATTTCCTGCCGCACGGCACCGACGGGCAGCGCCACACGGGCGATGCCCGCTAGCACCCAGGCGGCAAAAGGGCGTCGCGGCGCGCACACAACGCCATCGTCACCCCAGGATTCTGTTAGGTTCAAGTGCAAACCGAGCGCGAAGTGCCCGTCCAGCTCGCGCAGGCCGGAGGCGAATCCGCGCACGGCAGGGCCGTCAACGAGGACGCTTGTTGCGCTGATGGCGCCGGTGGCGGCGAGCTCTATCGCAGCGCGGCAGGCCGACTCATTGCGTCCGAAGTCATCGGCGCAGACGCTGACTCGGCGACGTGAAGGCGCGGCCATTAAGTTGTGCCGGAATTCGGCCGACCTGCCAACTTAAGGGCACTGAACGCGCGCACCGAACGCCCAGCTCTGAGACAGGAAATACGTGTACGTCGCCGCAATCAGAATTGCAATCACGAGCAACAGTCGCGGATCGGCGGTTGAGTTCGCGAGCAGCACCGCATAGCAGCCGGCGTTCAGCGCAAAAGCACTTACCGCGGTTGCCAGAAAACGCCAGAACGTGCGCCAGGCAAGCCGCTGCTGGCCGAAGGTCAGGAGCGCCTGCCCGGCGTAACTCACCGTGAAGGCCAATAACCAACCGGCAAAGTTGGCGAGTTGTGGCGTTGCCTCGCGCACGGTGAGCAGCGCAATTGCAACCGAATAGTGGACGGCTGCGGCAGCCGCACCGACAGCAACAAATGTGACCTGGCGGCGCGGGCTCAATCAGGACGTCGCGACAAACGCACCGGCAACTGGCGCAGTTTGTGCTTCGCGGGCCGCCACGTCGCGCATGGAAGTACGGTCGATATCGAGAGCGGTGACATACAGAGGTCGCTGCTTTACCTCCTCGTAAATGCGTCCGATGTACTCGCCCAGCACACCGAAGGCCACCATCTGCAAGCCTGACAAAAAGAAAATCGCCGCTGCCAGCGTCGTGAATCCTGGAATCGCCTGGCCGTATAACAAGCACTCCGCGACTATGAAGCCGCCATAAAGCATCGCAATACCTGAGACAAAGAACCCGGCCATTGCGAGCAGCCGCAGCGGACGTTTGGAGAACGCCGTTAGCCCAGTCATCGCAAGTTCGAACAGCTTGGTCGCGTTGAAACGACTACCGCTCCTGTCCGGGCGCCCGACGCAATCGAATTCCATCGACTCGGAGCGGAATCCAACCCAGGCGTACAGCCCCTTCATGTAGCGATTGCGCTCCGGCAAGAGTTTGAGCGCTTTTACCGCCCGCGCATCCATCAGTCGGAAGTCGCCTGCGTCGGCTGGAATATCGAAACTTCTATTCTCGCGCATCAGCCAATAGAAGAATTTTGTCGCGGCTCTCCGCCAGCGCGGCTCGCTGTCACGCCGGCGGCGCACACCGTATACAACGTCGACCCCGCTGCGCCAGCGGTCAACCATGGCCGGAACAAGTTCCAGCGGATGCTGAAAATCGGCGTCTATCACCAGGACGCAATCACCCCGCGCGACGTCGAGGCCGGCCTGAATTGCGAACTCCTTGCCAAAGTTGCGCGATAGCTCCAGGTAGCGGATGGGCAGCTGCATTGCGAGCACCTGCTCGCGGGTGCGGTCGCGGCTGCCATCATTGATGACAATCAATTCAACAGTAGGCGTGAGCGAGGCGACGGTCTGGTGCAACGCATGCAGAAATGCCTGGATACCGCGCTCCTCGTCCAGGGCCGGGACCACGCACGATAACGTAAAATGCTGGCGCGTCAGCACACGGGTTGAATGATCACCGGCAACCATACATTCTTTATCCTCAATTTTATCCTCAAGGGGATCAACTGCGCGGCCAATTCTTGTCAATCGGCGACGGGATTCCATTTATTATCTTTTTCGTTGCTTGCGACCCACTGCACCTCTGACGGCGGCATCCATTCGCAGGGCGACTTGACCCATACTCTAGGCCAAGAATGCCGGTGTTGCGAGCAATAAAAGAGATGGCTCGCCTATACACCCTGTGCCCTATACACCCTCGGCCAGCATGCTCACCGCCCGAAATGCTAGCAGTTTCAGTTTTACAGAATCCCTCCACCCGGACACAGGTACGGTGAAGGGTTCTCGCCTTGCGTACCGCGCAAACCACGCCAGCCGCACCTGAGGCGTAGACTGCCCAGATGGGTAATCTCGCGGTCGTTGCCGTGATTTCGTTAGCGCTCGCTTCCGCGGCGTACGTGCGCACTCATTCCAGCTCGCACTCCGGTAGTCGCACAACGCATGCCAGCACCTACACCCGTCCGGGTCTTACCGTGCCGCATCAGCGCGCAGCAGCGCCTACGGCGCCAACCGTGATTCACATGACCGTGTCAAACGCAGCGGGCGCGCGCACTGAATTCAAGCGTCAAAAACCTTGCCCATCAACTGGCAGACGTTCAGGCGGTTGCCCCGGGTACATCATTGATCATGTTCGAGCACTGAAGCACGGTGGGCGCGATGCGCCGGACAGCATGCAGTGGCAGACCAAACAGGCTGGCAAGGAGAAGGACAGGATTGAGTAGCTGACCACGTCGTCTGACCGCGCTCTGTTCCGAGCGCGCTGTCGGCCATCCTTTGACCTTATAACAGCCCAATGACTCATTGGCGTAGGCTGTGCCCAACCCTATTCGATTGGAAATTTGTTTATGAACGAGCCCGTTGATCGTCGCCGCTTGCTGGTCGCCGGGATGAGTACCGTTGCGAGCGGTTCGGTTCCGGCGCGACTCGTTGCGGCCGTTAATAATTCCAACGTGCCGGCGGCGCCCGTGGCACGCGTGCAGGTGGTCAAGGACACGTATTTTGGCGAAACCCTCAGCGATCCGTATCGCTGGATGGAGAACAGCCAGGATCCAGACTGGCTGCCATTTCTCAGAGGACAAGATGCTCATACACGCGCGACCCTGGAAGCTCTGCCCGGTCGCGCGGCGCTGCTGCGGCGGATCCGGCAGCTGTCGGGCGATGTCGTTGTAACCAGCGAGGTGCAGCGAGCCGGCGGTATGACCTTTTTTGAGCAGCGGCCCGCGGGCGCCGACAATTTCAAGTTATTTGTCCGACAGAACGGCGTCGACAGGCTGCTGGTCGATCCGACTTTGTTAGGTAACGCAGGCAGTCATGTGTCGCTTGACTGGTGGCACGCGTCGCCTGATGGCCGGCACGTTGCCTTTGGCCTGTCTAAAAATGGCAGCGAGGATTCGACGCTGCACGTGCTGGTCGTGGCCGACGGAAAGGATCTACCGGAACGCATCCCGAACACCGAAGGGGCTAACCCGCAGTGGCTCGATGATGGCAGCGGTTTCTTCTACAACCAGCTCACCGGCAAGGTGGATACGCCGGAGCGCTTTCTCGACAGCCAGGCCCGCTTCCACGCCTTAGGAACCGACCCGGCCGTCGACCCGGTGCTGGTCAAACGCGGACTCATCGAAGGACTCGAATTCGAGCGGATCCAGGCGCCCAGTATTGTCACGCATCCCGGTTCGAGGTTCGCGACCCTGGTACTGGCCGATGTGCGCCCCGAATTTCGGCTGCTGATTGCGCCGGTCGCGGATGTAACCCGCGGCCGCGCAACCTGGGTGCCGATCGCGAACTTCGAGCATGAAGTGACTGGCGCAGAGATTGTCGGCGACGATTTGTATCTCCTCGTAAACGGATCGACCCCGCGCGGGCGCGTGCTGAAAACGTCGGCCGCCGCGCCGAGCCTGACCACCGCCACGGAAGTCGTACCCCAGGGACCGCAGGTCATCGACAGCCTGCACCGGGCGCGCGACGGCCTTTACCTGCAGATCATGGACGGCGGCATCTACCATATGCGCCGCCTGGGGTTTGATGGCCAGCTAACAGAGATAGCGCTGCCGTTCGATGGCACGATCGGAGGGATCTTCGCTGCCGCCGATGAGACCGGCGTGCTGTTTTCCTACTCCGGATGGCTGGCGCCGGCCGCAATCTGGTCGGCCACCAGCGCCGGTTTCGTGAGCGATACCGGCCTGACACCGAGGCCGGCGATCGATGTGAGCCGCTATGAAACAAAACGCCTGTTCGCGACCGCAGCCGATGGGACCCGGATCCCGTACAGCGTGATCTATCGCAAAGGATTGCAGCTCGATGGCCGGACGCCGGCGTGGATATCCGCCTATGGCTCCTACGGGCTCTCAATAACGCCGAGCTTCGTAGGCCGTGCGCTGGCGCTGATCGATGCAGGCTTTATCATCGGCTATGCCAATGTGCGTGGCGGCGGTGAATACGGGCGGGAGTGGCACAAGGCCGGCCAGCTTGCTAACAAGCCTAACACCTGGCGCGACCTGATCGCGGTTTGCGAAGCATTGTGCGCCCTGAAATACACCTCGCCGCAACGCCTGGCCATCGGCGGAAGGTCGGCCGGCGGGATCACCGTCGGACGCGCGATGACCGAGCGGCCCGAGCTGTTTGCCGCCGTTGTCAATGGCGTCGGTTGGTCGAATCCCTTGCGCTATGTCGCCGAGCAGAATGGCTACGGCGAGGAGCCTGAATGGGGCGCAATCAACGAATTAGCGGGATACCAGGCGCTCAAGAGCATTGACAGTTATCAGGCCGTCAAGGACCACAGCCGCTACCCGGCTGTCCTGCTAACAACGGGCGTGACCGACCCCAGGGTCGCGCCGTTTCACGTCGCCAAGATGGCGGCGCGATTGCAAGCTGCAACGAACTCCGGCAGGCCGGTCCTGCTGCGCGTCGAATTTGCGGCCGGACATGGCATGGGATCGACGCGCGCACAGGCCGATGTGGAAGCCGCCGACACGTACGCATTCCTGCTGTGGCAACTCTCGCCCGCGAGTCGTTAGTGCGCGGCGCGGCCGCCCGCTGCTATTTCGGCGCGGCGAGCTTCTGCACGGCCGCGAGCGCCGCCTGGACGTTAGCCTCCGCCCCGACACCGCCGATGGTATTCACGATCTTCGCACCCGGCACAATGACGAAGGT
>JAYUGT010000262.1:0-3252 GCA_043738315.1 Gammaproteobacteria bacterium
CCGCATCTGCGTCGGCACCCGACCCCGCCGAATTGGCCTGGAATGCGGCGCGCATAGCCATGCAGAACGGCCCGGTAGAGCTCAGTTTCCGTGACCAGGCGAAGCTACAGCTCCCGGAAGGGTATGCATTTGTCCCGGTCAAGGAAGCGACCGAACTGATGCGGGCGATGGGCAACAGCGTGGATGGCCGGTTTCTCGGGCTGATATTTCCACTTGGCCGCGAGGGCGCCAACTGGCTTGTTAGCCTGGATTTCGAGGACGCGGGATACATCAAGGACGATGACGCCAGGGACTGGAAAGCCGATGAATTGCTGCAGTCCCTGAAGGACGGCACCGCAGCCGGCAACGAGCAGCGGCAAAAACTGGGCATCCCGCCCATTGAAGTGACCCGCTGGGTGGAGAAGCCCAATTACGATGCAACCGGTCACCGGCTGATCTGGTCGGCGGAATCGCGCATCAAGGGCGGCAATGATCCGGACCCAGGCATCAATTACAACACCTATCTGTTAGGTCGGGACGGCTATATTTCGCTCAATCTGGTGACCAGCGCCAGCAGCGAGGACGCGGACAAGCCGGATGCGCGCAGGCTGCTGGCGGCGCTGCGGTTCAACGACGGCAAGCGCTACCAGGATTTCAACAGCTCGACTGACAAGGTCGCCGCCTACGGCCTGGCGGCGCTGGTAGCCGGTGTCGCCGCCAAGAAGCTGGGCCTGTTAGCGACGCTGGGCCTGATGCTGGTGAAATTCGGCAAGGTGATCTTCGTCGCGGTGGCCGCGGCGGGCGCCGGCGTTGCCAGGTGGTTCAAGAACCGCAGCAAGAGCGACCAGACCCACGCATGAGATATCTGCTGCTGTTGCTGAGCGCCGTCAAGTTCAGCAAAGTCCTGATGACCGGCGGCACCATGCTGCTGTCCGTGTTTGCCTACTCATTTCTTTTTGGCTGGCGCTATGCGGCCGGATTTGTCGGGCTGATGTTCGTGCATGAGATGGGGCATTATCTCGCCGCCAAAAAGGAAGGCCTGAATGTGGGCGCGCCGACCTTCATTCCTTTCGTCGGGGCCTGGATTCAACTCAAGGACCAGCCAGTCAACGCTCAGCAGGAGGCGTACATCGGCCTCGCCGGCCCATTGGTCGGCACGCTTGGCGCGCTGGCCTGCTTCTTCCTGGCGCGGAACTTCGACAGCCCATTGTTGTTAGCTATCAGTTACTCGGGTTTTTTTCTCAACCTGATCAACCTGGTGCCGGTGCTGCCCTTTGATGGCGGGCGCGTGACTGGTGCCATTTCGCCGAAAATCTGGTACCTCGGCGTGCCGATACTGGTCGCGCTTTTCTTTTACTACCCGAGCCCGATATTCATCATCATCGCGCTGCTGGCGGCGCCATCCATGCTCAGGGCCTGGCGCGGCGGCACGGCGGAACACGAACGCTATTACGACGTGCCGCTCGAAACGCGTGCGCAATACGCGCTGGTATATCTTGGTTTGTTAGCTTTTCTCGGGCTGATGACCTACGAGCTGCATCAGGAGCTGCCGCGCGCCGGGTTCAGCTAGGTCGATCAGGCCAGCGTGTGAAACACGCGATGCACGTCGTCTTCCTGTTCCAGCTTGTCGATCAGCTCCAGCACCTCGCGGGCCTGATCTTCCGGCAATTCCGTCGGCGCGGTGCAAACGTACTCGTCTTCAGCCGAAAGCGGCGTCAATTTGCGGGCTTCGAGCGCCGCCTGCAGCGTGCCGAAGTCGTCAAAGGCACAGCGGATCACGAGCTGTGGCTCGCCTTTTTCGCCGGTCGAATCGCCCATTTCATCGAGACCATGATCCATCAGGTACAACTCGAGCTCGTCATGATCGATGCCGGCCGGGTCGAGGCGAAAGACCCCCATGCGCTTGAAATTGAAGGCGACACTGCCGGTCGTACCCAGGTTGCCGCCGCCCTTGCTAACGGCGCTGCGGACATTGGCGACGGTGCGGGTCGGGTTGTCGGTGGCAGTCTCTATGATCAGCGCCACGCCATGCGGTGCGTAGGCTTCATAAATGACAGTGGCGTAGTTGGTAGCGTCCTTGCCCAGCGCGCGCTTGATCGCGGCTTCGACCTTGTCCTTGGGCATGTTGACGGCGCGCGCGTTCTGGATGATTCGCCGCAGGGTGGGATTGGAGGCCGGATCGCCGCCGCCGGCCTTGACCGCCATGTTGATGTCCTTGGCGACACGCGCGAACTGCTTCGCCATGCGATTCCAGCGCGCGAACATCGCATGCTTGCGGACTTCAAATATTCGACCCATGGCGAATTCTACACCCCGGGTCTAGAGCCCTTCGCGGACCGGCAACGGGACGCTGCAAAGGTCGATATGACCCGCCGGTACCTTGTACCAGTCGTCGCGGCGATTGCGCCGTGCCTCGATCAGCGCGGCGAAACTGGCGCTGTCGGTGCGAAGTGCCTGCAGGTGCGGTTGTTGCTCCGTGGGCAAATCGGCGGTGACATGAAAGCTGCGGATGCGCTGCTGCTCGACTGGCGTTTGGTAGAATCCGGACGCGCCGGTCCCGCGGCGCAGACTGCTCAGTGCTTCCATCCCCTGGACCACGCGGCCGACGATGGTGATGTTGCGATCTAGTTGCCGCGGCGCATGACCGATGACCACGTACAACTCGCTGCCGTTGCCTGAATTTTCGTCATTATCGCGGCCGACGCCCACAGTGGCGTAGCAGTGCGCGCCCCAGATCCTGGCTGCGGCGCGGTCGCCGGCAACCGGCATGCCGGCCAGAAATCCTGTCTGCGGCGCGTAGCCGTCCGGGTCATGCAGCAGCGTCACGGCTAACGATGCCGGCCAGTCGCGGCTGAATTCCGCCGGCAGGCTGCGGCTGGCCGAACCTAACAACCGGGTGTTGCCGGGATCGCTCCATTGCACGACGAAATTGTCCTGCACGCGGTTGATGGCGAGGCCGTCGAAATATTTTTCGTGCGCCAGCGTCAGGATGTTCGCGACCGCGCGCGGCGCGAGCTCGGGGGCGAGTTCAAGGCGGACGATCGCGCCCGACTCCAGCTCCAGCTGCAGCAGCCGCGACGGATCCAGTGCGCGCCACTCGCCGAGTCGCGACAGCGCGATGATCATGCTCGTCGTGTTAGCCGGCATACGGCGCGCCACCAGCGTGCCCGCATCGCCGAACAGCGCCTTGCCCCGGGTGTCGCGCAGCACATCGCGCATCGACAGGGCCTTGGGTGTCAGGTCGTAACGGAATTCGGGAACGATCACGCGCTG
>JAYUGT010000263.1:0-3251 GCA_043738315.1 Gammaproteobacteria bacterium
CTCGTGGCTTTCAGCTGCGCCAGCACTTGCTTCGACATGGCCTTGTCAATCAGCACGCGCTGTTTTTTCTTGAAGTCGCGCAGATCGTCCTCCAGCACGTCAAGGGTCTGCAGGTAAAGTTCGCCGTCTTCCATGCCGAACAAATACGGCTGGTTCACGACTGTCACCTTGTCGCCGACCTGCACCATGTCAAAAATGGGCTCGATATCCTCGGGATACAGGCGAATGCAGCCGTGGCTCGAGCGCAGCCCGACGCCATATGGTTTGTTAGTGCCGTGAATCAGGAACTGCGGCCAGCCCAGGTACATGGCCCGGTTGCCTAACGGATTTTCGGGTCCCGGGCCAACCACGGGCGGCAGGATCTCGCCGTTTTCCTTGTGCTCGGCGCGCACCCCCGGGCCGGGCACCCAGACCGGATCTTTCTTCTTGCGAACGATCTTCGTCGTGCCCTCAGGCGTCGACCAGCCGACCTTGCCGATGCCGATCGGGTGCGTGTAGACGACCTGTGGTTCGCCCGGCTTGCGTTTCGGATAGAAGTACATGCGCATTGCTGCGACGTTGATGACCACGCCCTCGCGCGGCGCGTTGGGCAGGATGAAACGCGAGGGGATGACGATCTCGCGGCCATCCCCCGGCAGCCAGGGATCGACCTTGGGGTTGGAGCGCACCAGTTCCTCATAACCCACATTGAACCGGCGCGCGATGTCCGACAGCGTGTCTTCCTTGCGCGCCTTGGTCACCGCGACCTGGCCGACGATATCCTGCTGGTCGTTCGCCAGCACGAACCGGTGCGTTGGCTGAGCCAAAGGTGCTTCGGCCGGCGGCGGGGGTGGCGGCGGCGGCGCCTTGGGCTTCTGCCAGGGGCTGCCGACCAGGGAACAACTTGTTAGCAAGGCGGCCGTCAACAGCGCGGCCAGGGCGGCGCGAAGCAAAGGGCGCATGTTTGATGGGGTAACCGGGCTCATGGGCCGAAGATTATCGCACTGATTTGGCACAACGCTAAAGCAGCACAGCCTGATCCGGCTGCTCATTGCGATCGCCGCGGGAGTCCGGAAAGTGCTGCTGCAGCAACTGGCCCACCGCCAGCACGCCGGCCACCGAACCCTCGCGAAAACGCCCGACGCGGAAATGGTCTTCCATATTACGGCAGACTGCCGCCCACTCGGCTGGCAATACGCGCGTGGCAATGCCGCGGTCGGCGACGATTTCCACGGCGTGATCGGCGTTCAGTACGTAGATGAGAACGCCGTTGTTGGCCGCGGTATCCCAAACCCCCAGGAACCCGAATACCTGCAAGGCGCGCTGCCGCGTGCTGAGCCTGTGCCAGAGCTCCGGCAGATCGAAGGCCGTTTCGATGGCGACGCGAATTTCACCGGAATGGCGCGACTCAACGTCGCGAACCGCGGCCTCGATGGCGCCCAGCACCTCGGCATCGAAGCGCCGGCGCGTTGCCCAATCAGTCGCAAACAAATGCCGCAATACGCGCAGGAATTGCATGTTCACCAACTCCCCGAGGCGCCGCCGCCCCCGAAGCCGCCACCACCGCCCCCAAAACCACCGCCGCCGCCGCCAAAGCCGCCGCCGCCGCCAAGGCCACCACCGCCCCAGCCACCGCCCCAGCCGCCGTGGCGGGGCCTGCTGGACCAGCGGTTGCCGCCGACCGCGCCCATCACCAGCGAGAACAGGAGCGCCGCGATACCCGCGCCGATCGACACACCTAACAACTGCGCCAGGCTCCAGGCAACGTAGCCTGTCAGGCCGCCGGCCAGCGTCGAACCTAACAAGCGGCCAAAGATGGCGCGCAGCACCATCGAGCCGATGAAGACTGCCACAAACAGGAACGGCAGAAGATCGAGCAGCCCGGAAGCGCCGCCCTTCCACCCTTCATCGGGCGGCGGCAGGGCTTCACCATCGACCACGCGGATCATCTGGTCGATGCCCGTATTGATGCCGCCGGCGTAATCGTTCTGCCGGAACAGCGGGGTGATGGTTTCGGTGATGATGCGTTTGCTGATCAGGTCGGTCAGCGCGCCTTCCAGTCCACGCCCGACTTCGATGCGCATGCGCCGGTCGTTCTTGGCGATCAGCAGGATCGCGCCATCGTCGACCTTGGCGCGCCCGATCTTCCAGGCATCCGCGACCCGGATACCGTATTGCTCGATTTCTTCTGGCTGGGTGGTCGGCACCAGCAGCACGGCGATCTGCGCGCCCTTGCGTTCCTCGAAGGCCCGCAGTTTCTGCTCAAGCTCCGCTTGTTCGGCGGCCGTCAGCGTGCCGCTGGTGTCGGTGACCCGTGCCGTCAGCTCGGGAATCGGCTGCAGTTCCTGGGCAACCGCGATGCCGCCCAGCAGCAGCAGCGCCAGAACCGCAGCCCAGCGCTTCAGGGTTGTCATGACGGCAGCTGGCTGCTCAGTTCGCAGGTGCGGGCTGAGCCGGCGCGCCGGGTTTCGAGGTGTCGAAGCTGACCACCGGCGGCTTGGAAATCGCCGCCTCGTTCTCGACCGTGAAGCTCGGCTTGACCTTCATGCCGAACACCATCGCGGTCAGATTGGAAGGGAAGCTGCGCACCGTGGTGTTGTAGGTCTGCACTGCGGCGATGTAGCGATTGCGCGCCACGGTAATCCGGTTCTCGGTGCCTTCAAGCTGCGCCTGCAGTTCGAGGAAGCTCTGGTTGGACTTGAGGTCCGGATAGCGCTCACTGACGGCGATCAGACTCTTGAGCGCGGTGGTCAGCTCGCCCTGAGCGGCCTGGAATTTCTTCAGGGCCTCGGGATCATTGATGGCCTCAGGCGTTAGCTGGATCGACGTCGCGCGGGACCGCGCCTCGGTAACCTCGACCAGCACGCGCTCTTCCTGCGCGGCATAGCCCTTGACGGTATTGACCAGGGCCGGAATCAGGTCAGCGCGGCGCTGATACTGGTTTACCACTTCGGACCAGGCGGCCTTGATGCCCTCGTCCTGGGATTGCAGGTTGTTGTAGCCGCAGCCACTCAGCACCAGGGTACCGACGATTGCCAGGAAAATGCCACGCATGAAATGCTCCTTCGAAGTTAGCCCTGAACGTGCGGCGCCTGCCGCGGCGGTAGATATGCCGTCGCGACGGCGCTTTTCAAGCCCGCAGGTCTCGCGGGATCGCAGCGGTTACCAGATTTTCACACGCTCGGCCGGCGGGCGATAGAGCTTGTCGCCCTCCTTGACGCCGAAGGCCTCATAGAATTCGTTCAGGTTGCTGACCGGCCCGTTGACGCGGA
>JAYUGT010000264.1:0-3240 GCA_043738315.1 Gammaproteobacteria bacterium
TTGTCCGGCGGTCTCGGCACCTACGCGCCGCAATCCAGTTCCAGCCGCCGGCGGTTTGTTGCGCGGATAAGCGCCGGCGAGACCGTCGGCGAAATCGGCCTGATCAGTGGCAGCGCGCGCACCGACAACGTGATTGCGTTGCGCGATACCGAGCTCGGCCGGCTGTCGCGCGAGGCTTTTGACCGGGTCTTCAAGAATTATCCCGATGCGATGATGCGCATGCTGCAGCTCATCGTGATCCGGCTCGAGAACAATGCGGACGCGCCACGGCGCACCATGCATAGTTCGCGGACCTTTACGCTGGTGCCGCAAAGCATTGACGTCGACGTCGCGAGCTTTGCAATCGAGCTGGTCAATTGCCTGCAACAACTCGGGCGCACCGAGCTGGTCTGGAGCGTGCGTGGCGCCGATCATACGAGCCACTGGTTCTACCGCATCGAGTCCGCTAACGATTACGTCGTCTATGTCGCCGATCCGACTGCGACGCCGTGGAGCAAGCTGTGCGTGCGCCAGGCCGACACGCTCCTGCTGTTAGCCCGGGCCGAGCGCGAGGCCGGCCCGTTCGCAGCGATCGAGGACACGCGCAATGCGAGTTCCGCGTCGCAGCGCGCGGAGCTGGTGTTGCAGCACACCGATTCCATTCTGACCAGCGCCGCAGCGCGCTGGTGCGCGGCGCACCCCGGCTTGCCGCATCATCACGTGCGCGCCGAGCGCGACGTGGCGCGCATTTCGCGGCTGCTGACCGGCCGGGCGGTCGGCGTTGTCATGTCGGGCGGCGGCGCCCGAGGCTTTGCGCATATTGGCGTGGTCCGGGCGCTGCAGGAGGCCGGTGTGCCGATCGACATGGTCGGCGGCACCAGCATCGGCGCGATCATCGCGGCGGCGGTCGCCGCAGAATGGACCCTCGATGAAATGAAGACGCGCTTTCACCGCACCTTTGTCAGCAGCAATCCGTTAGGTGATTACACCTTGCCGATCATCGCGCTGGCTGCCGGCCGGCGCGTGACCCAGCGCCTGCGCAGCGAATTTGGCGATGCGGACATTGCCGACCTGCCGCTGCCGTTCTATTGTGTATCGGCCAACCTGACGACCGGGCACGCTGGTGTGCATCGTACCGGTTCGGTCTGGAAATGGACGCGGGCGTCGGCCGCCATTCCCGGTGTGCTGCCGCCGGTGACGGATAACGGCGAGGTGCATGTCGATGGCGGCACGATGAACAACCTGCCGGTGGATGTCATGCGCGAGATCGGCCGCGGGCCGGTCATCGGCGTGGATGTCGGGGCGGACAATGCCTTTCGATCCAACACCGACGACATGGACATTCCGCCGGCCTGGCACGTCGGCACCTGGGCGCGGACCTGGCGGCGCCGCCCTAACATCATTCAGGTGCTGGTGCGTTCCGGCATGGTCAACAGCGCCGCTGCGACCATGGCGCGGCGCGGCCAGACCGACCTGCTGCTGGTGCCGGATCTCAACGACATCGACATGCTGAACTGGAAAGCGTTCGACAAGGCGATCGACAGCGGCTATCGGCACGCGCGCAGCAGGCTCGCGGAGCTGCCGGCGGAACTGGCGCTGCGGCTGAATCTGGCGGGACCGCGCAGGCCCTAGGCCGTGGTGATGTTCTGCAGCGCCAGCGTCACGGCCGCTTCCGGGGTCGACGCCGTCGCTAACAAATCGTAGGAGTCGCGGTTCAGGAAGCCCTCGCGCACGCTGCTGGCCAGGAACTCGAGCAGTGGCGTGTAATAGCCATCCTGGTTCACGAGCACCATCGGCCGCCGGCGCGCGCCCAGCTGGATCAGCGTCCAGATTTCGAACAGCTCATCCAGCGTGCCGATGCCGCCCGGCAGGGAAATGAACGCATCGCTGATCGCCAGCATTTCCAGCTTGCGGCTCGCGAGATCCGGCGTGATGTGCAACTCTGTTAGCCTGGTGTGCGCCAGTTCGCGCTGGCGCAGCGATTCCGGCAGCACGCCGATGACCTGGCCGCCGGCCACCAGCGCGGCGTCGGCGGCGATGCCCATCAGCCCGATGCTGGCGCCGCCATACACCAGCACGGCGCGGCGCGCCGCCAGGCTGGCGCCGAGACGCCGGGCGAAATCCGCATAGGCGGGCCGGGCGCCGGCCGCGGATCCGCAGAAAACGCAGACGTGGGCGTGGCCAATTCTTGTTAGCTGTGACATGGCGGCATTCTAGCGGTATTCCGCGTTATAGTCCGGATCATGCTCGCCGCCATGTACCGCCGCCACGGCCCGCCACTAACAACGCTGGAACT
The DNA here is from genome assembly GCA_043738315.1 of Gammaproteobacteria bacterium. GTDB lineage: Bacteria > Pseudomonadota > Gammaproteobacteria > Steroidobacterales > Steroidobacteraceae > UBA964. The sequence continues at coordinate 2,276 of JAYUGT010000264.1, forward strand.
GGTGGACATCGATGTCGGTGCGCCAGCCGCCGACGAGGTGGTCGTGGCCGTTGAGGCCGCACCGGTGCATATCGCCGATTTGCTGTATATCGCGGGCAAAATACCGATCGCGCCGCCGGCGCCGGCGGTGGCGGGCATCGAGGGCGTCGGCCGCGTCGTTGCCTGCGGCAGTGCAGTGCGGCAATTTGCGCCGGGACAGCGCGTGTTCCTGCCGCGCAAGAGCGGCACCTGGGCGCGGCAGGTGCGGCATCCGGCAGCCAGTCTGCTGCCTGCCCCGGACTGCGGGGATGTGGCCCAGCTGTCGCTCGTCCCGATCAATGCGGCCACTGCCTGGTTCCTGGTGCAGGGCGTCGTGCCGCTGCCGCGCGGCGCATGGTTGATCCAGAACGCCGCGAATTCGAGCTGCGGGCGCTTTGTCATCGGCATCGCGAAACAGCTCGGTCTGCAGACGGTCAACCTGGTACGGCGACCCGAATTGCTGGCCGACCTGGCAGCGCTCGGTGGCGATGTGACGCTGCTGGATGGCCCGGATCTCGCCGCCCGCGTGGCCCAGGCCACCGGCGGGGCGCCGCTGCGGTTGGCGATCGATGCAGTCGCCGGCGGCGCAACCCAAAGACTCACCGAGTGCCTGGCGCGTGATGGCGTCATCGCGTGCTACGGCCAGATGTCGCGCGAGCCCTGCCAGGTCGAGCCGCAAACCCTGTATCTGCAGAACCTCGCGTTGCGTGGATTTTTCACGCCGCATTTTGAGCGGCTGCTGCCACGCGCGGATTGGTTGCAGGTGATGCAGCAACTCGGCGACTGGGTCGCCGCCGGGGCGCTGCGCGCGCGTATCGCAGCGTGTTATCCGTTGACGCGCATCCACGACGCGTTACGTCACGAAATGAATTCCGGCGCCGCGCGCGACGGCAAGGTGATCGTGCTGCCGCAGGAGTGAGCGGCTCAGCGGCTGCTCAGGATCTCGA
>JAYUGT010000265.1:0-7994 GCA_043738315.1 Gammaproteobacteria bacterium
GTCTGGCCTGACCAGCGCAAGCACCGCGGGCAGCACCGACACTGCGATGATCAGGATGGTCACGATTCCAAAATTATTCTTGATCAGCGGAATATTGCCGAACAGGTAGCCGCCGCCGACGAACAGCAGCACCCAGAGCACCGCGCCGCCCACGTTGTAGGCCTGGAATCGGACCACGTTCATGCGGCCGATTCCGGCGACAAACGGCGCGAAGGTGCGCACGATCGGTACAAAGCGCGACAACACGACCGCCATGCCGCCGTGCCTGGTAAAAAATTCCTCGGTGCGCCGCAGGTACTCCACTTTCAGGAAACGGTAGCGGCCACTGAAGGCGCGTGGGCCGATGAAGCGGCCGATATGAAAGTTGGTGGTATTGCCCAGGATTGCTGCCGCAATCAGCAGCGCCGCGGCTAACGGCGCGCTCAGGTTGCTGCTGGTATCGACCGCCGCCAGCGCGCCGACGCCAAACAGCAGCGAGTCGCCAGGCAGGAACGGCGTAACGACAAACCCCGTCTCGGCAAACACTATCAGGAACAGGATCGCGTAGATCCACATGCCATAGTGCGCCAGCAGTTCTACCAGGTGTCGGTCGAGGTGCAGGATCAGGTCGAAAAACCAGGCTAACAGATCCATGTCACCCCGGGCGCGAGGCGAGCGTGACGCGGGGCGGCAGCTTGAGGCGCTGCACCGCGATCCGCACTTCGCGATCCCGCCGCGCCAGTGTCAGCGAATCAGGCGCTTCGACGCCAAGCGGCGGCTCTTCAACACCCTCGATCGGCAGGTCCGGTTCGATGCCGCGATCCTGGATCGAGATGCCGGAGGGAGTGAAATAGCGCGATGTCGTCAGCTTCAGGGCGCGCCCGCCGGACAGCGGAATGACGCTCTGCACCGAACCCTTGCCGAAGGTCCGCCGGCCGATGATTGCCGCGCGATGATTGTCCTTGAGCGCGCCCGCGAGAATTTCCGCCGCCGACGCGGTCGCGCCGTTAACCAGCACCGCGATCGGCGCGCCATCCAGCAAATCGCCCGGGCCCGCTTCCAGTTTGAAGCGCGCCTCCGGCGTGCGCCCGGTGGCCGACACGATCAGGCCGCCATCGAGAAACAGGTCCGCGACATCAGCCGATGACTCCAGCACGCCACCGGGATTGTTGCGCACGTCAATGACCAGGCCACGCAGCGCAACGCCGTTTTGCTGCTGCAACTCGTTGACCGCGCGCTCGACGTCGGCCGGCGTGTTGCTGCTGAAATTTGCGATGCGCAGGTAGCCGTAGCCGGATTCGAGCAGGCGCGCCGCCACGCTGTGCACCTCAACCTGCGCGCGTTCCAGCACCAGGTCGAGCACGTCGGGGGTGCCAGGCCGGCGCACCGACAGGCTGACCTGCGTCCCTGGCAGGCCACGCATGCGATCGATTGCATGATCGAGATCCGCGCCCACCGGCGTCTTGTCGATGCCGACGATCAGGTCGCCCGGGCGCAAATCGGCGTGCGCCGCCGGCGAATCGGCGAGCGTGCGCATGACCTTGATGCCGCCACGATCGGCGCTGACCTCGACGCCAACGCCGGGATAACTGCCGCTCGTGGTATCGCGGATCTCCTGGTACTCCTCCGCATCCAGGAACGCGGAGTAAGGATCCAGTCCCGAGGCAACGCCATGCAGCGCCTGCTGCAGCAGCTTGCGCTGATCGACCGGGTCGACGTACTCGCCTTTGACGCGATCCATGACCTCGGCTAACAAACGGCTGTCGTCGGTCGGCAAAACGCCGGCTGCCGGGGCCGCCGCCGGCGGCGCGCGGCCGCGCCCCGGCCACAGCGTCAATGACAGCGCAATACCCAGCGCCGCACCCGCGGCCAGTGCCAGTACGCCGAAGCGTGTGAACAGGGGGGATTCCGAGCTCATGTGCCGGTTATTGTACCCGTCATGGCGCGGGCGTCACAGTAGCGGCTTGTTAGTGCGGGGCGCTGCGCTTGATACTGCCAAGGACGTCTTCGACCGAGCGGTAAACCGGCGACGCGCCGGCATACAGCGGGATCTCGGCCAGCACTTCTTCGATCGGCTGCGGGCGTCCGACCGCAAAGCCCTGGAGATAGTCCACGCCCAGGGTGACGATGCGGTTGCGGATCTCATCGGTCTCGACGTACTCGGCGACCGTGGCAATGGACATGGTGTGGGCGAGCTGGGTAATGGCCTGGACCATCGATTCCGAGCGGGGATCCTTGAGAATGTCGCGCACAAAGCTGCCATCGATCTTGAGCAGCGTGACCGGCAGGGTGCGCAGGTAAGCCAGCGACGACAGCCCGGTGCCGAAATCATCCAGCGCCACGCCGCAACCGAGCTTGCGCAGCCGGCGCATCAGCAGTTCGGCTTTCGCGATGTTAGCCACCGCGTCGCTTTCGGTCAGTTCAAAGCAGAACACGCTGGGCTCGATGCCGCTCTTTTCGATGGTCCGCACCATGAAGTCGGGAAATTCCTCGTCGCTGAGCGACTGACCGGAAAAATTGACAGAAAAAACCACCGGCCTGGTCACCAGCAGGTCGATATGCGGTTGCAACAGTTTGACCGTCTTCTCGATCACCCAGCGATCGATCAACGGCATCAGTTGATAGCGGCGTGCCGCCGACAGAAAGCGATCCGGCCCGATGACTTCACCCTTGAGACCAACCATGCGCAGCAGGCACTCGTAATGCGGCGGCGTGCTGGACTCGCTGGCGCCGACCGGCAGGATCAGCTGCGCATCGAGGCGCAGGCGATCATGCTCGATGGCCATGCGCAATTCGCTCGACGTGGTGATATCGGAAAAGCGGCGCACGATGCTGGCGTCGTTGTCCTGGTACAGCTCAACGCGATTGCGCCCGCGATCCTTGCCGACCTTGCAGGCCGACTCGGCTTCGGTCAGCGTGCGGCTGAACTCCACATTCGATGCCTGGATCTCGGCAATGCCAACGGTAATGGAAACATGCAGCCGCGCATTGCCCTGCAGCGTGCCGATCTGGCCGACGGCTTCGCGCATGGACTCGGCCATCAGCGCCGCTGCATCGATCATGCTCGGCACCAGGATCAGGAATCGATCCCCGGAAATACGCGCCGCCAGGCTACCCGGCGGCAGGCGGCGCCGAATGAGTTCGCCGACCTGCGCAATAACCTGGTCGCCGACATGCATGCCAAAATTTTCATTGATGACGTGCAGCTGGTCCGCGTCGATGTAAATGAGACTCCAGACCGGCGGCCGCCCCGGCTCACTCATCGCAGCCCGGGCACGTTGCTCGAGCGCGCCGCGCGTCAGCAGTCCGCTCAGGGCATCGAAGCTCGAGTCGATAATGCTGGCCGCCTTGCGCGACAGCAATTCGCCCAGGCGCCCATCGCGGCTTTCGAATTTGGGTGCGTTTGCATCGCGGAACAGCGCCAGCACACCGTTGACGCGGCCGCTGGGGTGCCGCACCGGGCAGACCACCACGCGATATTGCAGCTGCGAATCGTTCGAGGCCTTCGTTAGCTTGTTGATGACCATCGGTTCGCGGCGGGACTGCGCCATATTCAGCAATTGCCGGTGCGTGCGCGCCAGCACCGAACCGTCGACCGTTCGTCCCGGACCCGGTCGCACCATCGCGATGCTCTTGTCCGGCACGATCAGCACTGCAAGCGCGCAGCCCATGTGTTCAGTCGCGTTCTGCAGCAGATTGCGCAGTTCATCGCCATGCCCGCCGCTTTCATCCGTGCGATCGGCGACTGACAGCAGCAGCTCGACGTCCTTGTCGCGAGACTCGAGTGTGGCGTAGAGGCGATGGATGTTGTCGTGTGTCGCGAGCTCACGGCGCAGGCACTCGAGCGCCGGCTTGGCCAGCGCATGCACGAAGTTGAAAGATGCCGGTTCGGCTTCGTTGGAGCGGCGGGTGGTTACGACCAGGATCGCGATCAGGGCTCCGGTGTCGTCCCGCAACCACCAGAGATAGGTGGGCGTGTCGCCATCAAAAATAAACATCGTGCCCGGGGCGGCCGGATCCGCCTGAGCCTTTTGCAGCGATTCCTGCACGACGTGCGGCAGGTCAGGCCCGGTGGTCGATTCGGTGGACCAGCGCAGATCGGCGTTAGCATCGAAGACGCTCACACTGGCGGTGCGCGGCAGCAGGGACCGGATCAACTGAGAATACGGCTCCAGGTTATTCCAGATTTCTGCCACGTTGGCGGACATGAACTATCAACTGCTGCGGGTAATGGAGCAGCATCATCCGCGACTGCGGATTCTGCCGGGTTGATGGACTGCCCATTTCGTCAAATTTGCGGACGCGCATCCAGCGCCATGCCGGGTGACTTTGCCCAGATATGTGTGATCCGTTTCACATAACGCTGCGACACGGCAGTTATCGGTTCCCGGCCTTGAACCACGGACCAGGATCCACCGGCCGTCCGTTGCGGCGGATCTCGAAATAGAGTTCCGGGCTCGAGCGACCGCCACTGTCGCCCGAGGCCGCAATCACATCGCCCGCGGTGACGCGCTCGCCGACCTTGCGATAGATCTGGTCGTTGTGCGCATAGAGGCTCATATAGCCACCGCCGTGGTCGACGATCACCAGCAGGCCGAGCCCGGCAAGCCAGTCGGCGTACAGGACGCGGCCATGATAAACCGCATGCACTGGCGCACCGCGCTCCGTACCTAACAAAATTCCGTCCCAGCGAATTGCGCCGGCGCGCGCCTGGCCAAAGCGAGCCAGCATCCGGCCATTCACGGGCAGGGTCAGCTCGCCGCGCAGCTTGCCGAACGGTGATTTACTGTCTACCGGGAACCGCGCTGCTGCGCGCCGCAATTCGGCTAACAACTTCTCCAGGCTGGCGCGCTGCTGCTTGAGCCGGACGAGCACCGCGGTGCGCGAGCGTGCTTCGTTCTGCAGGCTGACAAGGACCACGCCGCGCTCGCCACGGGCGCGGTCAAGACGCTCGACTTCCTGCTGCTGCTGTTTTTCCAGCCCGGCGAGCTTCTGGTCTTCGATCGCCAGGCTGTCCTCGAGCTCCGCAATGCGCGCCACACCGGCGCGGATGCGCTCGATCTGCTCGCCACGGGCGCGTCCGAAATAGCCGTAGTAGGCAAACATGCGGCCGGCGCGCGCCGGGTCGCGCTGGTTCAACAGCAACTTGAGCGGTTCCTCCCGGCCAATCATGTACGCGGCCCGCATCTGCCCTGCCAGCGCCGCGCGCTCGGAACGCAATTTGTTTTCAACGACCTCGCGCTCGCCGGCCAGTGCGCGTCGGCGCTCGACTCCTTCGCGCCGTTGCTGCTGGATGCCGGCCAGCATCGTGCGTGCGTTAGCCACGGCCTTTTCCGCGGTACGCAGCTCGCGCGCGAGGCGGTCCTGTTCCGCCGCGTCGCGGGCCACCTGGGCCTGCACGCGATCTATTTCAGCGCGGATATTCGCCAATTCCGCTTCGGTGCGGGCCTGGTCAGCGCCCGACTGCTGTGCCCAGGCAGCGGCGCCCGCAAGCAACAAACCAGCCCAAAAGGGCATCAGGTAACGGCGATTTGGGACAAATGCTGGCATTTGGCGAGCGCAGTCTATAAGAACCGGCCTTCCGATATAATCCGCCACCATTTTTGACAGCCCGAAAGGGGCTTTGAAGCCACCATGCAGCACCTGATGGAATACGCAACCAACCACCCGTACCTGGTGGCCATGGCCGTGGCCATGGCGCTGGCGGTGCTGGTCAACGAGATTCGCATGCGCCAGACGCAGTTTGCGGCGGTCGGACCCCAGGATGTCGTCCGCCTCATGAATCAGGGCGCGGTCGTGTTAGATCTGCGCAAGCCGGACGAATTCGCTGCCGGGCACATCCAGGGCGCCCGGAATTTCTCGTCTGATCAGATTCTGAAGGCCGAAGAAACCCTCAAAAAGTACAAGCAGAAGGCCGTGGTGCTGGTTTGCGATTCAGGCTCGCTGGGTTCTTCGGCGGCGCGCGAGCTCGGCCGGCAGGGATTTACCACCGCCGTCAACCTGCGTGGCGGCCTGGCAGCCTGGCGCGCCGAGAACATGCCACTCGCGAAGGGCGCGGCTGGCAAAGACGGCAAGGCGTCCTGAATCTCATGGCCAAGGTAGTGATGTACACGACCAGCTGGTGCCCGTACTGCGAGCGGGCGCGCCAGTTGCTGAACAGCAAGGGCGTGGCCTTTGAGGACATCGACATCGAAGCGAGCCCGGATAAGCGCGGCGAAATGCAGGCCCGCAGTGGCCGGCGTTCGGTACCGCAGATTTTTGTCGGCAGCACCCATGTGGGCGGATCCGACGACCTGCATGACCTGGATGCCAGCGGCGGGCTCGATCCGCTGCTGGCCGGAAGCTAACAAAGGAACGCCATGACTGACGAAGCCGCACAACCCGAATTCGCCCTGCAGCTGGTATATCTCAAGGACTGCTCCTTCGAGGCGCCTAACGGCCCGCGCTTCGATCCCAAGGAATGGAATCCGCAGATTGCACTCGATCTGAATACCAATTCCGATGTCATCGGCGATGACACGCGTGAAATTACCCTGACCGTCAATGTCACCGCCAAGTTTGCCGACAAGACCGCCTTCATCGTGGAAGCGAAGCAGTCGGGCGCATTCACGATGCGCAACCTGAGCGACGAAGACACGCGCCGTGCGGTAGCGTGCGTCGCGCCTGCAATGCTGTTTCCGTACGCGCGCGCGGTCGTGAGCCAGCTCGTGTCGCAGGGCGGTTTCCCGCAACTGCTGCTGCCGCCCGTCAACTTCGACGCGCTATACGCGCGCTCGCTGGCGGAAGCACAGCAAGCGCAGGAAGCGGTCAAGAACTAGCCCCTGGCCGCGCCCGCCATGCCTGAATCGATCGCGGTGTTAGGTGCCGGTTCCTGGGGAACCGCGCTGGCGATCCAGTGCGCGCGCAGCGGCCGCGAAACCCATCTGTGGGGCCGTGATGCCGCGCAGCTGGCCGCGATGGCCGCGCAGCGCGAGAACCGCCGCTATCTGCCGGGCGCAGCCTTCCCGCCTGCACTCTCGATTGCCGACAATCTGGCGGCGGCGGTCGATGCGGTGCGCGACATCCTGATCTCGGTGCCAAGCCACGCCTTTCGTGAAACGCTGGTGATGCTGCGTCCGCTGCTGCGCGCCGACATGCGGATTTGCTGGGCAACCAAGGGCTTCGAAATCAACAGCGGCAAGCTGCCGCACCAGGTCGCGAACGATGTGTTGGGCGGGCGCTGGCCCACGGCGGTGGTATCCGGCCCGACGTTCGCCCGCGAAGTCGGCGCCGGCCTGCCGAGCGCCATGACCATAGCATCCAGCGACGAGGAATTCGCGGCTGCGTTCGCGCATTCGCTGGCCACCGAAAAATTCCGCATGTACACGTCCAACGACATCATTGGCGTGGAAACCGGCGGCGCTGTCAAGAACGTGCTGGCGGTGGGCGCCGGCATGTCCGATGGGCTGGGCTTCGGTGCTAACACGCGCATCGCGCTGATCACGCGCGGCCTGTTCGAGATGACGCGGCTCGGCGTGGCGCTCGGCGCCAGGCGCGAGACCTTCATGGGCCTGGCGGGCCTGGGCGATCTGGTCCTCACCTGCACCGACAACCAGTCGCGCAACCGGCGCTTTGGCCTGCTGCTGGCCGAGGGCCGCAGTGTCGAGGCGGCCCAGGCCGAAATCGGCCAGGTCGTCGAAGGTTTTCGCGCGGCGCGCGCGGTGCATGCGGTGGCGGCCAGTCACAAAGTCGACATGCCGATCGCCGACGTGATCTACAGCGTCCTGTACGAGGGGCTTGCGCCACGGGACGCGGTGCGCGACCTGATGCTGCGGCCGGTGCGCGCCGAGCACGACTAATTCGCGAACCCCTGCTGGCGCCAGGCCTCGTACAGCACGACCGCCACGGAATTCGACAGGTTGAGGCTGCGATTGCCGACGCACATCGGAATGTCGACGAGCTGCTGCGGTCCGATGGCCGCCAGCACCTCGGCCGACAGGCCCTGGCGCTCCGACCCGAAAACCAGCGCATCTCCT
>JAYUGT010000266.1:0-20669 GCA_043738315.1 Gammaproteobacteria bacterium
ATTCGACATGGAACTGCTGCGCGGCGCGACGCGCCATCCCTATCGTCTGCAGGTCGAGCAGTGGCGCTATACCCAGCTGGTGTGGAAAGAGCTAACAGACAAGTATCCGGTCGCGCAGTGTCTCTTCAATCACTCGGTCAAGGGCGTGCACCAGACCGGCGATGGCGTGGACGTACTGGTGTGGGTGAACGGCGAGGAGAAACTCATCCACGGCTCGTTTGCGATCGCCGCCGAGGGCGCGGACAGCGCACTGCGCAAGGCCGTTGCGATTACCTACGAAGGGTTCACCTGGCCGGAAAAATTCCTGGTCGCGTCGACCTCGTTTCCGCTGGAAACCAAGTTCGAACGCCTGTCGTCGGTCAACTACATCTCGGACCCTGAAGAGTGGATCGTGCTGCTGCGTACCCCGACCTTGTGGCGCGTGCTGGTGCCGACCGCGCCGGGCCTGACGGACGAGGAAGTGCTGTCGGATCGCTACATCCAGGATCGTCTGCACCACATGGCGCCGCATGACGGCGATTTTGAAATCACCCATCGCACGCTGTATCGCGTGCACCAGCGTGTCGCGCGCACCTATCGTCGCGGCCGCGTGCTGCTGGCGGGCGATGCTGCGCACATCAACAATCCGTTAGGTGGCATGGGCATGAATGGCGGCATCCATGACGCCTGGAATCTCGCGGACAAGCTGATCCGCATCCACGGCGGCGTCGAAGCCGGCGATTTGCTCGATCTTTACGATCGGCAAAGGCGCGAAATCTGCCTGCGCTATGTGCAGGAACAGACCATCCAGAACAAGCAGCAGATGGAAGAGAAAGACCCGAACCGCCAGGCGAAGCGCCAGGCGGAGCTGATGGCGATCGCAGCGGATCCGGCCAGGGCGCGCGCCTTTCTGATGAAATCGTCGATGCTGCTGGCGCTGCAGCAGGAAGCCCAGATCCGCTGATCGATCAGTGGCCGTCGAAGGCCAGCAGACTCGAGACGCGCACCCCGAGCGCGGCAAGCCTGGCGGCGCCGCCCAGCGCCGGCAAGTCGATGACAAAGCTGGCGCCGGCGATCTCGGTGCCCTGGCGACGCAGCAGGTTGACTGCCGCCGCAGCGGTACCCCCGGTGGCAATCAGGTCGTCAATCAACAGCACGCGGTCCTGGCCGGCGACCGCGTCGCTGTGCATCTCCAGGTGATCGACACCGTACTCGAGCGAGTAGGCGATGCTAACTGTGACATGCGGTAGCTTGCCTTTCTTGCGCATTGGCACGAACGCCGCGCCTAACACAAGGGCGACTGCGCCGCCGAGAATGAAGCCGCGAGCCTCGATGCCCGCGACATGCGTAATGCCGGCGCCGCGCCAGGGTTCGGCCATCGCCTCCACCGCCAGCCGGAACGCCGTCGCGTCGCCTAACAGCGTGGTGATGTCGCGGAACTGGATGCCAGGCTTTGGGTAGTCCGCAATTGTGCGGATGGATCGCAATAAGATCGTGTGCTGTTCGGGCGTCATGGTTTTGCGGTTACCGACTGCAGAAATTCATGGTATTCGGTCGAATTGCGCAGCAATGCGCGCGCCGTGCTGCGGATTTGATCCACGGCGTCCCTGGGCAACGCAAACGAAGTCGGCATCAGCCGCAGCGTCTTGCGCTGCTCGGGATCTTTTACGCTCTCGAAATTGACCTCGACCAGATGCAGGGTCACTGGACTGCAGGTGGCGGCTGCGTTAGCTGCCAGGGTAGCCTGGCAGCGCACATTGCGCAGCTCATCGCCCCACGCGGCAACGCTGCGGCGCAGCAGCTCCACTGTTTCAAAGTTATAGCGATTGATCTGAACCGTGGTTGCGGCATCGACCACTTGCCTCGCGGAAGGACCGCCTTCCAGTTTGTCCCAGCTCGAGTTCAGGCCGCTCTGCGCATTGACGACCACGAAAAGGATATGGTCCGTCGAACCGAGCCGTTGCCGCTCGATGGTCTGCTGGATACCGCCCGCGAAAACCACTTCGTCGAGGATCGCGCGCAGGCCCAGATTGTCGCTGAGACCGCCGTCGACCAGGTGAATGTAGGGCCGGTCCGCCGACTCGAGATAGGACGAAATGAGTTCCGCCCGCTGCCCGCGGCGCGAGTCATGCTGGTTGTTAGCAGGCTCGGTACCGACCCAGTCCGGCACCTGGTAGCCGCACCGACCCGCATAGTTGCGGAATGTGATCGGCGAGAACAGGACCGGCACCGCCGCCGAGGCGACCGCTGCACGCGCCAGGTGAACCTTGCCGAGATCCGAGCAGATCAACGCGAACTGATCAGCGATAAAGGAAAACGGCGCGCCACGCGTGAGGTCGGTCGCATTGATGATCACGCTGGCGCCGCGCTTGCGGGCCAGGTCGGAGAAAGTGGCGCGGTCAAAGATCTCCCGATCGAACCAGTCGGCCACCAGGTCGCTGCGCGCAAACTTGCCGGACCACAGGCTGCCCCAGTTGCGTGGCGCAAACACCGCGCGCTTGAGCGCCTTCTGCACATCGCGATACAGAAACCGTGGCCCGAACGTCTGCAGCGTTTCCGCCCCATGCAGGCCAAAATAGGCGGCGATGAAACTGCCGCCCGACACGCCCGAGACCACATCGATTTCGTTCAGCAGGTTGCGTTCGCGGCCATCGAATACGATGCTGGTGTTGGCCAGTTCCTCCAGGACGCCGTAGCCAAAAGCCGCCGCACGCGTGCCGCCACCGGAAAACGTTACAACGACAAAGATACGATCCGAGCTGCCACGGGGCCTGAGCGTGCGGGCGCGGTCAATGCGCTCGGCGGAGTAGGCATCGAGAGGCGGGTTGACCGGGTAGTGCAGGCTGGAACAGGCGCTCAGTAAAAGAATCAGTGCAAGCGGCAGCGGGACTATCGTACGTGGCATGGCATCATTGATGCCGACACCGCGGGGGTTCGTCAAGTGATTAGAAAAATCGCTGTCTTGGGCTGGTTGTGTTGCGTCACGGGACTTCCGGCTTGTGTCGGGCCAGGCGGCATCGAACAGCCGCCAGCGCGGGTTGCCGCCGGCCGGCTGCGCCTCGCCACCTGGAATATCGAATACCTGGTCGAGCCCGCGACCTTTGCGGCGCTGCGCGATTCCTGCGTCCAATTTGGCGGCAGAGTGCCGGGTAGCGAACGCAAGATTCCCTGCAGCATCGTGCCGCGCCTCGATCGCAAGCCCGAAGACTTCGCGGCCATCGCGCGCTACATCCGACAACTCGACGCCGATGTGTTAGCTGTCGAGGAAGTCGATGGACCGGGAGCCGCCAATTTGATCATGACGGGCTACGACTATTGCTTCACGGCACGAGCCAATGTGCAAAAGAACGGCTTCGCTATCCGGCGTGGCATTCCGTTTCGCTGCGAACCCGACTACCTGCCGCTGTCGTTGGATGACACCGTTCGACGTGGCACGGTCGTGACGCTGTTCCCGGGTACGCGCCGGGAATTCACGCTGATGGCGGTCCACCTGAAATCCGGTTGCCCCGAGGGCCCGCTGACCGACGTGAAAAACTCCGATTGCGCGACCCTCGCCCGGCAACTGCCGTTCCTCAGGCAATGGATCGATACGCAGGCGCGCGCCGGTCGCAGGTTTGGCCTGTTAGGCGACTTCAACCGACGCATCTCGCTCGAGCAGGGCGGAGCGCGCGATGCGGCAGGGCAGCCGCTGAATCTCTGGCCCGAGATCAACGATGGCGATCCACCGGATGCCGCGCTCACCGCGGTCACCCTCGGCGCGCCGTTTCGCAAATGCATCCCGACCGACGAGTATGAATCCTATATCGATCTCATCGTGTTAGGTCGCAGGCTGGCCAGGGATATCGTCCCGGGTTCTTTCCAGCGCGTCGTATATGCGCCGGACGATGCCGGCCGCTACGACCGGTTGTCAGATCACTGCCCGGTGGGAATCGAATTACGGCTGCGATAATCCGCCGGGCAGGCACCGCTGATCGCGATGTCCATCCACACCAGGTGATGGTCCGAGACCGGGCCGGTCGGGGTCATTAACAGCGCGGCATCCCGGTCAGCGCGCGTGGGCCAGAAAACTCCGCTGCCGCACACCGCGATGTTGGCCGACGGCAGGACGTAGTCGATTCGGAAATTGCCGGCATAACGGTCCTCGAAATCGCCGGTGTCGAGCGACGGATCACCGCGGTGACGAGTGTTGGCGCCACCCTGCTCGAGCGCGGCCTCACGTGCACCGGCGCTGCGTGGCGGACGGAGCGTGGCCGCTTCGCGGTTGACCCGCGGATGATCGAGGACCTGGTGGATTGCCCTGTTGTAGCTGGCGCCATCCTCGGGGTCGGCGTTCATGTCGCCTAACAAAATGCAGCGTGTGTCGGTGCCAGGCAGGCCGCCGCGCTGGCCGCGGTCGTCATAGATGTAGGCGGCCGCCGTGCCACCTGTCAGGTAGTCCGCCCACAGCCGGATTTCATCGTGGTTGCGGCGCCCGTTGCGGTCTTCCGGCCCGTCGAATGACGGCGGCGTTGGATGCGACAGCAGCAGGTGAATGGTCGTGCCGCCAACGCTGACCGGCACGTCCCAGTGACTCTTGGACGACAACCTGAACGTCGCCTTGGCCTGGTCGCTGTACCAGGCGCCCTGGGCGCCGGGTGCGCGTGCATCCGGCCACGCCGCGCCCGGCATGTCACGCCACAGGAATTTCTGAAACGTGCGGCTGTCAGCTGCGTCGATTGGAAAGCGGCTCAGCAGCAGCATGCCGTACTGGCCGGGAAAACGGCCGAAACCCAAAGCGTCTTCCGGACCGTCCACCTTGCCGTTGTTATCGTAATCGAATCCCGACGGCAAGCCCGTGTTAGACGGTCGCGTGTAGAAGTACCGGAACTGCGGCAGGTAACGATCGCGCAGCAGCCGCGCCGCGGCGCCGCCCGCGACATAGTCGAACTCGTTGATGAACAGGACATCCGGATCGACGCGCCTGATCACGGCCGCCACCGCGAGCACCTGCGCATCGGTGCCGCTGCGCAGATCCGCCAGCAACTGGCCGCTGCGCTCGCGATTCAGCGAGGTGTTCCAGGTTGCGACGCGGATCGCCTGCGACGGTGCGGCCGGCCGCTCGGCGGCCCCGGTCAGCGCGCAGCCGGCTGACGCCGCGAGGCAAAAAAAGAGGCGGCCGAAGCCGCCTCTCATTTTGTCAGCCTGAGCTAACACCGATGGGCGCTGTGCGCCGCTCAGAACTTGGCTTCCATCGTCAGGATCACGGCGCGGGGCGAGCCGATCTGGAAAAATCCGAGATTCGGGTTGTTCACCAGTGACAGGCGGTCGGCCGCGTTGTTGGTATTGAATCCCGTGCCGGACGAGATATTGCCGTAATACTTTTCGTCAAACGCGTTGCTGACGTTCAACTTGAGCTTGAGCCAGTCCCAACCCGGGTTGCTGAACTGGTAGCTCGCATCCAGGTCGACAACCGTGTAGGCAGGCGTGGTCTCGTTGTTCAAGTCCGTCGAGAAGCGCTTGTCGACGTGCTTCGCCTGCAACCCGACGCGCAATCCTTCCATGACTTTCCAGTCGGCGCGCGAGGCAAACGTCAGCTTCGGCGTTTCCACCAGCGTCTTGCCTTTCAAGGAAAGGGTCAACGTTGCGCTCGAGGGCACGTCTTCCTGCAACTCGCTCTTGTTGTACGACGCCGAGAAACTGAAGGTCAACTGCTCTACGGGCTTCCAGCCCACCTGCGCATCGATGCCCCTCAGCTTGACCGCACCGACGTTGCGATCCACATTGAAGCCGAGGTCCTGGTCAAACGCCGAGACGATGCGATTGCTGTAGTCCGACCGCCACAATGCGACCGACGCGAGTACGTTGTCGCGCGACAAGCGCCAGCCGATATCGTACGACTTGGTGCTCTCCGACTCCGGCAGGCGGCTGCCAACCGAACCGTCGGCCTGGCGGCGCACGGCGTAGAGGTTGTCGGTGCGCGGCGCGGACAGCGCTTCGGCATACGAGACGTAAAAAGTATGGCCTTCCCACGGCTTGTACGTGAGCCCGACATTGGGCAGCACCTTGTCGAACTTGACCGTCCTGCTGTAGGGCGCGATGAACTCGCTCGTGCTGGTGCCGAAACGGTAATTGCCGTTGGCCTGCAGGACCCTGTTGGTCTGGGTCGTGCACAACAGCTGGCCCGAGTTGCCGGTGCCGCCATTCAGCGAGTAGCAGTACTGGTTGAGTTCGCGCTTGAAGTCTTTCGACGTCACGCCGACCGTCGCAGTCACCTTCTTGTCCATGAATTCGCCGCGATACTCCGCGGCGATCTGGTTGTTCTGCGCGATCGAATAACGGTCGCGGCCGCGAATTTCGCTGCCATCCGCCGTCGGGATGTTGCGGCCCGACCAGCCGGCAAACACGTTTTCGGGATCACCGTTGGCTAACAGAGGGCCATTCTGGCCGGTCTGGCGGTGGCGCGCCCGGTCGAGCGTATATGCAACACGGAAGCGGTGATTCTCCGACACGTTCCAGATCAGCGACGACGTAACGCCGAGGCGGTAGGTGTTGGTCGTGTTAGGCGAATAGACGCGGACACTGTCCAGGATGTCGCCGTCGCCGTTGATGTCGAATCCGGCGACGGTGGCCGCGCCCACGATGCGGCGATCAAAGGCCGTCGCGGCCGGGGTTTCGTCGATAATTGAAGATCCACCGCCGTTCGCCAGCGTGTACTGCATCGACGGATCCAGCGTCAGGATCACCTTGTCCGACAGGTGCCACAGTGACTGGGCGCGAATATTCGCGGTGTCGGACGGATTGACGCGTACGTTGTAATAGTTGCTGCACGACGAGGTGTTGAGGATATTGTCGGCGGCTAACAGCGTGGGCGTGCTGGCGACGGGCGTCGCATTGTCATTGTCACGCGTGCCGGCGGTCGGCGCGTCCAGCGAGCAGGTCGCGAGATTGTCGTAGCCGCGTCCGAACAACTGATAGTTCGGATCGCTGGTGGTGCGGAAGAAATTGTTACGACCCTTGTTCAGGTGAAACGCGACAAAGAACCAGTTGCCGTTGTCGAAATCCTGGCGCAACAGCGCATTGAACTGGCGCTTCTTGAGTTCACCCGGACCCTTGAACTTGTCGTATTGCGCGTACGAACCGGCAATCCAGGCCGTGGTTTTCCAGGGGCCGAATTCACCGAAGTTCAGCAGTCCGAAGCCGCGCTTGTAGTTTTCAGACCCACCCGACAGCACAGCCTTGCCGCCAAATTCGCGCGCCGGGCGTATCGATCGATACGCCACCGTGCCGCCGGTTGCGGACGCGGTCGGGCTGTCGACGTCGTTGGTGCCGAGGTTGATGTCGATTCGATCCACGAGCTCCGGATCCAGCATCTGGCTGGTAAAGAGCGCGTAATTGCCGCTGTCATTCAACGGCAGGCCATCGAAGGTCACCGACACGCGTGAGCCGTCAAAGCTGCGGATGCGCAGGTTGCCGCCCGAGGCGCCGTAGGCATCGTTGTTAGTAAAGTTGACGCCCGGCACCAGGTTGATGCTCTGGAACACCGTCTGCCCGGCCGTCTGCGTGTCGAGATAGTCCGCCGTCACCGTGATGCGCGACTTCGGGGCGTTCTGCTCGGTCACGCCCGCGAAATCAGGTATGGAGCGCTTTGCGGTGACCGTGACTTCGGTCAATTCTTCTTCGGCGGCCTGCGTGCCGGAAGACTGCGCGTACACCGCCGGCGCGGTCGTGGCGGCGGCGAGTACGCTTGCTAACAAGGCAAGCCGCTGCAGGGTTGCAAGGGTATTGGTTGACAGGGGCGAGAAAGCCCACAGGCGTCGGATAGTCATCGCTGGCGCTCCAGATTGATAAACAAGACGTTACGGCCGGTATCCGGCTCATTTGGGGAGTGAAACTTAAAGGGATGACCGTTGAGTTACAACCGGTATTTGCGCTGCCGGCCAGGCTTTTGTTGGTTCTTCGCCACAGGCGTCGACGCTAAGTTAAAGTGACTTCTCAGGTCTCGGTGCGACCCTGTTGCATCGCATGTACAAAATGGCGGCGGCACAGCGGCTCATAACGTTCGTTGCCGCCAATCTCGACTTGCGCACCCTCGCGCTCGACTGCGCCGTTGGCGCCCACCCGCACGACCATGGTGGCTTTACGGCCGCAATGGCAGATGGTCTTGAGTTCCACCAGGTTGTCGGCCCAGGCGAGCAGCTGGGCGCTGCCCGGAAACAGCTGGCCACGAAAATCGGTGCGCAGGCCGTAGCAGAGCACCGGCACCTTCAGCTCGTCGACCACCCGCGCCAGCTGCTGCACCTGCGCAGGCTCGAGAAACTGCGATTCGTCGATCAGCACGCAACTCAAGGCCGATTCACGGTGCGCTGCGCTCACTTCGTCGAACAGGTTGCCGCCCGGCAGGAAATGACGCGCGTCCTGCGCGAGGCCGATGCGCGAGTGCACGCGGCCACCGCCGCGGTTATCGAGTTTTGCGGTGAACACCAGCGTGCGCATGCCGCGCTCGCCGTAGTTGTAACTGGCCTGCAGCAGCGCCGTCGACTTGCCGGCGTTCATGGTCGAGTAATAGAAATACAGCTTTGCCATGGCTACTTCAGCTTGATTTCGCGCAAGCGTTCCTGCAGATACTCGTCCGAGGTGATCGGCGCCGGGTAGTGATCCACGCCCTCAACCTCGATACATTGCGGCAGGCTACGGATTTCGAACTCCGGATTGAAGTGCAGGAAGAACGGCATCGAGAAGCGCGCATTGGCGGCGCGCTCGCGCGGCGGATTGATTACGCGGTGCGAGGTCGAGCGCAGCACGTTGTTAGTCAGCCGCTGCAGCATGTCGCCGACATTGATGACCAGGGTGCCAGGCTCGGGATTCACGTCCAGCCACGTGCCCTGTCGCGTCAGCAACTGCAGTCCCGGTTCCTCGGCGCCCATCAGTAGCGTGATGACATTGATGTCCTCGTGCGCGCCGGCGCGCACGCTCGCGGTCGGATTGGGCGGCATCGGCGGATAGTGGATGACCCGCAATATGCTGTTGCCCGCTTCGACCTTGTCGTCGAAATAGTCACGTTCCAGTCGCAGCGAGACAGCGATCGCACGCAGCAGATCCAGCCCCATCGCGTCGAATGCCGCGAACATCGCCAGCGACGTCTCCCGGAAACCGGGCAGGTCGTCGACCCAGACGTTAGGCGGCATGTAGCGCTGCAGCCGGTGCCCGGGCGGCAGCTCCCGGCCGACATGCCAGAATTCCTTGAGATCGTGGTGCGTCGCGCCCTTCGCGGTCTCGATGCCAAACGGCGTGTAGCCGCGGGCGCCGCCGCCGCCGGGCTGGTGGTAGCGCTTCTTGGCGGGCTCAGGCCTCGCGAAAAAGTCGCGATACCGGCCCAGGAACCGCTCTGTTAGCTTCGGGTCGATCGAGTGATTCGCGATGGCGATAAAGCCATAGCGGACAAACGCGTCGTAGATGTCCCTGGCGAAGGCGGGCGTACCGACCTGCGCAAAATCCAGCACCGGAACCTGATCGAGCATCCGCTGATTCTGCCCTGCGGTCGCTGCAAAAGCATCATTCCGGCCTCGCCGGCCACCGGCCACGCGGCCAACTCCCGGTTTTGGGGGCATACTTGTTACCCATGCCCAGCGCCATGCAGCAATCCGCCGATCTCGTTTTCATGGTGCGCCCGGCCAGTTTCGGCTTCAATGCCGAGACGGCTGGCTCCAATGCGTTTCAGCAGGCGCAGCAAGCCGCTCCGCCGGACGCCAACTCCATCGCGCTGCGCGAATTCGACTCCTTTGTTAGGCAGCTGCGCGCTGAAGGCGTCGAAGTGCTGGTTGCCGAAGACCGCGCGCCGCCACAGCGGCCCGACGCGGTCTTTCCTAACAACTGGATCAGCTTTCATGCCGACGGCACGCTGGTGCTGTATCCGATGCTGGCGGCCAATCGCCGGCTCGAGCGGCGCCCGGAGCTGCTCGACTGGGTGCTGGAGCGCTCCGGGTTCCGAATAAGCCGCAGGCTCGATTTCACCGCGTTCGAGCAGCAGGGCGTTTACCTCGAAGGCACGGGCAGTTTGGTGCTTGATCATGCCAACCGGGTGGCCTATGCCGTGCCGTCGCCGCGCACCGACCCGATGCTGGCGCGGCGCTGGTGCGGCGACATGGGCTACGAATGCGAATTGTTCGCCGCCGCGGATGCCGCAGGTGCGCCTTACTACCACACCAATGTCGTACTGAGCATCGGTACGCGGTTCGCAGTCATCGTCGCTGAAGCGCTGCCGGCGCAGGACCGGCAGCGTGTGTTAGCCCGGCTGGCCGTGACCGGGCGCGAGGTCATTGCGGTCAGCCGCGGACAGGCGGCTGATTTTTGCGCAAATATTCTCGAGCTCTCGACCTGGGACGAGGCCCTCGGCGACAGCTCCGTGCTCGCCATGTCGCAGCGGGCGCGCGCGGCATTTCCGCCGGCGGCATTCGCGCGCCTCGAGAGTTGCGTGGATCGCGTCATTGCCGCACCGCTGGACTTGATCGAGCAGCTGGGCGGCGGCGGCGCGCGCTGTATGCTGGCTGAAGTCTTCCGGAGTCGCTGAACGTCATGCTCGAATACCTGCTCAGGATCCTGCTGGCCTACCTGCTGGGATCCGTCAACGGCAGCCTGCTGTTAGGCCGGCTGCGCGGCGTGGACATCCGCACCATGGGCAGCGGCAATGCCGGCGGCACCAATGCGCTGCGCACGCAGGGCGTATGGTTTGCGGCCGGCGCGGTGCTCATCGATGTCGCCAAGGGCTATCTCGCGGTGTATCTGTCAGGGCTTGGCGTTAGCCCGGTCGCCGGGCTGCCCGAGGCCTGCGCGGCCGCCGCCGTCGTCGGCCATGTCTATCCGCTCTGGCACGGCTTTCGCGGCGGCAAGGGCGCGGCGACCCTGCTGGGTTCGATCGCGGCGCTGGCACCCTGGCTGCTCGGAGTCGCGTTGGCCATCTGGTTGCTGGGCATGTTAGTCAGCGGCTATGTGGGGCTCTCGACCATGCTGCCGCGGCCAGCCTGCCGGTTGCGGCAGCCTTGCGCGGCGCGGATGCCGCATCGCTGCAGGTGATGTTCCTCTCCGCTCTGGCGGTCTTCGTCATTTTCACCCACCGCAGCAATATCCGGCGGATGCGGGCCGGGCAGGAGCCGCGTTCCCGTCGCCTGTGGTTGCTGGGGCGCTTGTTAGGTTGAATAATCCGCTGATGTCATTCGCACCCGGCCCAGAGTTGGTACGCGCGCTGTTTGCCGCGCTCGCCGATGGCGGGCTGCATTCCGGCGCCGACCTGGCGGCCGCCCATGGTGTGACCCGTGGTGGCATCTGGAAAGCTATCGAAAACCTGCGCCAGCTGGGATTGCCAGTGCTGGCGGTACCGAATCGCGGCTACCACCTCGCGCAGGCCGTGGCACCCCTGTCCGCGCCGTGCATCCTGTCGCAACTGCGCCCGGCGCACCGCGCGCGCATCGAGGACTGCGAGGTGCTCTGGTCGGCCGGTTCAACCAACAGCCTGTTGCTGGAAATGAGCGCCATCCGGCCCGGCATGCTGCGTGTCTTGTTAGCTGAGAATCAGCAGTCCGGCCGCGGGCGCCGCGGGCGCGCCTGGCAGGCGGCGCTCGGCAGCGGGCTCAGCATGTCGCTCGGCTTCGCTGTCGACGCGCTGCCACGCGACTTCGGCGGCCTGACGCTGGTGGTGGGCCTGGCAGTTCTGTCGGCATTGACGGCGGCTGGCGCGCAGCCACTGGCGGCCAAGTGGCCTAACGACATGGTCAGCGGGCTGCGCAAGATCGGTGGCATCCTGACCGAACTGCGTGCCGAGGCCGGCGGCCCGGCCTGGGTGGTTTGTGGCATCGGGCTGAATGTCGCGTTGCCGGACGCGCTGCTGGCGGCGCTGGAACGGGAAGGTGCGCTGGCCGGGGATCTGCGCTCGCTGGGGCTGCGCGATGACCGCAACACGCTGGCGGCGCGCGTGCTCGAGCACTGCATCGATGACATTACGCTGTTTCTGAACCAGGGGCTGGCGCCATTCCAGGCACGCTGGCGCGAACACGATGCGTTGTTAGGCCGGCAGGTCCGGGTTGAATGTGCGGGCCGCGTATTCCAGGGGCGCGCCTGTGGGATCGACGAGTCCGGCGCGCTGCTGGTGGACACCGTGTCAGGCCGCACGGCCGTGGTGGCGGGTGAGGTCAGTGTCAGGCCGGATCGGGGGCAGACTGGATGAGGCGTTACCTGTTGCTGGATATTGGCAATTCCCGCGTCAAATGGGCCATCGCGGCCGGCGGCCGGCGGTCGCGGCAGCAGGCCGTGCAGCACGACGGCCGCCTGCGCGGCGTACTGCGCGGACCGCTGGCGAAGGCCATGGGCGGCGTCGACGCGGTCTCGTGCGTCAGTGTCGCTGCGCCGGCCATGACAACCGCGCTGCTCAGGCAGCTGCGCCGGCAGGGACTGCCGGTGCGGCGATTTCAAAGTCGCCGCGAGCAGCTGGGCCTGCGCAACGGATATCGGGAGGCCTGGCGGCTCGGCGCTGATCGCTGGGCGGCGATGTTAGGTGCGCGTGCCCTCGGGCTCGGCCGGCGATCATTGCTGGTGGTTGGCGCCGGCACTGCGCTGACCGTCGACCTGGTCGACCCGGCCGGCCATCACCTGGGCGGCGTCATCGTTCCGGGGCGCCGGCTGATGGCGGCCGCGTTGTTAGCCGACACGGCGGGTATTGCGAGGCGGGCGCGCGGGCTGCCGCGCCCGGGGGTCCGTTCGGCGGTGTTTGCGACCGATACGCGCGGGGCGCTGCAGTCCGGCGCCGATCAGGCGGCCGCGGCGCTGGTGGAGCGGCTGCGGGTGGAGGCGCGGCGCAAATTGGGTCATTATCCGCAGCTGGTCCTCACCGGTGGTGACGGACCCGCGCTTGCCCGTAAACTGAAATGCAGATTCAAACTGGTGCCCGATCTGGTATTGCGCGGCCTGGCCGCGGCGCTTTGCCATGAGCCACTCCCCGGCACGCATGCAGCTGGTGCGCGGCGTATTCTTTGCGCTGCTGCTCGCCAATGTGCTGTATCTCATCGGCTCCCGCTGGCTGGCACAGCCGGTAGCGGGCAATGACGCGCTGCCCAAGGCGCTGCCCCGGGTCGCCCTGGCCCGCGAGGTACCGCCCAGGCCCCGGCGCTGTATCACCATCGGCCCGTTTCGCGAAGCCACCGAGCTCGCGGCGGCCAGCAATCTGCTGCGCGAAATAGGCTACGTGCCGCGCAGCCGTGCCGTGGCCGCCGAGGTCCCGGACGGCTACCTGGTGTTTCTGAAAAACATTCGCTCCAGCGTGCAGCTCGACCGGGCGATGGGCCGCCTGCGTCGCGCGGGTATCACGGATGCGGCGATTGTCCCGGATGGCACCCCGGGTATCCGGGTGTCCGTCGGCGTTTTCAAGGAGTTGCCGCGGGCCCAGCAGCGGGCCGACCTCGTCAGGAAATTGGATCTCGATGCCGACGTCATGGAACGGCTGGCCGCCGGGGCCGACACCTGGCTGGATATCGATCTGCGTGCGGCCGGCGAAGAACTCGATCCCGCAACCTTCAAGGCCGACGGCAGCCTGCAGGTCAAGCCCTGCCCAAGCGCCCCCTAACAGATTACAATCAGCGACCGGTTCTTGGGGCTTGCTGGCATAGCTCAGTTGGTAGAGCAGCCGCCTTGTAAGCGGCAGGTCGCCCGTTCGATTCGGGCTGCCAGCACCAGATTCCCGCCGCCGGCAATGCTGGCCTAACAAACGCTCAGCGCGACGAGTAGGCGTCCATCATCAGGCCGGTGCCGCCGCGCGACACATGCGCGACGATCGCCTTGCGCCGATGGATCTTGGTGACCGAGCCCAGGTTGATGGCAAATGACAAATCCACCTGCTGACCCTTGCGCAGCCCGAGATCGGTGGTCTGTATGTACACTCCGGTCGCGCTCAGATTCACTGCACGGCACAGTTTTTTTCGGCCGCCGGCCACTGTGATGTAGACAGTTGTACGCGCGCGGTGCCGCGTATGTAGTCGTCGTTCAAGACCGAGCGCCTCTGTGGGCGTGTTCTTATTCATATTCGGCGGCCCCTTTTTCAGAGTATGCCTCGGAGTAATCGCGGTAACAGTACAACTCAACTTAATCCGTAGACGAAGCCTACTACCGCCAGAAACTACTGCAACTGCAATGCTATCGAAACCGGGCAGTGATCGGAAAGTCGCCGCGCGGCCACGTCCGCGTTTTCATAGGTAACGCGCCGCACCGAGCCCGCAATGACGCTGGCCGCCAGCGCCGGGCCGAGGACGATCTGGTCGATATAGCCCGGAAAATTCTGGGTGATGCTGCAATTTTCGAAGGCGCCCAGATTTGCCGCCAGCGTCAGCCGGCCGGCCGGCTGGTCCAGCTCGTTCCACAGGCTGCTCAACTGGCCGGCCGCATTGCGCGCCGCGCCGCTGTCCCATTTGAGGTCGCGATTGAAGTCGCCCAGGATCGCGAATCGATGACCGGCGGCAGCCTCAGCATCGATCCACTGTTTCAGGATCGGGACCTGCTGCGCGAGCGTCGTGCATTCGGCCTTGCCGCTGTCCAGCGTGCGGCGGCCGCAGCCGGATTTCAGGTGCACCGCGAGCAGGTGCATTTCGCCGGCGCTGCCGGGCCACAGCGTCAGCTGGACGCCGCGCCGCACCGAATCACCTAACGACAGGGGCACGAGATCGGCGCCGCAGCGAAACGGCACAGTCGGTCGAATGGCGAATCCGACGTTCTGCACGTGGTTGCGGCTGCTGAAGCAGAACTTGTAGTTGCTGAAGATGCGCCGGGCCGGAGCCGGGCCATCGACTTCCTGGACGGCAATGACGTCGGCGTCCAGTTTCCTCGCGTAGCGCGCCAATGCCGCAAAATCCGCGTTGCTGCGCTCCAGGGTGTTAGCAACGTCGCAGGGAATCACCCGGGCAGGCCCGCGCGGCAGGGCGCCCGCCGGCACGCAGCTGGCCCGCAGGCCGCGCAGTACCCGGGGTTCCATCAGCCACTCGAGGTTCCAGGTGGCAATCCTGAGTTCGCGGGCCGCAGTTTGGCCAGCGACTGCCGCGAGCAGTGCGGTCAGTACAATTACGTAACGCATCGCCACATTGTCACGAACGGTCAGGCCGCCCGCAATGCCTTTATCGCGGCGTCTCTATGCAATAATTCGCACATGAGCGCAGTAAGTATCGCGTCTCCGGACGCATTGGGGTGGCGCCGCAAGTTCGGCGTCCTGGGTCCTTCAACCAATACCATCGTGCAGCCGGATTTCGACGACATGCGCGTTCCTGGCGTCACCAACCACTACAGCCGGATCTACACGCCCAACGCCAAGGCTGTTAGCAACGAGACCTTCCTGGCCGGCACGCAGGCGATTTCCGCCGGCGTCATCGACGCGGTGCGCAGCGTCATGACCTGCGAACCGGACTACCTGGTCATGGGAATGTCCGCTATCACTTTTTATGGTGGAATCGCCGGCGCCGACGAGTTTCAGCGCAAGGTCGAAACCGAATCCGGCATCAAGATCTCGGTCGGTTCGCATTCCTGCGCCGCAGCGCTGCGCGCGTTAGGTGGCATCAGACGAATTGCCTTCCTGTCGCCATATTTTCCAGTGGCCAATGCCGAAGTTAAACGCTACTTCACGGAGTGCGGCTTCGAAGTGATCCGCGACGACTGCCTGCGCTGCCCGTGCTGGACGGCCATCGCCCAGGTGCCGGAATCGCGCCTGCGGGAAGTGCTGCGCAGCCTGGATGGTCCCGATGTTGATGCCATTGTTCAGGTTGGGACCAACCTGTCGATGGTGCGCCTGGCGGCTGCCGCCGAACGCTGGCTGGGTAAGCCAGTCATTGCCATCAATACCGCGACGTATTGGCATGCCTTGCGCGCCAATGGCATCAAGGACCAGCGCGAGGGATTTGGCACGCTGTTGGCGGAGTTCTAACCCACTTTGCATTGGCCGGGCATGCCCGTATATTCAGCGCTCGGCAGTCCCTGAGCCCAAACGGTGAGTCCCCATGCTGGAACTGAAACACGATCTGAAATTGCGCAAGTCGCGCCAGGAAAAAGGCCGCATGAATTTTGTGTCCGGCCTGCGCAGCCACGTGCTGATGGATATGGCCGGCGGCATGCGCCAGGTCTGGGATGCGGAGGTCGAGCCCGCGGTCGTCAAACGCCTGGGGCGCAAACCTAAGGATGGGCCTGAGGTCCATCGCGCCATCAAGAGCAACGAATACTTCAAGTTCTATTCCAGCCTGCGCGTCACGGCGCAGGACATGGTCTGGCAGTCGGTCCTGCCAGCGGTCGAGAAGCAGGCACCCGAACTGCAGAAAAAAGCTGCCGAGCTAACAAAATCCAGGCGGCTAGGGTCGCTGAAAGTCGCCGAGAATTTCCCGATACCGCGTTCGGTGAGCGCCATCGACGTGCACCTGATGCCCGGCAACTACCACCAGGAATTCGGCGCCGACGATCTCGCCGCGGGCGCGCTGTACGACAACGGCCTGGCGGTTTTCAGTTTCGGCCTGATGGGCCAGAACCTCGACGACATCGGCCAGTCGATCGCCGGGTTCATCCGGCTGAAGTACCCGGATTTTCATCCCAGGCGCATCCTCGACATGGGCTGCACCATCGGCCATAACACCGGCGCCTGGAAAGACAAGTTCCCGGATGCCGAGGTGCACGGCATCGACGTGGCCGCACCCTGCCTGCGTTACGGGCACGCGCGTGCGCAGGCGCAAAATCGCGCGATTCATTTTCAACAGATGAATGCCGGGCACATGGATTTTCCGGACGCCAGTTTTGATGTCGTGTTTTCATCGATGTTCCTGCATGAAGTCCCGCGCAAGGACATCAGCACGATTTTCGCCGAGGCGCACCGGCTGCTGCGGCCAGGCGGCCTGATGCTGCACATGGAGCTGCCGCCGAATTCGCAGCTGTCCCCGTACGAGAGTTTTTATCTGGACTGGGACAGCTCGTATAACAACGAGCCCTTCTATAAACCGTTCCGCGATCTGGTGCCCCAGGAACTGTGCCGTCGCGCCGGTTTTTCTGCGGACAAGTACGTGCAGTTCGTGGTGCCGTCGGTTGGCTGGTATGGCGAGGAGGCCGTGCGCAACTCTGCGCACGATCAGGCCGAGGTCGACAGCGACAAGACCGGTCGTTTCGCCGAGGGTATCCGCTGGTATAGTTTCGGAGCTTGGAAGTAACCCATGTCAGTTCGCAAGCCCATGCCGCGCACTATCCGGGGCGGCCGCCCGTTTTTCTTTGCCGACCCGGCGGTCGATAAGGTCCTCAACATGGTGGTGAAGCTCGGCAGCGAGGTCTGGGCGCTGCGCGAACGCCTGGCTGCCGTGGAAGCCATCCAGGTCCGGCAGGGGTCGCTGGGCCAGGGCGAGGTCGACGACTACGAGTTCACGCCGGAGCAGGAAACTGCGTTGGCCGCGGAGCGCAAGGAATTTATCGATAACCTGTTTTGCATCCTGCAGGAGCAGGTCGACGCGGTGGCGACTTCGAAGCCCAAGCCGGGCCCGTTTGGCGCGCGCATCTCAAGCATCAGCACCAAGGCCACGACCAAGTCAAAGACCAAGTCAAAGACCAAGTCAAAGAAAAGGAGACGCTGATGGGTGGCCTGATCTTGTTGGTGGCGATCGTGCTGATCGTGTTCTGGGTAGTCTCCATTTACAACCGGCTGGTCGGTAGCCGCAATGCCTACAAGAATGCATTTGCGCAAATCGATGTCCAGCTAACAAGACGCTACGACCTGATCCCGAACCTGGTCGAAACCGCCAAGGCGTACATGAAGCACGAGCGCGAAACCCTGGAGGCGGTCATTGCGGCCCGTAACACGGCTTATGCCGGTCTCAAGGCGGCCGCCGCCAACCCGGGCGATGCCGCGGCAGTGCAGGCTTTGTCGGGCGCCGAGGGGCAGCTGACAGGTGCGCTGAGCCGCCTGATGGCAGTCGCGGAGTCCTATCCGGATCTCAAGGCCAACCAGAACATGATGCAGTTGTCCGAGGAACTGACCACGACGGAAAACAAGGTTTCCTTCGCCCGCCAGGCGTTCAACGATGCCGTCATGTCCTACAACAACCGGCGTGAGATGTTTCCCGGCAGCATGTTTGCCGGCATGTTCAATTTCGAGGCCGCGCAGCTGCTGGAAATCGCCAAGCCGCAAATGCGCGACGCGCCGCAGGTCAAGTTCTGAGCGCAGGCCGGTAGCGCAGCGTGGATTTCTACCAGCGCCAGGCCGTTGCGCGGCGGCAGTCGCGCTGGCTGGTGTTGGCGCTCGCCTTGTCGATCATCGCGGTGGTCGCCGCGCTTGATCTGGTGTTGCTGTTCGCGATGGGCGCCGCCGATCCCGACAACGCCGCGCAAATGCCGCCCGGCGCCCGGCTGCAGATCATCGTGCTCAGCAGCCTCCTGTGGCTCGCTATCATCCTCGGCGCGAGCGCCTTCAAGGGCCTGATGCTGCGCGGCGGCGGCGGCGTCGTTGCGCGCTCGCTAGGTGGCGTGCGCGTCGAGCGCGCATCGGCGGATCCGCTGCGGCGGCGCCTGCTCAATGTCGTGGAGGAAATGTCGATCGCCTCGGGTGTCGCGGTGCCTGAGGTCTACGTGCTTGAAAACGAATCCGCGATCAACGCATTTGCCGCGGGCGATACGCCCGCCAACGCGGCGATCGCGGTCACCGACGGAACCCTGCAAAGGCTGAATCGCGAGCAGCTGCAGGGCGTGATCGCGCACGAATACAGCCATATTCTGAATGGCGACATGCGCCTCAACCTGCGGCTGATGGGCTGGCTGTTTGGCCTGCTGGTCATCGGCCTGGCAGGACGCGCAATTCTGCGGCTGATGCCGCGCGGACGGAACTGCAAGAACGTCGCGCCGGTACTCGCCATCGCCGTCGCGATGCTGGTGTTAGGTTATCTGGGCTTGTTCCTGGGCCGCATCATCCAGGCGGCGGTGTCGCGCAATCGTGAGCGCCTCGCGGACGCATCGGCGGTGCAGTTCACGCGCAATCCCGACGGCCTGAAAAATGCGTTGCTCAAGATCGCCGGGGTACCGGAGCACGGCCGGTTGATCGCAAACGATGGCGAGCAGGTTGCCCACATGCTGTTCGCGCCCGGCGTGCAGCGCCTGTTCGCGACGCATCCGCCGCTGGGCGAGCGCATTGTCGCGCTGGATCCCAATTTCGACCTCGAGACATTGCCGCGGGCCGCCGCGCAGGCGATTCAACAGGGCCCGGGCCTCGCGGAGCCCGGGGCGAATCCTGCGCTCGATGCCGGCACGATTGTCGCCATCGCCCCTGGCGCAGTAGCGGCTTCAGTTGGTAATCCTCAGGACGCCCACGTGACGCATGCGCGCGCGTTGCGGCGCGAGTTGCGTGATCTGCTTGCCGGTGCGCGCACTTCCTGGACCGATGCACGCGCCGCTTTGTTAGCCATGCTGCTGGCGGACGATCCGGCGGTTCGTGCCCGGCAACTGGCCGTGATCTCCGGCAGTTCGGGCGCTGACCTGCCGGCCGCGGTCGACGCGGTCAGCAGTGCGCTGAAGCAATTGCCGCCGATGCTGCGCCTGCCGGCGGTGCAGCTGCTGTTCAGCACCCTGCGCAGCGCGCCGCAACTGGAACGCGAGCGCCTGCTGACCCTGGTCGAGCGCCTGATCCAGGTCGACGGCCAGACCGAGGTATTCGAATTCTGCCTCGGCAACTTGTTAGCTACGAACCTGCGCGACCTGCGCTCAGGCGCTGGAGCAACCGGCAACCGCACGCTGGCCGACTGCACTGATGAGCTCGGCATCGTGTTTGCGGTGCTGGCAAGGCAGGGCTGTGACAGTCCTGCCGACGCCCGGCATGCCTACGAAGCGGGCCTGTCGCGGCTGTTGCCGCGCGATCGCCCGGCGATGGCGATCGCGGGCGACTGGCCCGCACAAATGGCTGCTGCCCTCGACACCCTGAGCGGCCTGAAGCCCGCCGCCAAGGAAATGCTGGTCGCCGCGCTCGTGGTCAGCATTTCGCATGACAACAGGTTGACGGTCAGCGAAGCGGAACTGCTGCGCACCATCTGCAGCCGCCTGCACTGCCCGCTGCCACCGATTCTGCCGGCGCCGGAAGCTGCCGCGCGGGATTCCTAACGGACGCGGAACAGCTTGTAGTCGTTGCGGGCCTGGATGCCCACCGGACGGGCGACAAATGAGGCGCGTGGGCGCCGGCGGCGGTCGGCAGCAGCGTTGCGCGGGGCCTGTACCGGCGCGGTTTGGCGGTCGTCGCTCTTGACGACAATAGCCTCAGCGGCCGTGGCTGCGTTACCCAGGAAAGTACTCATCTCGCGCTCCTCATTCAAAGTCAGTTTACGAAGGAGCGCGCAAGATACGGTCAAATCCGCTTTTCGCAAGCGCAGGGCTCGACAACTGTGAACGGCTGCGCCGCTATTGATGATGTTCTGTTAAGAAAGTCCGTATTGCAGCTTCAAATGGCACGGTATCCGCGAGAAAGGCATCGTGCCCCGAGGCCGATTCGACCCGCACCAGCTGGGTGCGACTGCCGGCCCTGGCAAAGGCCTGGGCCACCCGGGCCTGTTCCTCGATCCGAAACAGCATGTCGGTTTCGACGCCGATGATCAGCACCGACTCTGCCCTGGACTTCTGCGCCACCTGGTCGACGCCACCGTGCCGCGCGAGGTCAAATCGATCCATGGCGCGCGACAGATACAGGT
>JAYUGT010000267.1:0-7944 GCA_043738315.1 Gammaproteobacteria bacterium
TGCCACCGGGATGGGACGTCGAGCTGTACTTCAACGACGCACTGGTCGGCTATCAGGTGTCGGGTCCCGAGGGTCAGTACCGTTTCGACGATCAGCCCCTGCTGTTCGGTAACAACGAATTCCGCCTGGTATTCCACGGCCCGCTCGGACAAGTACGCGTGCAACGCGAGACTTTTCTGCTCGACCGCTCGGCCACCGCGCCGGGTCAGATTTACTACAGTTTCGCCCAGCAGCGCGATAAACAGGGGTACGACCGCACCGTCGCCAGGGTCGACTGGGGGCTCAGCGAGCATCTGACGGCGACCGGCGGCCTGGTGCGTGCGCCGGTTGCCGGCAAGGTCCAGAACTTCGTGCGCGCCGGTCTGCAATCCTACTGGCGCTCGCTGCTGCTGAGCGGCGACGCGGTGAAGTCGCAGGATGGCTCGCTGTTCGAGCTGGGTTTGCGGACGCGCTTCGGCAAATGGTCGGTCATCGCCAGTCACGCGCAATTGCAGGACTTCAGCAGCGAGTTGTTTCTGCCCAGCAATGATCCCGTGCGCTCGAACACGCGGCTGCGTGTCGATGGCGCGATGATCTTCTCGTCCACCAACATTCGCCTGCCGGTCACGCTTGAGGCCACCCGGCAACTGCGTGACTCGGGCGTCAGCGCCCTCGACATGTCGGGCCGCGTCTCCGCGCGCGTGCGCGGTACGCTGGCCAGCGGGCAACTGCGCTGGAGCAGGGTGGCCGGGCAGGAGCGCGGCGACGCGACTCTGCAGCTGAGTCGTGGCGTGTCCGGCGTGAGTCTGCGTGGCGAAGCTACTTACACGCTGCAGCCGCAGGGGAGGTTGTCCGCGATTGCGATCAGCGCCGACAAGCGCCTGGGCAAAGGTTATCTGCAGACCGTCAACGTGACGCGCCGCTTCGATTCGTCCGAGACCGTCTACAGCACAGGCCTCAGCAAGATCCTCGGCAGTTTCGGGCTGGGAATCAACGCTGGTTACTCGTCGAACGGCAATGTCAGCGCGGGCCTGCAGCTGTTCGTCGCGATGGACCGGGACCCGCGCGGCTCTGGCTGGCAGTTCGATGCGCAACCGGTTGCTAACAGCGGTGGCGTGTCGGCCCAGGTCTTTGTGGATGACAACATGGACGGCCGCCGGGGCCCGGGCGAAGAGGCGATTCCGGGCGTCGCCTTCACCGTCAACGGTGGACGATATCCGGTGAAGACGAACGCCGATGGCGTTGCCTATCTGGCGCGCCTGGCACCCCTGCAGCACACCGACATTGCACTCGTCGATGAAACGCTTGAAGACCCGCACTGGCTGCCACGGCAGGCCGGTCTGCAGCTGGTGCCGCGCCCAGGGACGATTGCGACGCTGGACATTCCCGTGCTGCGGACCAGCGAAATCGACGGCACCGTTTATCTGTCCGAGAACGAGCGGCGGCGCGAGCTCGGTTCGGTGGTGATTGAGATTGCCGACCCGACGGGCCGTGTCATCGCAACCAGTACCAGCGGTGCGGATGGTTATTACGTTCTGTCCGGCGTACCGGCAGGTGACTATGTGGTCAGGGTCGCGGCTGCGCAACTGCAGCGGCTGGGACTGCAGGACACTGCGGCACATCCGATCAGCGTGGCACGCGACGGCTGGCTGGTGAGCGGAATCGATATTGAGCTAACACGCGCCGCCAGTCCCTGAGCCTGTAAAGTGTGCAACCCATGAAAAACTGGCAGCGACTTCGCAACATCATCGGCGGCTCCGCCGGCAATTTCGTCGAATGGTTCGACTGGTTCGTGTACGCGTCCTTCGCGATCTATTTCTCGCGCGCGTTCTTCCCGCAGGGCAGCCAGACCGTGCAGCTGCTGAACGCGGCCTTTGTGTTTGCAGGCGGCTTCCTGGCGCGGCCGCTGGGCGCCTGGCTGATGGGCCGTTATGCGGACCGCGCCGGCCGGCGTGCCGCGCTGGCCTTGTCGGTGGGCCTGATGTGCCTGGGGTCGCTCGCCATTGCGATCATGCCGGCGGGTCTGGGGATCGCCTCTACCGTGCTGCTGATCGCGGCGCGCGTGTTGCAGGGCCTGTCGCTCGGCGGTGAGTACGGCGCCTCGTCCACCTATGTCAGCGAAATGTCGCACCGGAGCTCCCGCGGCCTGTGGTCTGGGGTCTATTACTCGACGCTGGTGGCCGGGCAGCTAACAGCGGTGTTGGTGCAGGTGTTGCTGCAGCTGGTGCTGAGCGAAGCGCAGCTGTATGCCTGGGGCTGGCGTATACCGTTTGCGATCGGCGCGCTGCTGGCACTGGTGGTGTTCTGGATACGACGCGGCATCGATGAAACCCATCTGTTCGTCGTCGAATCGGATGGCGCCCGGCACGAGAGCACTGGCTGGCGCCTGCTGACCCGTTATCCAAAAGAGACCTTCATGGTCATTGCGCTCAGCGCTGGCGGCGGTGTCGGGTTCTACACCTACACCACCTACATGCAGAAATACCTGGTGAACACCGCGGGGTTCCCCAAGGACAGCGCCTCGCGGATCATCACGCTGGTGCTGCTGACCATGATGCTGCTGCTGCCGCTCACGGGCTGGATCTCGGACAAGATCGGTCGCAAGCCGGTGCTCGCCTTTTCCTACGGCGCGGGCGCTTTGTTAGCCGTGCCGGTATCGACGGCGCTCGCGACCGTGACGGATCCGGTACAGGCGTATTTTCTCTGCATGCTGCCGGTCATCGCGCTGTGTGGCTATGCCGCGCTCAGCAGCATCATCAAGGCGGAGCTGTTCCCCACCCGCGTCCGGGCGCTGGGCGTGGCCCTGCCGTACGCGTTCTCGCAGGCCATTTTCGGCGGCAATGCCGAGACTGCGGCGCTGCTGTTCAAGCGCGCGGGTCACGAGCCCGGCTACTACTGGCTGGTGAGCGGATTCATGACCCTCGGCCTGCTGGTGGCGCTCAGCATGCGGGACACCCAGAAACAGAGCCTGATTGCCGATGGCTAGCGCGTTGTTGTAAACACCCAACGCTTGCAGGCCCGGGGATCCCCGCGGCCCGGCCGAAACCCAGTGTTTCGTTGACATCATGAAGATATGACGATTAAATCTCTGCTCGCCACTTTCCGGCTGGGGGACTCTAGAAATGCTGTCATCTCGCAACTTGACGATCGCGGTTGCTTCTTTGCTCACAGGTGTGGCGTTTGCGCCGGCCTTTGCCGCGGAAGCGGCACTGGAAGAAGTCACGGTAACCGCCCGTAAAATAACCGAGCGGCTGCTCGACGCGCCGATCTCGATCACTGCGTTCAGCGCGGCCGCGATCGACGAGAAAGGCCTGAAAAACCTCGAGGACGTCGCCAAATCGACGCCCGGCATGCAGTACTCGCTGCAGGGTGGCCAGATTCCCGGGCGCTACAACTCCGCGATCCGTTTCCGCGGCATGAACGTCAATTCGGCGGCTCCGTCGCTGCAATTGTCCGCATTGTTCGTCGACGGCATCTTTTCACTCGGCGGCACGCAGTCGATTCCCTATGACGACATCGAGCGCATCGAAGTGGTGCGTGGACCCCAGTCCGCCACCTACGGTCGCAGCACCTTCGCGGGCGCGGTCAATTACATCACCCGCACGCCCTCGCTGACCGACTTCTCCGGCCAGATCAATGTGTCCGGCGCGACCTTCCAGGACAATTCGATCTCGGCAGGTTTCGAAGGCCCGATCATCAGCGACAAACTGGCGTTTCGCATTGGCGCCCGTTATTACTCGCGCGGCGACGTCGAAAAGGCCTCGGACGGCGGCGGATTTGGCTCGGAGTCGAGCAAGTCCATCCAGGGTACCTTGTATTTCAAACCCATCGAGGCCCTCAGCATCAAGCTGCGCGCGTTCTATGACGTGGACGATGACGGCGCGGCGTTAGGCGGCATCGTGCAGGGCTTGCGCAACAACACCTGCGCCGGCGTCACGGTGCAAACGCAGGACCCGATGTTCCCCGTGGTGTCGCCGATGAATTACATCTGCGGCGCGGTCCCGGAGCAGGGCAGCGCCATTTCGGCGACCGGCGGTTTCAACATCATCGACACGCCAACGTCGCTGCGCCCGGCCCAGGCCGTGGCCATTGGTCAACCCGACTACCTGATCAACACGCTGGTGAATGCTTCGTCGCCGGCGTCGGCGGGCGGCGTCCCGCAAATCGACCATATCGGCCTGATTCGCAATGTCGCCCGTTATTCCCTGACCGGGGAATACGATTTTGGGAATGGCTACAACCTGATTTTCCAGGGCGGTCTCAACAAGCTGCGCGCGAACTGGATTCGTCCCTTCGGCCTGACGCCGCTGGGCATCTGGTGGTCCCGGGATCCGCAGAACTCCGAGGACAAGAGCTTCGAGCTGCGCCTGACCTCGCCGCAGGACGGTAAGTTCACCTGGCTGGTCGGCGTCAACAAGTATGACCAGGACTTCATCTCCTCCGGTTCAGGTGGCGATGCGGTGAACCTGTGCTGGCCGATCCCGGGCAGACCCGTGCGAGCCACCGGGGCACCCTGTGTCGTCGGGAACGTCACCGCCCAGTTGTTCGCAAATTCGCTCGCGCAGGATTCGGATCACGTCGAAACATTCGGGATTTTTGCCGCGGCGAACTACAAGCTCACGGACCAGTGGACGCTGAGCCTAGAAGGCCGCCATCAGAAGGACGAATCGACCAGCGGCGTGCTGACGACAAAGCCGTTCAAGGTCGAGGAAACGGGATTCCTGCCGCGTTTCATCGTGCGCTACCAGCCTAACAATAACACCAACATCTACGCGAGCTATTCAAAGGGCGTCCTGCCGCCGCAGGTCAACACTCAGCTTGCGATTGCGACGGCGCGCGAACTCGCGCAATACCAGACCGCGCAACCCGGCGTGCCGACGATCATCCCGGGCGATGATCTCAAGATGTATGAACTTGGCTGGAAACAGAAATTCTGGGAAAACCGCGCAGAAATTGCGCTCTCGGTGTATTCCGGCAAGTGGAAAAACCAGAAGGGCCGGTCGGTGGCGGCGATTCGTGAAGACTGCGGCAGTCCGTCGCATGGCGTCGGCAATGCGGCCTCGGGTTGTCTGGCCCCGGGCGCTGTGAACCTGCCAGGCCAGCTCCTCGCGGCGCAGGGGCAGCCGGCCACATTGGTAGATGGCACGCCGTTCCTCAATTTCCGCAACTTCAACGTGCCGGGCAACAGCAAGGTCGAAGGTGTGGAATTGGCGGGCAACGTAGCGTTGACCGATCGCTGGCAGGCGGCCGCGACTTTCACGGTCGCGAAGACCGAGTACGAGGACTTCACCTTCAACTTCCTGTCCGCGATTTCGGTGTTCACGCAGATGAAGGGCAACCAGAACGCGCGCTTTCCGAAGACCTCGGGCAGCGTGTCGAGCAGCTACCACGCGCCGTTCAAAGGCGACTGGGAGTGGTTCATCAATGGCGACCTGAACTTTGTCGGCAAGACCTTCACCGACGAAAGCAACCTCGCGTACTGCAAGGCCTACACGACCGGCAATGTCCGTCTCGGCTTCGAGAAGGAAAAGCTGCGCATCGAAGGCTTCGTATTGAACGCGACCGATGAGCGCGCCTGGACGTCCTGCGCCCGCTGGTCGGATTTCGATTCGGTGGCAACCATCGGCACGGCATTCCAGGGCGTCGCGGTGTCGCCGCTGATTCCGCGTCAGGTCGGATTGCGCGCGACCATCAAGTTCTAGCCAGAAGATTGGCTTGCTAACAAAGGCCGCCCCTCACCGGGCGGCCTTTTTCCTGGGTGCGTCTGTTAGCTGAAAACCCGGCCGGGATTCAGGATGGCGCGCGGATCCAGCAGCGCCTTGAGCCGGCGCATCTGTTCGATGTCGGCCGCGGAGCGGCACAGCTGCAGGTAGTCGCGCTTGGCAACGCCGATGCCATGTTCAGCCGAGACCGCGCCGTCATGACTCGCGAGTGGTGCGAGTACCAACTGCAGGATTCGTGCCTTGCTGGCCGTATCGGGCGCGTCGATGATGTAGTGCAGGGTCCCGTCGCCCAGGTGCGCGAAACGCAAGGCTGTCAGCGCGGGAAACTCCGCCTGCAGTGATTGCGCAACTTCGTCGCTGTAGGCCTGCAGCGTGGTCAGCGGCAGGCTGACATCGAAGGCCATGCTGCGCTGATAAATCTGCAGCAGCTGCGCCACGGCATCGCGCAGCGCCCAGAACTCCTCGGCCTGTGACTGCGACTGGGCCAGCACGCCATCGCTGACCAGGTTGTTAGCAATGGCCTGTTCCAGGAAATCCGCGAGGGCCTGCTCGGCGCCCTGGTTGGATTCGACTTCCAGCAGGATGGCAAACGCAGGGCTGCCACCCAGGGGCTGGCGCACCGCCGGCAGGCGGCTGCGTACCTCATCGAGATAGTCCGCCCACATAACTTCAAACGCACAGAGGCCGGCGCCCAGTATCGCGCGCGCTCTCTGCAGCACGGCTAACACCTCGGCAAATGAATCGGCCGCGACCACGGCTGTCGCCTTGTCGCGCTGCGCCGGGTAGAGGCGCAGCACCGCCCGGCTGATGACGCCTAACGTCCCTTCGCTGCCGATGAACAGCTGCTTGAGATCGAAGCCGGAGGTGTTCTTGGTCATGCGGTTCAGGTGCGTCAGCACCGTACCGTCGGCCAGCACGGCTTCCAGGCCCAGGCACAACTCGCGCGCCACGCCGTAGCGGATCACGCTGTTGCCGCCCGCGTTGCAGGCCAGGTTGCCGCCCAGCGTGCAGCTGCCGCGCGAGCCAAAGTCGAGCGGGAAACTGAGCCCGGCCTCGCTGGCGGCGCGTTGCAGGTTCTCCAGGATGACACCGGCCTGGACCGTGGCCGTGTTGCCGATCGCATCCAGCTCTTCGATGCGGTTCATGCGTTCGGTCGACAGCGCGACTTCGCCGGCCTGCGGCGTTGCGCCTCCACACAGGCCCGTGAGCCCGCCCTGAACGACTACGGCCTGCCCATGCTCGTGGCAGGTACGCAGCGCCGCCGACAATTGGAGCGTATCTGCGGGCCTTAGCAGCAGCTGTGGCCTTATGGCGGCCGCGCTGCTCCAGTCCTTGCTGTTACGTTCCGGGACATCCCCGGCGGCGAGCACGCCCTGCGGGCCCAGAAGGGGGCGCAGGGCCGCAGCGATCGACTGGATTTGGGACGTTGGGGCCAAGATCGGTCAATCATAACAACGCCGGCGAACTACGCCGGCAAGCCGTCAATGTGGCCGCGGTTTGGGCTTTGGGGGGGCTGTGGTAGGATGCGCGCCCTCGTAAATCCGCGCGCCCGTAGCTCAGCTGGATAGAGTACCTGGCTACGAACCAGGGGGTCGGGAGTTCGAATCTCTCCGGGCGCGCCAACGATCGAAAAAGAACGCCCCCTGTCGCATAGCGACCGGCGGCGTTTTTTTTCGATCATCAATTCGCCAGCGTGCGACTCGGGCACTCAGACCGGTGAGTTCGAAGCTAACACCGCGGTCGCCGCAAGCAGGGCCTTTGCAGGTACTATCTGCCGCTGTGCAAGTGAACGCCTCCACGCATGACGTCGTCGTCTTCGGCGCTACCAGTTTCGTCGGGCGCATCCTCAGCCGCTATCTCGTGCAGCGTTTTGGCGCAGGCGGTGAGCTCAAATGGGCCGCTGCCGGGCGCTCGAAAGCGCGCCTCGAGGAGCTGCGGCGGGAGCTAGGGCCGGGCGCCGCGCAGCTGCCGCTGGTCGTCGCCGACGCCGCCGACGAAGCCTCACTGCGCGCGCTGGTCAAGCAGGCCCGGGTGGTCGTATCGACCGTCGGGCCCTATGCGCTCCACGGCGAGCCGCTGGTGAAGGTCTGCGCGGAGACCGGCACCGACTACTGCGACCTGACCGGCGAGGTGCAGTGGATCCGCAGGATGATCGACCGCTACGAAGCCACGGCCAAGGCGAGCGGCGCGCGGATCGTGCACTGCTGCGGCTTTGATTCGATCCCGTCCGACCTTGGCGTGC
>JAYUGT010000268.1:0-3201 GCA_043738315.1 Gammaproteobacteria bacterium
GCGAGCCTGCAGTTCCGACGAGATCGCATATCGATCGGTCAGCTCCAGGCCGACATGCGCATGCTCGGTATCACCCTCGATGTGCACATGGAAAAACTCCATGTCGTCTTCCGAGAATCCCATCTTGCGCATCGCATCGACATACTTGGGGTACAGGGTCGGCAACTGACCTTCCAGGGCTACCATGATCCCGGCGCAGCTCTCGGCGATATGGCGTATTCCCGCCAGCTCCCAGATCCAGGAACGCATGGCGCGCGTCGTCGGCAGTATCTCGCCGTTCTGCTCGGCGCGGATGATGCGATCGTCCGACACGCCGCAGGCGCGGGCAAATTTCCGCAGCAGGTCGGGATGACGCTTCTCCGGCATCTGCGGCATTTCCTCGCCTAACAGATTCTCCATCAGGTGCTGGCGCGCATCGAGATCCGGCAGGCGCGAATACAGCAGCGCGAATTGCTGTGGTATCGGATCGATGTAGTAAAAATGCTGCACCGCCCAGTCGCCGAGCTGCGCGCGACTCAACTCACCGGCCGCCCAGGCGCGACTGAACGGATGACCGCCGCCATGTTTGGGCTGGCGCGCCGCTTCCAGTGCGGCATGAAACTCTTTTGACGGCAACAACTTCATGGGTATCTCCTTGCAGGCAATGCGGCCTCGTTCAGGCCAGAGGCAGTTTGGTATGACATTGAGGACAACAGGCAGGCGTCGCGCCGGGCCGGGTCAGCGCCACGCTCACGGGAAACCAGGTCTGGCAACCAGTGCACGACAGCCAGAGAGTGTTGCCGCGTTTCTCCCAGGCAGCGCCCGGCATATCGCGCAGCAGCCCGGGTTTCGCAGCTGCAGTGGCCGCAGTCTTCATGCCCTGGGCCATGACTCGCCCCCCGCTGCCGCTAACAAATCGCGCGCGCGCCGGATGCTGTCGGGCGGAACCGTGGCCACCGGCGGCACCGCGCGTGGCGCCCCGGGCCGCGGCGCCGGCGGCAGAGTCGCATCGATGCCCATCTTCGAAGCCGTGTTAGCTCCCTCGGGCAGCGACGGATCCAGGTTCGAGCCGGACAGGCCGTCGATGATCATGCCGTCCCGGGACCATTGCACGCGGGTGGCAAGCGCCCACAGCACCGCCTGCGGCGCAAAAATGTCCACATCTTCATCGACTGCCACCACGGTCTTGACGCGCCGGTATGCCAGCGCCGCGGCCAGCGCGTCCCGCGCCTCGCCGCGCGCCGGATTCTGGAACTGCAGGTAGGCATGGAAGCGGCGGCCCTCGGTCGGCACATGCACGTTGATCAGCGACGGCGCCACGGCCTTCACCATCTGGTAGAGCTTGCCTTCCATCGCCATGTTGTCCGGTACCAGCATGTCGGTGAGACCGGAGCCATAGTCGTGATAGATCGCGTCGCGTCGAAGCGTGATGCAACCAACCTCGAACAACGGCGCCTGTACCTGCGGGCCGAGATAACCGGTGTACTCGCCAAAAGGGCCATCGGCATGGAAGCTGTCGACCGGCGCAAAGCCTTCGATGACGATCTCGGCATCGGCTGGCACCATGATCTTGTCGCCATGCAGACGCGAGGGCGTCAGGCGCAGCGGCTCGCCCAGGACTCCGCCGGCGGCTCGCCAGTGACTTTCCGGATACTTCAGCTTTGACTGGCTGCCTAACAGAACCGCCGGATGATGGCCGATCCAGAACGCGACCGGACAGGGCTCGCCGCGCGCCCAGAACTTGCACAGGTTGCGCATATTGTGCGTGGTCGGATACGGAAACCAGGTCATGCGCCGCTCGCCTAACACCCAGCAGCGCTGGATGGCGGTATTGTCGACGCCGGTGTCCGGGTCATAGGTGGTCGCATGCGCTGCGGTCAGGTACGGCCCGGGCTCCAGCTCGTGCTGGGTGAGCACCGGCAAGCGCTGCAGGCTCGCCTGCTCACCCTCCCAGACAACCTGCTGCACGGGAGCGTCAGCCCCCTTCACGACCAGCGGATCGATGCCGCTCGCCGAGCGGCTGGCAAACCAGGACGCGGTCTGGCGGTGGTCCGGGATCCCGAGCGCGGCGGCAGTCAGTGTGCGGCTGGCGGTCAGATTGGTCACGACCCGGTTGCCCAGCGGGCTGCCATCGGCTGCCTGGGGCCGTTTGGCCAGAATGACGGGAAAGCGGCCCGAGCTGTCGAGTTCATGCTGCACAGCAGTCAGGGTGTGGCGCAGCCCGACCGGCTGTTCAATCTCCCAGACGGCCGCACGATGATCGGCCAGAAAACTGCGTAAATCCCGTAACGGCATGTCGTTATGTTCGCATGATGACTGATCCGACACAAATTCAGCGTTTGCAAGCTTGACAGCGGCAGCAAGCGTCGCTGATTCTAGGGCCATTATGGTACGCAGCGTTCAGCACCCTCTTCTGGCCGAGGTGTCGCACGATGAGGCCTCGCGGCAGCAGTTCAATGTCGCGTTCAAGCAGTCGCTGACGCGCAACCTGCGCTCCTCCCAACAACGACTCTTCAACGAAGTCGTTGCGCCGGAAATCGAGCATCGCACCGGCCACCGCCCCGAGACCCGTAACGAAATTCACGATGCGATGGTCCGGCACCCGGCGTGGCGCAGCTGGTCATCGCTGGCGCGCAGTGCGCAGGAGCATATGTGGCAGGCCGTGGGCGAAAGCATCTTCCGCGAGCGCCAACGCCTGGCTGAGACCGCGGCCGCACTGACCGCCAGGCCCAGGTGCGGCGGCACGCTGGAACTCGATCCCGATCTAACACCGCCACGCGGCATGGCTGCCGTCGATGTCCACCTGCAAACCGGTGGCTACCTGATGGACCTCGGCGGTGGCGACGTCTGCGCCGGCGCGATGTACGAAATGGGTGGCAACATCTATGCCTTCGGCAACGGCATCAGCCGCACCGACAGCAAGGCCGAGCAGGTCCAAGCCTACATTCGCGAGCGCTTCCCGCAGCTCAAGCCGCGCCGCATCCTCGACATGGGCTGCAGCGCAGGTTCCGCCAGTGTGCCGTACGCGCTGGCATTCCCGGACGCCGAAGCTCATGCGATCGATGTCGGCTCAGGCATGCTGCGATACGCCCATGCCCGCGCTGAAGCCCTCGGCGCACCGGTGCATTTTCACCAGATGGATTGTGCGGCCACGCGCTTCCCGGATGGCCATTTCGACCTGATCGTCTCGCATAACCTGATGCACGAAAGCTCGGATGCCAC
>JAYUGT010000269.1:0-7892 GCA_043738315.1 Gammaproteobacteria bacterium
CCGCTGAAACCAAGGAACTGCCGGAATCGTGAGCGGCAACAAAAATACTGGCTGGTCGGCCTGCGGTCAGGTGCGGCTAGTTTTGCAGCCACTAGGCAACCCCAATCTGTTAGGAGCCATTGCTCGGCGGACGCTTCAATTGCCGCGCACATCCGCTGGCGTTTGGG
Organism: Gammaproteobacteria bacterium; assembly: GCA_043738315.1. GTDB lineage: Bacteria > Pseudomonadota > Gammaproteobacteria > Steroidobacterales > Steroidobacteraceae > UBA964. Next base: position 168 of record JAYUGT010000269.1, read on the forward strand.
TCGGTTAGATTCCCATCAGATTCCCATGAGCAAAATTCCGTCAGCATGCGAACTACCAATTCTCATAAGTTATTGAAATACATAGAGAAAAATGGCGCTCCCTACGGGATTCGAACCCGTGTTACGGCCTTGAGAGGGCCATGTCCTGGGCCTCTAGACGAAGGGAGCGCGGTGAAGTGCCGGGCGGCAGCAGGAACCGCTATTATAGGCAGCTGGTCTTTTCCAATCCAAGCGGAATCCCGTTTCTTGACTGAGTTCACTGGGCCCCTGGGGGCCCCCAATCCACTGGCCCGAGTCATCCCGCGCGACGCCCACACGGTGTCGCGCGCGCAGATCTCGCCCAATGCGCTGCGTGTCCTCTACAAGCTCAAGGAAGGCGGTTACCAGGGCTTTCTGGTCGGGGGTTGCGTGCGCGATCTGCTGATCGGCATCGAACCCAAGGACTTCGACGTCGCGACCAATGCGCTGCCCGAGGAGGTGCGCAGGCTGTTTCGCAACTGCCGGCTGGTCGGCCGGCGTTTCCGGCTCGCGCATGTCTACTTCGGCCGCGAAATCATCGAGGTCGCGACCTTTCGGGCAGGCAGCGCGCCGCCGCCGGGTGATGAGCCCCTGGGTGTTGACGTTGAAGACGGCGACCTCGAGGCGGGTGAGTCCGATGAAGATGTTAGCTTGGACGTCATTCCGGAACCCGAGATCGATGATGGCTCGCGGGTGGTGGACGCGGAAGGCCGCATCCTGCGCGACAACACCTACGGCAGCATTGACGACGATGTCTGGCGCCGGGATTTCACCGCCAATGCGCTCTATTACAACATCGCGGATTTCTCGGTCTGGGATTTCACCGATGGCATGGAAGACATCAAAGCAAAGCGCCTGCGCTTGATCGGCGATCCCGAGACAAGGTTTCGTGAAGACCCGGTGCGCATGCTGCGCGCCGCCCGCTTTGTCGCCAAGCTCGGTTTCGAACTCGATCCGGCCACCGCGGCGCCGATGGCGAGCCTGCAGCCTTTGTTAGCCAGCGTGCCGCCGGCACGCCTGTTCGACGAGACGCTCAAACTCTTTCTGACCGGGCATGGCGTGGCCAGCCTGAAAACGCTGCGCCGCTTTGGCCTGCTGGCGGCATTGCTGCCGTCGGTGGATGCGGTGCTGGCGCGCGCGCCCGGCAGCCCGATCGAGCGGCTGCTCGATATTGGCCTGGCTAACAGCGATGCCCGGGTGCGGGCCGACAAGCCCGTGACGCCCACCTTCCTGTTCGCCGTCCTGATGTACGGCCCGATCGGCGCCGCCATTGAACGCGCGCCGGCACAGCGCTGGCATGACATTGCCACGATTGTCGATGCCGTGGACCGCGCCTTCCGCGAGTTGCTGCACACGGTGGCAGTGCCGCGGCGATTTTCGTTAGGTGTGCGCGAGATGTTCGCGTTTCAGCCGCGCCTCGAGCAGCCGCGCGGTCGCCGTGCGCTGCGCCTGATCGAGCAGCCACGGTTCCGGGCCGCCTACGACCTGCTGATGCTGCGTGCCGACGCGGGCCTCGCTGCGCGCGCCACGGCGGACTGGTGGACGCGTTTGCAGGCCGTGAGTCCCGAAGAGCGAATTACCATGGCGGACGCACTCGCCAAGCCGCCTGCCGGCGCAGCTTCCGGTGACGAGGCGGAGGCGGCCGGCGCGCCGCCACGCCGGCGGCGCCGTCGCGGCGGCCGCGGCCGACGTGCGCCAGACGCTCCCGGCTAACAAGAGTTGCCAGGTCTTGAGTCCCGGCAATGAATTGTGGACGCCAGCCTACGTGGCGCTCGGCAGCAATCTCGACGATCCGCCGGCGCAGGTGCGTGCAGCTGCCATTGCGATCGCGGCGATCGGCGGCGTCGCCGCGTTGCAGACCTCGCCGCTGTACCTGTCGGCGCCTCTAGGGGGTCTTGCGCAGCCCGACTATGTGAACGCCGTGGTGGGTTTCCTGACCACGCTGAGTGCCGGGCAATTGTTCGAGCAATTGCAGGGTCTGGAAGCAAAGCTGGGCCGGATTCGCATGCCGGGGCGCTGGGCGCCGCGGCGCATTGATCTCGACCTGCTGGTCTACGGTGAGCAGAAGCTGGTCCGGGAGCGGCTCACCTTGCCGCATCCGGGGATAGTGAGCCGCAATTTCGTCTTGTATCCTCTGTCGGACATCGCGCCCACCCTGGAGATTCCGGGACTGGGCCCGGTGAATCGCCTGTGCGCTGCGCTGGGCGAGCAGGGTCTGCGGCGCTTGACCTAACAAGAGGCGAACTTGGGCGCGGTAACTGACAAGAAGCTGATCGTGGTCGAGGGTCCGATTGGCGTCGGCAAGACCAGTCTCGCGCGGCGCCTGGCCGAGCATTGGGGTGCCGAGCTGCTGCTGGAGCAGGCGGCCGACAATCCATTCCTGGAGCGCTTTTACAAGAACCCCAGGGCAGCGGCCCTGCCGGCGCAGCTCTTTTTCCTGTTCCAGCGCGCGCAGCAGATCGGGCAGCTCAAGCAGGCTGATCTGTTTGCGCCCTTGCGCGTCGGCGATTACCTGTTCGACAAGGATCGCCTGTTCGCGCGGCTGACACTCGATGATGCCGAATTCGCGCTGTACGAACAGGTCCACGCGAAGATCGCCGTCGATCCGCCGAAGCCGGATCTCGTGGTCTATCTGCAGGCCCCGGTATCGGTGCTGATGGACCGCATCGCGAAGCGGCGTATTTCATCTGAACAGGGCATCGAGCGCGGCTATCTGGAGCGGCTGAACGAAGCCTACGCGCGCTTCTTCCACGACTATGAAGCCGCGCCGTTGCTGATTGTCAACGCCGCGACCATCGATCCGGTGGGCAATCGAGCCGATTTTGAGGAACTGGCGACCGCGATTGTCCGCATGCGGCGCGGGCGACTTTATTACAATCCCCTGCGTCACCAGTCGCTCCAGGCTTAAGAGACATGTACACCCAATTGCAAGTGCGCGACTCGGCGCGCCCGCCGGTCACGATCGCCACGCTCGACAAGATGAAGTCGCAGGGCGAACGCATCGCCTGCATTACCTGCTACGACGCCAGTTTCGCGGCGCTGGTCGATGAAGCTGACGTCGATGTGATCCTGGTCGGTGATTCGTTAGGCATGGTGATCCAGGGCCATGACACCACGGTGCCCGTCACCATGGATGAAATGGTCTATCACACGCGCGCGGTGTCGCGCGGGATGCAGCGGCCGTTGCTGATGGCGGACATGCCGTTCATGAGCTATCCGTCGCGCGAGGAAGCGCTGACCAATGCCGCGCGCCTGATGCGCGAGGGCGGCGCCGAGATCGTCAAACTCGAAAGCGGCGCGGGCCAGATCGAGATCGTTGAATTTCTGGCGCGCCATGACATCGCAGTCTGCGCCCATCTCGGGCTGAAGCCGCAATCGGTGCACAAGACCGGCGGGTTTCGCGTGCAGGGGCGGGAAAAGGATGCCGCTACGCGCATGATCGACGATGCCAAGGCGCTCGCCGACGCGGGCGCGGACATGGTGCTGCTGGAATGCGTGCCTAACGAACTGGGCCAGCGGGTCACCGAGTCGTTGTCGGTGCCGGTGATCGGCATCGGCGCGGGACCGGCGGTCGATGGCCAGATCCTGGTCCTGTACGACGTGCTCGACATCACCATCGGCCGCAAACCGCGTTTCGTGCGCAATTTCATGGACGGCGCGGCTAACAACCTGGATGCCATCCGGCGCTATGTGCAGGCGGTAAAATCCCGCGACTATCCCGGCCCGGAACACGGCTTCAGCTAGATGCAGGTCACCCACAGCATTGCCGAGGTGCGCAAGCTGGTGGCCGCCTGGCGCGCCGCCGGCGAGCGCATTGCCTTCGTGCCCACGATGGGCAACCTGCACGCCGGGCACATCAGCCTGATCGAGCTCGCTGCGCAGCATGGCGACCGGTTCGTGGCCAGCATTTTTGTCAATCCCATGCAGTTCGGACCTAACGAGGATTTCAATCATTACCCGCGCACGCCGACGCGCGACGAGGCCATGCTGGCGGCAGCGGGTTGCGACCTGATGTTCATGCCGGACGTTGCCGAGATCTATCCGAACGGCCACGAGCTCGCGACGCGCGTGGAAGTGCCGACGCTCTCCGATCTGCTGTGCGGGGAATTCCGGCCCGGGCACTTCCAGGGCGTCGCAACCATCGTCGCGAAGCTGTTCAACATCGTGACGCCGGACGTGGCGGTGTTCGGGCAGAAAGACTTTCAGCAACTCACGGTGATCCGGCACATGGCCGCCGACCTTTGCATGCCGGTCGAGATTATCGGCGCGCCAACGGTGCGCGAGCCCGATGGGCTCGCGATGAGTTCGCGCAACCAGTACCTGACCGCCGAAGAGCGCCAGCGCGCGCCGGCCATCTATCGCGCGATGCAGGAGGCTGCGACCGCGTTGCGGGACGGGCAGCGGGACTTGCGGGCCCTGGAGTCCCGGGGTCGCGATGCCCTGTCCGGTGCCGGATTCAAGGTCGAATATTTTGCGATACGGCGCTGCGCCGACCTGCTGAATCCGGGCCCCGCGGACCGCGACCTCGTGGTGCTGGTGGCAGCGCGGATCGGCAAAGCGCGCCTGATCGACAATCAGACGGTGGCCGCTCCCTGAGCGGCTGCGGGCTGTTGCTGCTGCCGCAACGCCCAGGCCACGTGTTCGCGCACCAGCTCTGACGCATCGTCGGCTCGCGCGCTCAGCGCCGCCAGGATCTCCGGTTTGTTAGGCGCATTGCCAAGCGCCACCGCGATGTTGCGCAGCCAGCGCTCATAGCCGATGCGATGGATCGCCGAGCCGGCCATGCGCGCTGCGAATTCCGCGGCCGTCCAGCCGAACAGGTCGACCAGCGTGGCGCTGTCGAGACGGTGGCGCACTTTGAAATCCGGGTGCGTCGCGGCGCGCGCGAATTTGTTCCATGGGCACACCAGCTGGCAATCATCGCAACCGTAAATGCGGTTGCCGAGGGCGCTGCGAAATTCCTCCGGTATCGATCCCTGCAGCTCGATGGTCAGATAGGAAATGCAGCGCCTTGCATCGAGCTTGCCGGGCGCGACGATGGCGCCGGTGGGGCAGGCGGGGATGCAGGCCGTGCAGCTGCCGCAGTGCGCGCTCGCGGGCTCGTCAACGGGCAGCGGCAGGTCGGTGTAGATCTCACCGAGAAAAAACCACGAGCCGGCGTCACGGGCGATCAGGTTGGTGTGTTTGCCGATCCAGCCGAGCCCGGCATTGCGCGCCAGTGGTTTTTCCAGCACCGGCGCGCTGTCTACAAAGACGCGATGACCAAAGGGGCCGGCATCGGCGGCGATCCGCGCGGCGAGTTTCTGCAGGCCCTGGCGCAGCGTCTTGTGGTAATCGCGGCCTAACGCATAGCGCGACACATAGGCCAGCTCCTTGTTAGCCAGCACGTCGTTAGCCGGCTGCGCCTCGCCCGGCCAGTAGTCGACGCGCACGCTGATGACGCGCAGCGTGCCCGGCAGCAGCTCGGCCGGCCGGCTGCGCTTCGCGCCGTGGCGGGACATGTAGTCCATCTCGCCATGCATGCCGGCCGCCAGCCACTCCTGCAGCGCCTGCTCGTCCCCGGTCAGCACGATATCGGCGACGCCGACGGCCGAAAATCCGAGCTCCCGGGCGTAATCGTCCAGGCGCGCGCGCAGCAGCTTGAGGTCGGCGAGTGTCACGAGCGGCAGTATAATGAGCGAATGTCATTGCCAGCGGCCGTCTACTCCACCGCCCAGGTGCGCGCGCTCGACCGCTATGCCATCGACCGGCAGGGCATTCCAGGCTATGTGCTGATGGAACGGGCAGCCGCAGCCTGTCTGCGCCTGCTGCGCGGGCGTTATCCGGCGGCGCGCCGGGTCGTTATCGTCTGCGGCGGGGGTAACAACGGTGGCGATGGCTATGTGTTAGCCCGGCTGGCGCTGGCCGCGTCGCTCAAGGTCGTGGTGCTGGCCGCGGTTGCTCCCGACAAGCTGCAGGGCGATGCGCGCCACGGATTCACCGATTGGCTCGCAGCGGGCGGCAGCGTCGCGGCATTTGACGCCGCCGCGTTGCGGGACGCCGATCTGCTGGTCGATGCGCTGTGCGGCACCGGATTGAGCGCCGACTTGCGCGCGGATGCGTGCGGCGTCGTCATGACAATCAACGCCGCCGGCCGGCCGGTGCTGTCGCTCGATGTGCCCTCGGGGCTCTGCAGCGACACCGGTCGCGTGTTAGGCGCGGCCGTGAATGCCGATGCGACCATCACTTTTGTCGGGCTGAAGCAGGGCCTGTTCCTGGGGGGCGGACCCCGGCAGCGCGGCGCGCTGTTCTTCGATGATCTCAGCATCGTTGCGCCCGGCGGCGCAGAGTTTGCGCCGGTGCTGCAGCGCCTGATGCGCAGCGATCTCGACCTCGTGCGGGTGAGCCGGCCGCGCGACGCGCACAAGGGCCTGTTTGGCCAGGTGCTGGTGGTCGGTGGCGGCAACGGCATGCCGGGCGCCGCGGCGCTGGCGGCGCGCGCTGCGCTGCGCGTCGGTGCGGGCCGGGTGCGGGTTGCCTGCGCGCCCGGCAGCCTGGCCGCCATTGCCGGCAATACCGCCGAGGCGATGGTGCGGCCGATCAACGTGGGCACGGACCTGGATGCCTGTCTCACCGCTGCCGACACGGTTTTGTTAGGCCCCGGCCTCGGCCTGGATGCCTGGGCGCGCGCCTGCTGGAGCCGCGCGCTGGCGCTGTGCCGGGAACGCCAGATCCCGCTGGTCATCGACGCTGACGGCCTCAATTTGTTAGCCGACGAGGGTGCTGAAGCCTGCAACTGGGTGTTGACGCCGCATCCGGGAGAGGCGGCGCGCCTGGCGCAAATCAGCAATGCCCAGGTGCAGGACGATCGCCTTGGCACGCTCACCCGGCTGACCGACAGGTATGGCGGCATTGTGGTGCTCAAAGGTGCCTGCACGCTGCTCGGTGCGACCGGGCGCACTCCCGCAGTGTGTGACGCGGGCAACCCCGGCATGGCGACTGCCGGCATGGGCGACGTACTGGCAGGTGCGATCGCCGGCTTGCTGGCGCAGCTGCGCGATCCGTGGCTCGCCGCGCGGGCGGCGGTGCTGGCGCACGCGCTGGCCGGTGACGCCGCGGCGCAGGCGGGTGGCGAGCGTGGCCTGATCGCGAGCGATGTCATCGAGGCACTGCGCGCCCAAGTGAATCCCTGATGCCCGCCGGCGTGCGCAACTGGCGGTTACCGACCGCCGGGCACACAGCCGGGCTCGCAGGCCGTTTCGCCACGGCCTGGCGCGCGGTGCTAACAGCAGGTCCAGCGCACCCTGATCGCGCCTGGCGCGTCGCGCTCAGCGGCGAGCTGGGGGCTGGCAAGACGACCTGGGTGCGGGGGTTTGTGGCGGCGCTCGGCGTCGATGCGCCGGTGGCCAGCCCCAGCTACGCGCTGGTGCAGACCTTTGCGGCCGGCCAGCAGCTCATCCTGCATGCCGACTTCTACCGCTTGCAGGACGCCGCGGAACTCGATGCGCTGGGACTGGACGATTTTGATCGGGCCAGTGTGCTGTGGCTGATCGAGTGGCCAGAGCATGGTGCCCGGCGGCTCGGCGCCTGCGACTTGCAGCTCAGCCTCGCCATCGAAGCCGGGGCGCATTCCCTGCAGGCCCGCGCCGGCACCGAAGATGGCGCCCGCTGGCTCAGTCAGGTTTTAGATTAGAATTCTATCTTTCTAATTTTGTTGAAGTTATTGCC
>JAYUGT010000270.1:0-7883 GCA_043738315.1 Gammaproteobacteria bacterium
CACGCTGGCAACGCGCAGCGTCGGGCCGCTGGACCCATAGCCGCCTGCAGCCCTGAGCTTTCGTGACCCACGCCGAACCCCAGCTGGCCGTGCGCGGCCTGGACGTGACCGTCGCCGGGCGCACGCTGGTGGCACAACTGGCACTGACCATCCATGCCGGCCAGACCACGGTCGTGTTAGGTTGCAACGGCAGCGGCAAGACGCTTTGCCTGCTGTCGCTGGCCGGACTGCGCGGCGCGTCCGCCGCGACCGTGATGTTAGGCGGCACAACACAGGACTCATTGTCGCGGCGCGAGGTCGCGCGCCGGTTGAGTTTCATGCCGCAGGATTCCGGCACCGAGGTCGTCGGCACGGTGCTGGATTTCGTGACGCTCGGGCTCTATCCGTGGCAGGGCGGCGGCGCTGCCGAATCCGGCGCTGACCACGAGCGCACGCTGGCGGCGCTGCAACGGCTGGGCCTCGCGGACAAGGCGCGCCAGGAAGTGGCCAGCCTGTCCGGCGGCGAGCGGCGGCGCCTCGATCTGGCGCTGCTGCTGGTACAGCGGACCCGCCTGTGGTTGCTCGATGAACCGACCAATCATCTCGATCCGGCGCAACAGGCGGTTTTGTTAGGTCTGCTGCGCGAGCACCGCGCCGCGGGTGGCGGCGCGCTGGTCAGCCTGCACGATCCCTCGCTGGCGGCGGACATCGCCGACCAGGTGCTGCTGCTGTCAGGCGACGGCCGCTGGGAATGCGGCAGTCCGCAGGACATGCTGGGCCTGGAAAGGCTGTCGCAGCTCTACCACACGCCGCTGGCGCTGTTGCCAGGATTCAGGCCGCAAGCGCGCTGAGCAGCGGTGCATGCAGCGGGCCATTGCTGGCTAACACGGTGGTGGTCTCAAGCCCGACGGCGCTGCCCGCAAGGTCGGTGAAGCGGCCGCCCGCTTCCTCGACGATGACTGTGAGCGCCGCGATGTCGAGGATATTGACGTCCGATTCGATCACCGCGTCCAGCGCGCCGCGCGCCAGCAGGTGATAGTGCACGAAGTCGCCATAACCGCGAATCCGGTTTACGCGGCTGACCAGCCGGCCGTAGGCATCCCAGGCCGGGCCACGCGCCAGTGTCTTGAGATTGCCGCTCGACAGGATGGCGTTGTCGATCGTCGCCGTGTCACTGACACGGATCCGCTTGCCGTCGAGCCACGCGCCGCTGCCGCGCTCGGCCCAGGCCAGCTCGCCGTAAGCCGGGGCGCAGGACACGCCTAACACGAAGCGGCCGCCACGCATGAGCGCGATCTGCGTGGAAAAGAACGGGCAGTCGCGCACGAACGACTTGGTGCCATCGATCGGATCGACCAGCCAGACCGACTCGGCCTGCATGCGCTGCTGGCCGGTTTCCTCGCCGTAAAAGCCATAGCCCGGAAAGCGCGCGGCCAGCACCGCACGTATCGCCTCCTCCGAGCGGACATCGGCCTCAGTAACCGGCGAGCGGTCAGCCTTGAGCGTGACCGCGAGATTCTGGCGGTAAAGGCCGCGAATCACCTCGGCGGCGGCCTGGGCCGCGTCCAGCGCGGCCTGCAATTCCTGGGAAAGCATGCCGGAATTGTACGTTGCCTTGACAGAACCCCGGGTGGTTCTTAGAGTCGCCTCGCCAGATGTATGGGAAGCCGGTCAAGAGCCGCAAGGTTTGATTCCGGCGCTGCCCCCGCAACGGTATGCAGAGACAAGGTGTGCCAAATGCCACTGTGCCCAAAAGGCATGGGAAGGCGACGCACCGCGAAGCACCACGAGGTGCCTCGCAGCTGCGAGCCCGGAGACCGATCTGGCGGATCGAGCCAACATTAACCATCACCTGCGGGCGAGCAGGCGAAAGGATTTTTATGCATACGTTGAAGTTTGCAGCGCTGTTCAGCGCTGCCGCGTTTTTGTCTCCGGTATCCCAGGCTGCTAACAGCGAGCCACTCGAGGAAACCGTGGTCACGGCCACGCGCACCCCGGAGCCCGTCAGTTCGCTGGCGGCCTCCGTCATCGTCATCACGCGACAGGACATCGAGCGCTCGCTGGCGCTCGATATAGGCAGCTTGTTAGCACAGTATGCCGGGCTCGAAGTGGCGCGCAACGGCGGCCCCGGGCAGGCGGCGTCGTTGTTCACGCGCGGCACTAACAGCGATCACACGCTGGTAATGATCGACGGCGTGCGCATCAACCCCGGCACCATTGGCGGCGCAGCCATTCATAACATCGCGCCGGAAACGGTCGAGCGCGTCGAAATCGTCAAAGGGCCGCGCTCCAGCTTATGGGGCAGCGACGCGATTGGCGGCGTGGTCAACATCTTCACGCGCGCTGCCACGGCCCAGGGCGTCGGCCTGAGTCTCGCGGGCGGCCGCTACGGTAATAGGAGCGTGCAACTCGATGGCGGGATGCGTTTCGCGGATCGTGGTTCGATCGGCTTCGCGCTCGGGCAGATCGACAGCGACGGCTTCCCGCCGCTGCTGAGCAGCAACGAGGACCGCGGGTTTCGCAATCGCAGCGTCAATCTCTCGGGCCAGTACCGCGCCACTGACCAGGTGACGCTGAGCGCGCATGCCTGGCGCGCCGAAGGCACCAGCGACTACCTGGATTTTTTTGCAGCGCCGGTCAGCCAGGACTTCCGCAACCAGGCGCTCGGCGTGGATGCCGACATCCGCACCACCGGCCATGGCCGCTACCGCGTTGCCCTGCTGCAGATGGACGATGAAATCCGGCAGGTCGACGTCGAGGACTTTGTCAGCACCCGGCGCGCGAGCGTGGATCTGCAGGGCAACTGGCAGCTAACAAAGGAGCTGCAGCTGACCGCGGGTACGGTGCTGAGCCGCGAAGACACCGAGTCGCTGAGCTTCGGCTCGGGATTCAACGAACGCACCAACATCAGGCAGGCCTATGCGCAGGGGCGCTACCAGCGCGGCGCGCAGCGGGTCGCGCTGGCGGTCGGCGCGCTCGATCATCCGGCGTTCGGCAATCACACCACCTGGAATGCCGAGTATGGCCTGGCACTTGGCCGGGGATTCACCATTACCGCAGCAGCCGGCACGGCCTTCAAGGCGCCGGATGCCACCGACCGTTTTGGTTTCGGCGCCAACCCGTCGCTGCGGCCCGAGCAATCCCGGCAGCTTGAAATCGGCCTGCGCCAGACGCTGGGCGCGCACCAGTCCTGGCAGATTGCCGCCTACCGCAATGATATCGACGATCTCATCAACTACGTGGTCACGGATTTCATCACCTTCGACGGCCGCAACGAAAATGTCGACCGTGCGCGCATTGAAGGTGTTGAACTCAGCTACCAGGTCGGCGGCGAGTCCTGGAACCTGAAACTCGCTGCGGCGTTCAACGATCCGCGCGACCTCGCAACCGATCAGGTGCTGTTGCGGCGCGCGCGCCAGGTATTTACCGCTGCGGCAACGCGCCAGTTCGGGCGCTTCGAACTCGATGCCGACGTGCAGTCGGTGGGCGCGCGCTCCGACTTCGGCTTTCCAGCCGCGGTCCGGCTCAAGCCATACACGCTCGCCAATGTCGGCGCGAGTTTCGCGGTCACCACGGACTGGAAACTGCAGCTCAGGCTCGACAACGCCTTCGATGAGAGCTACGAGCTGGCCAGCAACTACCGCACGCCCGGCCGCAGCCTGATGCTGGCGACGCGCTACCGTTTCCGTTAGGCTCGGGTCCGTGGGAAACCGGCTCAGCAAGATCTACACGCGCACCGGCGATGACGGCACCACCGGGCTGGGCGACGGCAGCCGTGTCCGCAAGGACGCGGCACGTGACGAAGCCTATGGCACGGTCGATGAAGCTAACAGCGCGATCGGCATGGTACTCGCCGTGCCCGGCATTCCGCCCGGCATCGCCGCCGTGTTAGCACGCGTCCAGCAGGAGCTGTTTGATCTCGGCGGCGAGCTGTGCATACCGGGGCACCGCATCGTTACGGCCGAGCGGGTCACCTGGCTCGAAACCACGCTGGATCATTACAACGAGAATCTGCCGCCGCTGAAGGATTTCATCCTGCCGGGCGGCGGCCTGGCGGCGGCGGCCTGCCACCTGGCGCGCACCGTGTGCCGGCGCGCCGAGCGGCGGGTGTGCACGCTGGCGACGCAGACCGAGCTCAATCCCGAGGCCATCCACTACCTGAACCGGCTCTCCGACATGCTGTTTGTGCTGGCGCGGGTGTTAGCGCGGCATGAGAACGGCGCCGAGGTCCTGTGGCGCAGTGATCGCGGGGCCGCCGGCCGCTGACCTGGCCCGCAGGCTGGCAATCTGGGCCAGCAATTGAGATCGCGTGACAGGCCTCGCGAGGCAGGCATCCATGCCCAGTTGCAGGCCATGCTCGCCGGCAGCAACACTGTTGTTAGCAGTCAGGCCGACCACCCGGGTTTCGCGGCCCGACCGCGGCACGGCGCTCAGGCGCAGGCCGCTGACCGTCTCTTTGCCAGCCATGCCCGGCACCTCATCACTGACCAGCACGATGTCGAAGGAGCGCCCGGCGAGCAGCTCAAAGGCCTGCCGCGCCGAATCTGCGGTGACCAGCTGGCAATCCTGGTCGCGCAGCATTGCGTGGATCTCGTCCCGGTTTGCAGTGTCTGCATCGATCAGCAGTATGCTGAGATCGGCAGGCGCAGGGGCCCGGCTTGCTAACATCTGAACCGTGGCACGCCGCAACGCGGTCTGCCGCGCCGGCTTGGCCAGCCTGCTGACCGGAGCCAGCTCGGCACGCAGTTGCTCCGGCAGCTCCTGCGCGATCGGACCGAGAACAATTACCGGGACGTGCTCGCCGGTATCGCGGGCACGGACCCGGCGAATCAGCTCGATGCCGTCCATGCCGGGCATCTGCCAGTCAACGATAAGCAACTCGAATGGCGCGCCAGCCTGCCGGGCGCCTTCGATCAGGTTCAGCGCCGCCTCGCCATCTGCGGCCAGTTCGACCGACATGCCAAACCCCGCGAGCTGCGACTGCAGTGCCTCGCGCTTGATCGGGCTGTCGTCGACCACCAGCAGACGGCGGCCCGGATCGAGTGTCAGCTCGGTTCCGGAGAGGCAACGCTCCGCCGATTCCTCGAGGTTCAAGTCGACTATGAAGGTCGACCCCCGGCCAAATTCGCTGTCTACGCGGATCCGCCCACCCATCTGCTCGAGCAACTGCCGGCTGACCGTCATGCCCCTGCCGGTGCTGCGGTACTTGCGCGCGCCGGTGCTGTCAGCCAGGTTGTTAGTAGCAAACAGGCTGGTGTGCATTTCCGGACGGATCCCGATGCCGGTGTCACTGACTTCGATCCTGAGTTGAATCCTGCTCTGTTCGCGCACCAGTTGCTTGACGCGAATGACCACGAATCCACGCATCGTGAATTTGATGGCGTTTGAAATCAGGTTCATGACAACCTGGCGCAATCGCGCCACATCGCCGCGTACCAGGTTCTGCATTTGCGGATCAACCGTGACGACCAGTTCGAGATTCTTGTCCTGCGCGCGCTTGGCGAACAGTTGCGCGGTTTCTTCCATCAGCCGCCGCAAGTCGAACTCGGTCATGTCGAGCGGTTTCTTCCCGGGTTCCTCCCCGCAGTAACCAGCAATTTCGTTAGCAATGGCGAGCAGCGAGTCGACGCTGGATTGAATGGAATCGGCCAGGCGGGTGGGCCGGATATCCGGCGTTGTTTCCAGCAACAACTCGGTCATGCTGACCGCGTAATTCAACGACGCGCGAATCTCCAGATTGGTAAATTCCAGGAACTCGCGCCTGCCCTTGTGAGTCGAAGCGACCTGCTGCACCGCGTCGGCGCTGCGCGCGGTCATGTCCCGCAACCGGGTGTTAGCCTGGTCGAGCGCACGGCTGCGTTCGGCGGCCAGGCTTTCCAACATATCGCGCTGTCGCTGCAGTTCGCGGTCACGCTCGGCGATCTGCGTGAGCATGGCGTTGAAACCCTCGAGCAGTCCGCCGGCTTCGTCGTCAGTATCGATAGGGACCTGCAGGCTGTAGTCACTGCTGCCGATGGCCGCTCGCATCGCCGCAGCCAGGCGATCCAGCGGCACGGTGATCCGGCGCCGCATGCGCTGCGCGAGCAACCAGGCCAGCACCAGCGCGGCGACCGTGGCCAGGCCCATGATCGTCAGGAACGTGACAAATTTCTCCTGCAGGGGTCTGAGGCTGGCGGACAGGTAGATGTGCCCCAGCAACTCACCATCCTGGATGATCGGACTGACGATTTCGGCGCGTATCAGCCCGGCATAGCGCACGGTCGGCAGAGTCTGCGCCAGCGCGGTCTGCATCCAGCCATCCCGCTCACCTAACACGCCTTCGCTTTCGATGTGCCCGGTTGGTGAAAAACTGGCAATGACCCGGCCAGTCCTGCCGATCAGGAGAATCTGCTCGACGTTGGCTTCGCCGCGCAGGCTGGCCATTACCGCGGTGGCGGTAACCCCATCCTCGTCCGCGGCGGCATCGGCACTGTTAGCAGCCAGGACGGTCGCGAGTGTCCGGAAATGCATCACAGCGGCAATACGCTGCAGCGGCACCTGGATCGATGTCTCGATCAGGACCGCAACAACGATCGTCAGCGCGGCCGCCAGCATGGCAATGCCGACCAGCCTGGCACCCAGGCTGCGCCCGGCCGGCGACACATCGCTATCAACCCTGGATTTTGCCGGCAACTTCAAAAAAGTCCCTTTGTAGACAGACAGTTTCCCGCTGGACAGGGTATCGGCAAGCGCCCGGAAACCTTGTGACCGTGTCGACGAGGAGCGAGTCCGGCCCGGAACTGGCTCTCGTTTGCTGTCGCCGTCCGTATTACGTCAAAATGCCGATTCCGCAGTTACCCGCCAGGAGCCGCCAAATGCGTCGTGATGTCAGCTACCCGCCCTATATCGGCATTTCCGATGTCTCGACCAAGTCCTATGAGCACATGCGCGTCGAGGCTCATTTCGACGGGCAACCCAGCCTGATGTTTGACGAGCCCGAAGGTTTCGATATCGGCGATCCGCCGGATTTGCGCGGCCGCTCGCGTGGCTGGACGCCCGTGCATGCACAACTCGCTGCGCTCGCCGGTTGTACCTCGATCACGATCACGGTGGTGGCGCGCGACCAGAAGTTTCGTTACTCCGGACTGTCGACCGCCATGCGTTCCCTGATCGACATCCGCGGGTTCTTCTTCGACCTGCACCTGCAGCCTAAATTCGAGCAGTTGAATTTCGACCTGACGCTGACCACGCGCGAAAGCCCGCGCCGCATTCGCGCATTGGCGGCTGAGACGCATCGTCGTTGCCCGCAGCTCGGCCTGTTCCGGCTTGCGAAGATTCCGATGCTGGTGACCTGGTACCGCAAAGGCAATCCGAAGGCGTTGTTCGAAGAGCGTTTCTCGATGCGGGCGGGCAGGACTCCGGAAGATCGGCTGATCGCGCAGGGCGAGAAAATCGCGGCGCGCATCGCAGCGCGTGAAGCGCGCGCCGCGAAACGCGGGAAATAGTTTCCGCAGTCAGCGCGCCGCGAGTATGCGATCGTCCACTTCGCTGCGAACGAAGCGGCTCATGATGACCGCGACAAACACCATGACCGCCAGCGCCATGAATGGCACCTGGTAGCTGCCGGTCTGGTCGAACAGCTTGCCGGTAATCCAGCTGCCGAGACCCGCGCCGATCGCCTCCAGGAAACTGATCGCGCCGTTGATGCGGCCAATTTCGCGCAGGCCGAAATTGCTGACCGCCAGCATGTTATAGAGCGTGAACAGCCCGCCCCAGCCGATCGCAATGGTCACGGCGGCGGGAAACAGCAGATCCTGCCGCATGCTTGCCAGGCCTAACACGCCGAGAAACATGATGACGAAACAGGCGGTAAACACCTTGTGCCGGTCGATGATGTCGGCGACCGCGCCGCTGGTCAGTTTGCA
>JAYUGT010000271.1:0-7839 GCA_043738315.1 Gammaproteobacteria bacterium
GGTTTCTGGCTACCGCCGCCCTGGCGGACGAACCGAAGCCCGTGGACAAGCCCGCCGAAAAGGTTGAAGCCAAGGCCGAGCAATCGGTTACCCAGCACCGCATTACGGTCGGCGGCACGACGATTGACTACACCGCGACCGCGGGTACGCTGATCGTGCGCAACGACGAGGACAAACCGATCGCCAGCATGGGCTACGTTGCCTATGTGCGCGCGAACCCGAAAGGCGCGCCGCGCCCGATCACGTTTGCATTCAATGGCGGCCCGGGTTCATCTTCGATGTGGCTGCATGTCGGCATTCTCGGTCCAAGGCGTGTTGAAGTCGTCGACGCCGCGCCGACCCCGCCCGCGCCTTACAAGCTGGTCGACAACGCCTTTGGGCTCATCGACAAATCGGACCTGGTGCTGATCGACCCGGTGGGTACAGGCCTCAGCCATGCCGCCGGCGACAGCAAGGACGATGACTTTTTCGGCGTCGATCCCGACATCGATTCCTTCGTGCGCTTCATCGCGCAGTATGTGTCCGATAGCCAGCGCTGGAATTCGCCCAAGTATTTGTTAGGCGAGAGCTACGGCACCACGCGCGGCGCGGCCATCGTCGAGCAGTTGCAGAGCAAGCGCAACATGATGTTCAACGGCGTCATCCTGGTTTCGGTCGCGACCGACATTGGCGCGCTGGACGACACCGATGCCGATCGGCCGTATGCGCTCGAACTGCCGACGTATACCGTCACCGCCTGGTACCACAAGCTGCTGCCCGGCCCGGCGCGCGAACTACAGCCGCTGCTGCAGGAAGTGCGCGCGTTCGCCATGGGCCCGTTTACCGCCGCTCTGATGAAGGGCGATGCGATCCCGGCCACGGAGTTCGACGCCGTAGCTGACAAATTGCATGAATATACCGGTCTCTCTGTCGACTACATCAAGGCCGCGAAGCTGCGGGTTCACGTCGGCATGTTCACGCAGGAATTCAAGCGCACTGCCGGCATGACCGTCGGACGCCTCGACACGCGTTTCCTCGGCCTGACGCCGGATCCGCTGGCGCGCGATGCAGCCTACGATCCCCAGGCCAGCAGCATCACCGGCGCGTTCACGGCAACATTCCTCGACTACTATCACGGCGAACTCAAGTTCGGCACCGACAAGACCTATTGGGGCACTCACTACGCTATCGGCGAGAAATGGAAGATGATGCACAAAGGACCTAACGGGACCCAGCCGTCGGTCAACACCAACCCCGATCTCGGCGCGGCGCTGGTATTCAACCCGTCGCTGCGCGTGCTGGTGCTGAACGGGATGATGGACCTCGCGACACCTTTTTTCGGCGCGGAATACATGCTGTCGCATCTCAGCGCGCCGACCGAGGTGCAGAAGCGCATCGACATGAAATACTACATGGCCGGGCACATGATGTACCTCGAAAAAGACTCGCGCCAACAGATGAAGCGCGACATCGACACATTCATGGACGCGACCTCGCGGGCTGGGAAATAGCCATGTACATCAATTTCTGGTACCCGATTGCGCTGGCTTCCGAAGTCACCGCGGCCAAGCCGCTGCGCGTCAAGGTCTTGTGCCTGCCCTTCGTCGCGTTCCGCGATTCCGCGGGCAAGGCGCATGTGCTGTCAGACACCTGCGTGCATCGCGGCGGCGCGCTGGGTCTCGGCAAGGTCAAGGGCGATTCGGTCGCCTGCCCCTATCACGGCTGGGAATACGGCGGCGACGGCCGCTGCACGAAAATTCCGTCGCTGGGCGCGGATGCGAAACTGCCGGCGCGCGCGAAAGTCGACAGTTATCCGGTGCAGGAAAAGTACGGCATCGTATTTGCCTTTCTAGGCGATCTGCCGGAGGCGGAGCGGCCGCCACTGTATGACATCCAGGAATTCGGCTCACCGCAATGGCGCGCGCAGACGTTTGTATTTGATCTCAACGCGTACTACGAACGCTCGATGGAGAACGGGCTCGACCCGATTCATAACGAGTTCGTGCACACCGCGCAGGGACAGCCTTCGCTGTCACCAGAGCAGCAACGCACGCCGCTGCCGATAGAGGAAATTCCCTGGGGCAGCAAGCACTACATCATGTTTGGTGGCACCAAGAACGAAGACACGGCGCTGGCGAACGTGCGCCAGGGTCCGCGGCTCGGCGCCGCCGGTTCCTGGCATCAGGGTCCGAACCAGCTTGTCACCTACATCGACCTGACTGCCACCAACGCATTTCACCAGTACCTGTTCGAAGCGCCGGTCGATGAATCGCACACGCGGCTTTATCTCGTCAGCATGCGCAACTGGTTGTTAGGCGACGAGCACGAAAAGCGCATGGAAGATGTCACGCTGCGCGTCGTCAAGGAGGACATGGCGGTGGTCGAGAACCTGAATCCGGTGCGCACGCCTGACAGCAACACCAAGGAAGTGCTGGTGCCCGGCGACACCGCGATCGCGCACTACCGCGAGTGGCTCAGGAAATGGGATGCGGCAGGCTGGAAGATCGACGTCAAGGCGCTCAATGCGCGGCTCGGTGACTACGCGATCACGATTCCCTGTCCGGCGCGACGGACGTCGGATAACTGGGTACAGGAGCCTGTCCCTCTGGTACGCATGACCTGAACAACAGCCATGAATAGAATGTTATCTGGCCTTTATGTCCTCGCACTGGCGGGCACGCTCGCCGCCGCCGCAGAGCATCCCGTGGCACGCGATACCTATCATGGCGTCGTGGTCAGCGATCCTTATCGCTGGCTCGAAGACAGCAACGCGCCGGACGTCAGGGAGTGGGTCGCTGATCAGAATGCGCGCACGCAGAAGTACCTCGCTGGCCTTGCCGGCCGCGCCGCCATTGCAGCGGAGCTGCTGCGAATCGAAAAGGCGACCGCGACCTATGAATCGTCTATCCGGCAGGCAGGCGGGAAGTTATTTGCGTTTACTTTCAATCCGGGCGCACAGCAACCGCAATTGGTGACGCTGGCGCTATCGGGCGAAGCGAGTACCCGAAAGGTCATCCTGGATCCCAATCAGCTCGCCGCCGACGGCAGCGTGGCCATCGACTGGTTTGAGCCGTCGCCGGATGGCAAACGCGTGGCTGTTAGCTTGTCGTTAAACGGCAGCGAGGATGGAACCTTGCATGTCTACGACGTCGATACCGGCCGTAACATCGGCGCACCGATCGCTCATGTCCAGTACCCAACCGCCGGGGGCAGCGTTGCCTGGAACCCGACGTCGGATGGCTTCTGGTACACGCGCTATCCCGGCGAACAGGCGCCGGAAGCGGAGCGTCATTTCAACCAGCAGGCCTATTACCACGAGCTTGGCAGGGACAGCTCGGGCGATCCACTGGTGCTGGCAACTCAGGACGGACTGCCCCGCACTGCCGAGATCTTCCTCGACAACCGCTACGGCTATTCTTCCGTACTCGCGTCGGTACAGCTCGGCGACGGCGGCGAGTGGCAGCATTTCCTGCTGTCCAGGACCGGCGCAAAGCGCATCGCGGGCTACGCCGCGAAAATAAAATCCGCCGCGCTGGCGAGCGACGGCACGGTCTTCGGCATCTCGGTCAAGGATGCACCTAACGGCAAGCTGGTCAGGCTGCGTCCGCCTTATCAGCAGGGCGCGGTCACCACCATCGTCGCCGAGGGCGCGCAGGCGCTGGTCACCGAAGACAGGTCACGCTCCATTGCGCTGAGCGGCAAGCGAGTCTTCGTGGCCGCAATCGATGGCGGCCCGACCGTGGTCAGGAGTTTCGGCACGGACGGCGAATCGCCGTCGGTGCTTGAGACACCCCCGGTCTCGGAATCAGCATCGCTGGAGGCCATGCCGGGCGGTGATCTCCTGTACCGCGTGCGCAGTTATCTGCGGCCGTCACGCAGCATGCTGTGGCAGGCGAGCACCGGCCGCAGCCTCGAGACGCCGCTGCAGGTACGCTCGCCGATCGATCTTTCCGGTTTCGAGGTCCGCCGGGTATTTGCGCGCTCCAAAGACGGAACGCGGGTTCCTATTTCAGTAATCACACGCAAGGGATTCGTCGCGGATGGTTCCTCGCCGCTGTTGCTGTATGGCTATGGCGGCTATGGCATCAGCATGACACCGGCTTTTGTTAGTTCGGCCTGGTACCTTTTTCTCAAGGGCGGCGGCGCCCTGGCGGTTGCTAACATCCGCGGTGGCGCGGAATACGGTGAACGCTGGCACCGCGAAGGCATGCTGACGCGCAAGCAGAATGTGTTCGACGATTTTGCCGCGGCCGCGCGCTACCTCGTGGCCGCGAAATACACGCGGACTGATCTTCTGGCGCTGCAGGGAGGATCCAATGGCGGATTGCTGATGGGCGCCACGCTGACCCAGCATCCCTCGCTGGCGCGCGCCGTGGTCGCCGAGGTCGGCATCTACGACATGTTGCGATACGAGCTCGACCCTAACGGCGTGTTCAATACTCAGGAATTCGGCTCGGTCAAAAACTCGGAGCAATTCCGCGCCTTGTTTGCCTATTCACCGCTGCATCATGTGAAGGCCAGGCAGCAGTACCCGGCGATTTTCCTCAGCGCCGGCGATAACGACGGGCGCGTCAACCCGCTGAATTCACGAAAGTTTGCCGCGGCACTGCAGGCGAGCGGCACGAAGCGGCCGGTGTTCCTGCGGACTTCGTCGAAATCGGGACATGGTCACGGCAGTTCGCTCGACGAAACCGTCGCGCTCAGCGCCGATATCACGGCGTTTCTGTTCGATCAGCTCGGCCTCAACTGGCAAGCGGTGCCAGCAAACGTCAGCCCTTGAGCTTGCGCAGCTTCTCGAGCATCTTGAGCTGTGCAACCGCACGAACCAGCTCCGCGAGCGCTTCGGCCTGTTCGACCTTGTCGATGTTGCCCTTGAGCGCTTCTTCCGCACGCAGCTTGGCTTCCTGGGCCTTGGCTTCGTCGAGGTCCTTGGCGCGTGCCGCGGTGTCGGCCAGCACCGTGACCTTCTTCGGCTGCACTTCGAGCGCGCCGCCGCCGACATAGAAGCTCTGCTCCCCGCCTTCGGGCAGCTGCACGCGCACTTCGCCGGCCTTGAGCAGCGTCAGCAATGGCGCGTGGCGCGGCGCGATGCCGAGTTCGCCCTGCGAACCAGGCGCGAACACCATCGTGGCGGCGCCGGAGAATATTTCTCCCTCGGCGCTGACGATGTCAACGTGGATGGTGTGCTTGTTAGCTTCGGCCATTTTGCTCTGCCTGCTGGCTTACTGAATCGTCTTGGCTTTTTCGGCCACTTCTTCGATCGTGCCGACCATGTAGAACGCCTGCTCGGGCAGGTGGTCGTAGTCGCCTTCGAGAATGCCCTTGAAGCCGCGGATCGTGTCCTTGAGCGCGACGATCTTGCCGTCCTGGCCGGTGAACACCTTGGCGACGTTGAAGGGCTGCGACAGGAAGCGCTGGATCTTGCGGGCGCGGTACACGGTGCGCTTGTCTTCTTCCGACAGCTCATCCATGCCGAGGATCGCGATGATGTCCTGCAGTTCCTTGTAGCGCTGCAGCACGGCCTGCACCGCGCGCGCCGTGTTGTAGTGTTCTTCGCCGACCACGAGCGGATCGAGCTGGCGGCTGGTGGAGTCGAGCGGATCGACCGCCGGGTAGATGCCCAGCGAGGCGATCTGGCGCGACAGCACGACGGTCGCGTCCAGGTGCGCAAAGGTGGTCGCGGGTGACGGGTCGGTCAGGTCGTCCGCTGGGACGTACACCGCCTGGATAGACGTAATCGAGCCGGTCTTGGTCGAGGTAATGCGTTCCTGCAGCACGCCCATTTCTTCGGCCAGCGTCGGCTGGTAACCCACGGCCGACGGCATGCGGCCTAACAAAGCCGACACTTCGGTGCCGGCGAGCGTGTAGCGGTAGATGTTGTCGACGAAGAACAGCACGTCACGGCCCTTGCCGTTGGCCTGCTTTTCATCGCGGAAATATTCGGCCATCGTGAGGCCGGTGAGCGCGACGCGCAGGCGGTTGCCCGGCGGCTCGTTCATCTGGCCATAGACCATCGCGACCTTGGAATTCTCGAGATGGTCCTTGTCGATGACGCCCGACTCGATCATCTCGTGATAGAAGTCGTTGCCTTCGCGGGTGCGCTCGCCGACGCCAGCGAACACCGACAGGCCCGAATACTGCTTGGCGATGTTGTTGATCAGCTCGAGCATGTTGACGGTCTTGCCGACGCCAGCGCCGCCGAACAGGCCGACCTTGCCGCCCTTTGCGAACGGCACCAGCAGGTCGATGACCTTGATGCCGGTGACCAGCAGGTCCTGGCCGCCCGCCTGCTCATCGTAGGCCGGCGCCGGACGGTGGATGGGGAGCTTATCCTTGGTCTCCACCGGGCCGCGGTTGTCCTGTGGCGCGCCGAGCACGTCCATGATGCGCCCGAGCGTGCCCTGGCCCACCGGCACCATGATCGGCGCACCGCTGGCCTGCACGGCCAGCCCGCGCTTCAGGCCTTCCGAGGCGCCCATGGCGATGGTGCGCACCACGCCGTCGCCGAGCTGCTGCTGCACTTCGAGCGTCAGGTCGACGTCCGTCAGGCGCAGCGCTTCGTACACGCGCGGCACCGATTCACGCGGAAATTCCACGTCGACGACCGCACCGATGATTTGGGTAATCTTGCCAGTAACCATCATATCTCCAGGGCCTGCGGCCCGGTTTCAAATTCAAATTCTCAAACCGCGGCCGCGCCGCCGACGATTTCCGCCAGTTCCTTGGTAATCGCCGCCTGCCGTGCCTTGTTGTAGACCAGCTGCAGGTCGGAGATCAGGTTGCCCGCGTTGTCCGACGCGCTCTTCATCGCCACCATGCGCGCCGCCATCTCGCAGGCGACGTTCTCGACTGAACCCTGGTACACCTGCGACTCGATGTACCGCATCAGCAGCCCATCGAGGATCCGCATGGCCTCGGGCTCGTAGATGTAGTCCCAATGCTGCTGCAGTCCCGCATCACTCACCGCCTGCGCCGGCAGCAGCTGCTGCACCAGCGGCTTCTGCGTCATGGTGTTCACGAACTGCGCGTTCACCATGAACAGCCGGTCGATCTTGCCTTCGCGGTACGCGTCGAGCATGACCTTGACCGAACCGATGAGGTCCTTGACGTGCGGACGATCGCCCAGGCCCGTCACGCTGCCGAGGATCGGCAGGCCGAGGCGCCGGAAGAATGCCAGGCCCTTGGCGCCGAGGATGCACAGGTTGACGCTCGCGCCCTTCCCCTGCCACTCGCGCATCAGGTAGATGACGTTCTTGAATATGTTGGTGTTGAGGCCACCGCACAGGCCGCGATCGCTCGAAATGATTATGATGCCGATCGACTTCGGCGCGCGCTCGATCAGGAACGGATGCGCGTAATCTGGATTGGCTTCGGTCAGGTTGCCGATCACCGCGCGCATCTTCGCCGCATACGGCCGCGCCAGCTTCATGCGATCCTGCGCGCGGCGCATCTTGCTGGCCGCCACCATTTCCATTGCCTTAGTGATCTTCTGCGTGCTCTTCACGCTGGCAATCTTGGTGCGGATTTCCTTGGTGCCTGGCATAAATCAGACCCGGAATGCGCGCACGGTCGCGCGCGCGTCTAGCATTGCGAGGCGCCCGCCGTCGCTCCACGATATTCGCTTTGGGCGGGCGCCTCGCAACGCTCCTCCGCCCGCGACCCTGCGCGCCGGCAGTGCTGAGCCATGCCCGGCGCCAACGAGAGCCATAAGCGGGTAGCGCGCGTAAATTCCACGCGCAGCGCGGGAGATCGCGACCACCGGGCTGGCGCAGCCGGCCACGCGCTGCACACGGTTGCGACGTACGAACACGCCCGCAGCAGTGGGCAGGGACGCCATGGGTGCAGGCCGCTTCGGGAGAG
>JAYUGT010000272.1:0-3140 GCA_043738315.1 Gammaproteobacteria bacterium
GCGGCCGCAACCAGGCGAGTTTCGCCCATTTCGCGGCGCAGCGGCAAGACAAACCCGGATGGAGCGGTGCCCGGGCTGCGGCGCGTGTTAGTCGCTGCGGGCCGAAAGCCGCTCAGCCGGTGTTTCCGGCTTCTTCAGCTTCGCGGCGCGCCTGGTCGGCCTTGCGGGTCTTCACGGCGAGCCGTGCGAACAGCACGCCGGCCTCAAACAGGATGTACATCGGCACCGCCATGATGGTCTGCGACACCGCATCGGGCGGCGTCAAAATCGCAGCAATTACGAAGATGCCGATCAGCACGTAGCCGCGCTGCTCGGTCAGTTTCTCGACCTTGACCATGCCAGTCAGCGCCAGCAGGACCACCGCGACCGGAACTTCGAAGGCAACTCCGAAGCAGAAGAACATGGTCAGTGCAAACGACAGGTATTCGGAGATGTCGGTCATCATGACCACATTGGTCGGCGTGGTCGCCGCGAAAAACTGGAACATCACCGGAAACACGGCGTAATACGCGAACACGACGCCGACGTAGAAAAGTATGATTGAGGATGCTAACAACGGAACCGCGAATTTCTTCTCGCGCCGATACAAGCCGGGCGCGACGAATGCCCAGATCTGGTAGATCACGACCGGCATGGCGATAAACACGGCGACAAACAGCGCCAGCTTGAACGGCGCCATGAACGACGCAGTCACACTGGTCGCGATCAGCGTCGCGCCCTTCGGCAGCTTGTCGCGCAGCGGCTGCGACACGAAGGTGTACAGGTTGTTTGCGTAGTACATGCAGGGGATGGACGCGATGAACACCGCCAGCACCGCGCGCAGCAGCCGGTCGCGCAGCTCCAGCAGGTGCGACATCAGCGTGCCCTCGGCCAGCTGTTCTTCCGTTTCGCTCATGCGTTTTTCGGCTCGTCAGGCGTTGCGGCAACCTGCGCTTCGTTGCTACTGGCATCGGCGCCGGCAGTGTCGTGATGCGCAAAGTCATCATCGGGCGGGATGCCGGTCGCCAGTGTCCCGGAGCTCATGTCCACCGCCGGAATATCGCTTTTTTCTTCGGTTGGCGCTGCCGCAACTGCGGCGGCGGCAATCGCCGGCGGCACAATCTTGTTGTCGGTTTTGTTAGCCGATGTATTCAGTTTGGTTTCTTCGAGGAAGGATTCTTCCTCGAGTTGATCACGGAACTGCCGCGCCATGGTGCGCGCACGGCCCATCCAGCGTCCGACCTGTCGCGCCAGTCCCGGCAGTTTCTGCGGGCCGAGCACCAGCAAGGCGATCACGGCGATCAGCAATAACTCACTGAATCCAACCTCGAACATCGCTTAGGTCCGTTTGCGATTAACAACAGGCCCGGAACGGGCCTCGGGTGCAACGCTCAGGCGCTGCGATCGGACTTCTTCTCGGCATCCGCTTTGGCGTTGCGGGCGAAGTCCGCATCCTCGGCTTCCTTTGCGATCTGCTTGGCGTTCTGCTCCGCCTCCGAATCGCTTTCGCCGTCGGACATGCCCTTCTTGAAGCCCTTGACCGCCGCGCCGAGATCAGTGCCGATGGACTTGAGCTTTTTCGCGCCGAACACGACCAATACGATCAACAGGATGACGATCAACTCGCGCATTCCAATGCCCATATTACGACCTCGTCCAAGTTCTAAGAAAGCAGCCTTACTACCCGCATCATAGGCGAAAAGATCCCTGCGCTGGCGTGAAGTTCCCCTAGGATTCCAGCCAAAAGGTGACCGGCCCGTCATTTGTCAGGCTGACCTGCATATTGGCGCCAAACTGGCCAGTTGCGACCGTCCCGGTGTGCTGCAGCCGGGCCTCCGCGACCAGGCTGTTGAACAGGGTTTCGGCGCGCGCCGGCTCTGCAGCGGTCTGGAAGCCAGCCCGCATGCCCTTTTTCGTATCGGCCGCCAGCGTGAACTGGGACACCAGCAACAGGCCGCCGCCGGTGTCGGTCAGCGACAGGTTCATCCGGCCTTCCGGGTCCGGAAAAACCCGGTAACCGAGAACGCGCACCAGCAAGCGCTCGACGTCGCGCGGCGCATCGTCCTTCTGCACGCCAATCAGCGCCAGCAGCCCGGGCCCGATGGCCCCGACCGTGGCCCCGGCCACGTCAACCCTGGCTTCGCGAACACGCTGGATCAAAGCAATCATGACAAGCTCGTGGCTCCTGAGCGCGCAGCCTAACCGATGCGCGTTCGGTCCGCTGGCTGGCCCGGGTAGCAATTACGGAGCCGAATCCGTAAGATTCGCCCGGCATTTTTTCGACGGTTTTGCACGCTTGGGAGCAGATATGGCGAGGTTTTTGCGGACGTGGTTGACGGCGGCGGTATCGGTGGCCGGTTTGGCTGTCGGTTTGGCCTTTAGCGTCCCGGCTTCGGCTCAGTCGGCGCCCGCGGGCAACGCCGCCCGCGGCAAGACGCTCGCTTATACCTGCCTCGGTTGCCATGCCGCCGAGGGCTACAAGAACGTGCAGCCCATGTACAGCGTGCCGCGCCTCAATGGGCAGTCGGCCGCCTACCTCGTGGCCGCGCTCAAGGGCTACAAGAGCAGCGAACGCAGCCACATGACCATGCACGCGCATGCGGTGAGCATGACCGAGCAGGACATGTGGGATATCGCGACCTACCTCGCGGGCACGACGATCAAGACGGAAGCGGTGAAGCCGACCGGCACGCCGCCCGCGGCCGCTGCGGTGTGCGTGGCCTGCCACGGCAACAATGGCGTCGGCATTACGGCTGACTATCCGATTCTCGCCGGCCAGCATCGCGACTACCTGGTACACGCGCTGAAGGAGTATCAAAAAGGCGGACGCAAGAACGCCGTGATGGCTGGCTTCATGGGCGCGCTCAAACCTTCGGACATCGAAGCGCTGGCCGCTTATTACTCCGCACAACAGCCGGGACTCAGCATCGTCACCAAGCGCACGACGATGATGTCGGCGCGCTGATGCCCGCGCCTCCGGGAGAGGCATGATCCGCTATCTCAAGAACGGCAAGAATGCCGACGACGCCGCGTCCGAGGACGCGCAGGTGCGCGTCACGGTCGAGGCTTTGTTAGCTGACATCGGCCGACGCGGCGATGCCGCAACGCGCGAACACTCGGCAAAGTTCGACCGATGGTCGCCGCCGTCATTCCGGCTCAAT
>JAYUGT010000273.1:0-3137 GCA_043738315.1 Gammaproteobacteria bacterium
GGACCACAGGCTGCTAACAAAGGAGCGAGCCAGCGCGCGGCGGCGCGCCCGAACAATGGCGAGATTTCCGGCGCGGTGACGAAATCCCCGCCGCTGCCAAACTTCACGGCGCCCGCGCTGTAGTAACCAAGTCCCGGGGCATAGAGCACCCGCTGCTGGTAGTCGCTGAACGGGATCCAGCCGCCACGGCCAGCGATCTCCTGGCGCAGCACGTCGAACATGCGCGCGCTGTGCCCCTGCTCGGCCGGGGTAAGCACTGGAATAATCGTTGAGGCACGACCGTCCGGCGTCATATGCTGTCAGCACCATGAACAAGGATGCCCGGAACGATACGCCCGATGCTGCACCGCTGGCCGGCAAGACCGCGCTGGTGACGGGTGGCGCGCGCCGGGTTGGCGCGGAAATCGTCCGCGCGCTGCACGGCGCCGGCGCGAACGTCTTGATCCACTACCACCGCTCCGCCGCCGAAGCTAACAACCTGGTACGCGAACTCGAAACGCGGCGCGCTGGCAGCGCCATGGCTTGCGCGCTGGATCTGCTCGACACCGCGCAGGTCGACCTGTTGCCGCGCAAGGCGCAGGAAACATTCGGCGGACTGGATATCCTGGTCAACAACGCCTCGACTTTCTACCCTACCGCCGTTGGTGAGATCACCGAGGCGCAGTGGAATGATCTTATCGGCAGCAATCTGAAAGCGCCGCTGTTCCTGTCGCAGGCTGCGGCGCCGGCACTGCGTCTCACGCACGGACTGATCGTCAATATTCTCGATATCCACGGCATGCGCCCGCTGCGCCGCTACCTGACCTACAGCGTTGCCAAGGCGGGCCTGGCGATGCTGACCCGGGGACTGGCGCGCGAACTCGGCCCGCAGGTGCGCGTCAACGGTGTGGCGCCGGGCCCGGTGATGTGGCCGCAGGACTCGGACGCCGACCAGGCGTTCCAACAACGAATTATCGATCGCACCGTGCTGAAGCGCGCGGGTACCTCGCAGGACGTTGCGCGCGCAGTGCTGTTTTTCGCGACCCAGGCGCCCTATGTCACCGGGCAGATTCTGGCGGTCGATGGCGGCCGCAGCATCGGCTGGTGAGCGCGGCATCGAGGCCTAAAGACTCGCGGCGTTGAGGCCCGGCACGTCGATCGGATGCAGCGGGTGCGCGGCGCGATCGAAACGGCGCCAGTGCTCCGCGATGCTCAGGCCGGTCACCGGATGGCGCAGCTCGCCGGCAATCTCGGCCAGCGGACCTAACATGTAGGCGCGCTTGAGCAGGTCCGGCCGCGGCAGCACGGCGCCTGGGTATTCGCCCACCAGGGTGCCGAACAGCAGCACGTCGAGATCCATCGAGCGCGGCGCCCACTTGGGCACATCGCGCTCGCGACCGCAGGCGCGTTCGATGTCGTGCAGGCACGCCAGCACCTGCGCCAGCGACTGCTCCGTGGTGAATCCGGCGGCGAGATTGATGAAATCATCGCCCTCGAAGCCGGCTGCGGCATTCTGATACGCGCGCGAAAATCGAATATCCGGCCAGGCTGCACGCAGCAGCGTCAGCGCCTGCGACAAGCTTGCGACCGGATCGATGTTGCCGCCGGCCGCGATGTACACCTGGGTCATTGGCGGTGGCGCTCGATCCGTATGCCGACGTCGCGCGACCCGCGAATCGCGCCCGGCTTGTTGATCGAGATCCTGACCCACGGCATGGCGAATTCGGCTAACAGAAGTTGCGCCATGCGCTCGGCCATGGTCTCGACCAGCTTGAATTCCGACGCGGCGACGAACGCCGTGACGCGCTTGGCGATCTGCTTGTAATCGAGAGTGTCCGCGACCTCGTCGCGGACCGCAGCGCGTGCGCAGTCGACCGGCAGTTCCAGATCGATGACCACGGTCTGCTTGACGCGCCGCTCCCAATCGATGAATCCAATGATGCACTCGACCTCGAGGCCGCGCAGAAAAATCACATCCAGGGGTTTATCGTTCGACATGCTAACAACTCATCCTATGGTCAGACTTTGCAGAGGCCACTGCGCCTGCGCGCGAATCGCCAGCGGTTCCTGTTCGCCGTGCCGCAGGCGCACCAGGCCCGCCATGGCGATCATCGCCGCATTATCGGTGCAGAATTCGAGCCGCGGATAGTACACGCGCACTCCCTGGCGCGCCGCTGCTGTACGCAAGCGCTCGCGCAACAGTGCATTTGCGCCCACGCCGCCGGCAACGACCAGAGCCGGGTGGCCGGTTTCCTCGAGCGCGCGCAGGGTCTTCGCCACCAGTGTTTCGACGATCGCATGCTGCGCCGCGTGCGCAATATCGGCGCGCGCCCGGTCGCTGCCGTCGCTGGCTCGCAGCGCCAGCGACGCCGCGGTCTTCAAGCCGCTAAAGCTGAATTCCAGCCCGGGCCGGTCGAGCATCGGGCGCGGCAGGTCGAGCGCGCCCGGCCGGCCCAGGGTCGCGAGCCGCGCCAGCTCCGGTCCGCCCGGATACGGCAGGCCTAACAGCTTGGCGATCTTGTCGAATGCTTCACCGGCGGCGTCATCGCGCGTCGTGCCTAACACGCGGTAGCGCCCGGCGGCCTCGACATCGACCAGCATGGTGTGACCGCCGGACACCAGCAGCGCCAGGTGCGGCAGCGGCGGCTGCTCCGCCTCCAGCAGCGGCGCCAGCAGGTGGCCTTCGAGATGATGCACACCGACCGCCGGCAGGTCCCAGCCGTAGGCGAGACTTCGCCCCAACGCCGCGCCGGTCAGTAGCGCGCCGATCAGCCCGGGCCCCGCGGTGTAGGCGACGCCGTGCAGATCCGCGGCTGTCGTGTTAGCGGCAGCAAGCGCGCTGGCGACCATGGGCAGCAGCCGTTGCACGTGGTCTCGCGACGCAAGTTCCGGTACCACGCCGCCATAGATACGGTGCAGATCGACCTGGCTGTGGATTTCGTGCGCCAGCAGGCCACGCTCATGATCGAGTACGGCGACCGCCGACTCGTCGCACGATGATTCGATCGCCAATACCCGGCTTGGCAGCGTTTTCAGGGAACCGCGTTGCATCGCCGCGCACTATAACGAAGTGCAACGGCGCAGCCGCGCGGCCGGCAATGCTCAGTGCTGGTGCGGCGCCGGGGTTGCCGTGTCGGCCGGCTTGTCCATCGGCCCGC
>JAYUGT010000274.1:0-19960 GCA_043738315.1 Gammaproteobacteria bacterium
CGACGCTGGGCCACGAGGCCGGGATTTTTGCGCCGGGCCTCAAGAGCCAGAAGGCGGCCATGCAGGCCTCGCACCACCTGCTCCTGAGTCACGGCCTTGCCATGCAGGCAATGCGCGCGCAGGGCGTCAAGACGCCGCTCGGCATCGTGCTCAACCAGTCGCCGAGCCACGCCGCGACCGACTCGGCCGAGGATATTGCGAAAGCGCGGCTCGACGACGGCCTGACGATCCGCTGGTACATGGACCCATTGTTGTTAGGCAGTTATCCCCAGGACGTGCTGGCGTTTCTCGGCGCCGACGCGCCACCGGTGCTGGCCGGCGACATGGAGATCATCCGCCAGCCGCTTGATTTTCTCGGCATCAATTACTACACGCGCAACGTGTCGGGCACCGGCGCGCCACAGCAGAATGCGCACGCGGGCCGGGAAGTCACCGATATGGGCTGGGAGGTATTCCCGGCCGGACTCACAGAATTGCTCGCGCGGATTCATGCCGACTATCCGCTGCCGCCGGTCTACATCATGGAAAACGGCGCGGCCTACAAAGATCAGCTGATCGATGGGCGGGTTGCCGATGCGGATCGTATCCGGTATCTGCATTCGCACATGGCCGCGGTGGCCGACGCACTGGCGCTCGGAGTCGACGTGCGTGGCTATTTCGTCTGGAGCCTGCTCGATAATTTCGAATGGGCTGAAGGCTACCTGAAGCGATTCGGCATCGTGTATGTCGACTACGAAACGCAGCAGCGGACTCCCAAGGACAGTGCGCTCTGGTACCGCGATTTCCTGATCGCGCAACGGGCAACACAATCGCAAAGGCGGCGCGCGCCATGAGCAATAAACCTGACAGCCCGGCCGGCTGGACGCTCGTGTGGAGCGACGAGTTCGATGGCAATGCCGTCGATCCCGCCAAATGGGATTTCGACATTGGCAATGGTTTTTTCGATTACCGGACCCACACCTGGATACCGGGCTGGGGCAATGAAGAACTGCAGTACTACACGAAGAATCCGGATAATGTTTTCGTCCGTGACAGTCTGCTGCACATTCGCGCGATCAAGGAGTCGTTGCACGGCTGTGGCTACACCTCGGCGCGGATGAAGACGCGGCGGCGCGACGGCACGACGCTGTTCACCAAGCAGTACGGCCGCTTCGAGGTCCGCGCGAAAGTGCCGCATGGCAAGGGGATGTGGCCCGCATTGTGGCTGCTGCCACAGGATGACGCCTACGGGCCCTGGGCTGCGTCGGGCGAGATCGACATCCTGGAAATTGTCGGTGAACGTCCGCATGAGTATCTCGGGACGATTCATTTTGGCTCAACCTTCCCGAAGCGTGAGCTCGTCACGCATGTGCACAAGCTGGCGGGCGGGAGTACGGTTGGCGATTTTCACGTCTACGCAGTCGAATGGGAGCCCGGCGAGATTCGCTGGCTGGTGGATGGCTCGGTGTGGGCGACGCAGACCTTCTGGTGGAGCTGCAGCAAGCAGCGCAACGGCAAGGGCAGTGTGGCGCGGAGCGCGGCGGACCTGAATCCATGGCCGGCGCCTTTCGACCAGCCGTTCTACCTGGTGATGAATGTCGCGGTCGGCGGTAATTTTCCCGGCGTACCTAACACCGCGACGCAGTTCCCGGCGGACATGGTGATCGACTACGTGCGCGTCTATGACAAAATCGGTGGCTACGGCAAGCCGCGGCCGCGCGGGCCGGGCCGGCTGCCCTACCAGAAGAAACGCGGAGGCAAGAATGCAACCTGATCACAAGAAACTGACCGTCACCGAGAAGGTCGGCTACGGCATGGGCGACTTCGCATCGAACCTCTTCTGGCAGATGTTCTCGATCTTCATGGCGAAATACTACACCGACGTCTTCCTGCTCGGCGCCGCAACCATGGGAACGATGATGCTGGTCACGCGCGTGGCGGACGCGCTCATCGACCCATTGATCGGCACGATCGCCGACCGCACCAGCACGCGCTGGGGGCATTTCCGGCCCTACCTGCTGTGGATGTCAATTCCGATGGCGCTGACCGCGGTGCTTGCATTCACCACGCCTGCCTATACCGGCACCGCCAAAGTCGTCTACGCATACGTGACGCTGACCATCATGATGATCGCGTATTCGGCGATAAACATTCCGTACTCGGCGCTGCTCGGCGTGCTGACACCGAATTCCGAGGATCGCACCAGCGTTTGTTCCTACCGTTTCGTCATGGCATTCCTGCCGGTGTTCATCATCGTCAACGCCACCATACCCATGGTGACCTATTTCGGCGGCGACGCGAACTCGCCGGCGGGCTGGCAGATGACGATGATCATCTTCTCGGCCCTCGCCGTGGTTTGCTATTGGATCACGTTCGCGATGACCAAGGAACGGGTGAAACCGGAGGCGAAAGAGAAGGGTTCTCTGTCCACGGACGTGAAGGATCTTTTCAAGAACCGTCCCTGGGTGGTGCTGTGCGTCGTCGGCATCGCGGCGCTCACCTACGCGAACATTCGCGGCACGGTTATTGTTTACTACTTCGATTACGTCGTGCCTAACGGCCGGCCGTACTTCGGGGCGGTCATGACCACCGGCGCGATCGGTTTCATTGTCGGCGTCATGCTGACGGCGCCGCTGTCGAAGATGTTCGGCAAGCGCAATTTCTACATGGTGTCGATGAGCCTGGCCGCGCTGATGACCATCGCCTACTACTTTGTGCCGCCCGATAACATCCCGCTGGTCTGGGCGGGCCACGGACTCATCAGCCTGCTGGCCGCGCCGACGGCGCCGCTGGTCTGGGCGATGTACGCCGATACGGCTGATTACTCCGAGTGGAAAACCGGGCGGCGCGCCACCGGCCTGGTGTTCTCCGCGGCCTCGCTGGCGCAGAAATTTGGCTGGGCCATTGGCGGCGGCGGCGCCGGCTGGCTGCTGGCTTACTTCGGTTACATGCCTAACGTCGTGCAGAACGCGCATACCGTCAACGGCATCATGCTGATGGTGAGCGTTATTCCGGCCGTCGCCGCGCTCATCGCGGTGGCGGCGCTGTGGTTCTATGAAATCGATGAAAACATGGTGAGGCAAATGACGACTGAACTTGCCGAGCGACGCGGACCCAAGTTGAAGTCCGCCGATGCGGCCGTCGCTGCCGGTGTGTTGCCGACGAACCTGCAACCGCTGTCAGGAACTGCGCTGCTCGCAGAACAGGCATCGCTGTGGAACCAGCGCGTCACCGCGACTGCCGCCGGCGGTGGCCACACGGCCGCGCCATCGGCGCCGCCGCAGCCGGCCTGGGCAAACCGCAGCACGCAGACGACCAGCGCTGCGGTGCTGCCGCTGTCGCCGCAGGAACGCGCCCGGCTGGTCAGCGAATTCCGCAGTGTGTTTCAGGCTGGCGTGCATGGACTATGCTTCAGTCCCTACATCGATCAGCAGGCACCGGGTTCGCAGGTGAGCGAGGCGCAGATCCGTGCGCGGCTGTCGATCATCAGGCCCTATACGCGCTGGGTCCGCAGTTTCTCCTGCACCGATGGTCATGAGCAGACGCCACGCATCGCGCACGAACTTGGCATGAAGACGCTGGTCGGCGCCTGGCTCGGCACCGATCGCGAGATCAACGCGCGCGAGATCAATGGAGCGATAGCGGTCGCGCGCGCCGGTCATGCCGATATCGTCGCGGTCGGCAACGAAGTGCTGCTGCGCGAGGACCTGTCGGAAGACGAGCTGTTAGGGTACATCCGCCACGTGAAACAGGCGCTGCCGGGCGTCGCGGTTGGCTACGTCGATGCGTACTTCCTGTTCGAGAAGCATCCGCGCATCACCGCGGCCTGCGATGTCGTCATGACCAACTGCTATCCGTTCTGGGAAGGCTGCCCGCGCGACCAGGCAATTGCGTACATGCAGCAGATGTATCAGCGTACCAAGGCGGCCGCCGCCGGCAAGCGCGTCATCATCAGCGAGACTGGCTGGCCTGACAAAGGCAGCGCGTTCCACGGCGCGGTGCCGTCGGAGGAGGGCGCGATGCGCTACTTCATCGACACCAATCGCTGGGCGCAGAGCGAGGGTGCCGAGGTCTTCTACTTCGCGGCGTTCGATGAGGCCTGGAAGGTCGGCGCCGAAGGCGACGTCGGCGCGTACTGGGGGCTGTGGGATAAGGACGGTCAGCCAAAATTCGGCTGATTGGATCTGACAAAGCTGATGCTAACACTCCCCAGCGGCCGGGCGATCTGCTATTCAGGCTATCGCGGCGGGCAGAGTCCGGCCGCGAAGATCTATCCTTCGACGGCGGAGATTCGTGAGGACCTCGCGATCCTGCACAAGCACTGGCGGCTGCTGCGCCTGTACGACTGCAGCCCGCACGCGGAGCGCGTGCTGGAAGTCATCCGCCGCGAGGGGTTCCAGTTCCAGGTGATGCTCGGCGCCTACCTCGGCGCCGAGGTGAACAACTTTGGTTGTCCCTGGGGCGGTGTCTACAGTGCGCAACAGCTGGATGACAGTGTTGCGGAAAACTCAGCGGAGATCGAGCGGCTGGTCGCACTGGCGCGCAGCCATGAAGACATCGTGTTTTCGGTGGCCGTCGGCAACGAGACGACCGCCGACTGGACCGATCATGTCGTGCCGGTCGAGCGCATGATCGAGTACGTCCGTCGTGTCAGGAGCCGCGTCGCGCAGCCGGTGACGTTCTGCGAAAACTACGTGCCCTGGCAGGGAAAATTGCGCGCACTGGTGCCCGAGCTCGACTTCATCTCGCTGCACAGTTACCCGGTGTGGGAATACAAGCACATCCACGAGGCGATCCACGTCACCCGGGACAACTATGACAATGTGGCGCGCCTGTATCCGGGCACGCCCGTGGTGATCAGCGAAGCTGGCTGGTCGACGAACTCGAATGGGCGCGGCATCCAGCCGCATAACACGTCGCAGGACCTGCAGCAGATCTACTACGGCGACCTGATGGACTGGACTAACGCCGAGAATATTCTGACGTTCGTGTTCGAGGCGTTCGACGAGCCCTGGAAGGGTTCGGACGATCCGCTCGAACCCGAGAAGCACTGGGGCCTGTTTACCGTGGACCGCGCGCCGAAGCTGGTCATGCAGTCCGTGTACCCGGAACTGATGCGCGAACCTCAGGCGAGGTAGGTCGCGATCGAGCGCGGCGGCAACCGGGTCACGGTCCGCAGCCCATCGATGCGCAACGCGAAGGGCTGTTCCTGTTCCGTCCGGTTCAAGACCACAGTGGCGATCGTGCCATCGGTGTTGATGAACGCGGCCGCCTCCACAGCATGCTGTGTCGTGGTGCAGAGCACGCGCCGCGCGCCGGGCCTGACAAAGCGCGTCACGTGGCCGATGTAGAAATAGGAACTCTGTGGCAGCAGCGCTGCATGCGCCGCATCGACCAGGATCGGCGCGCTGCAGAGATTACCGACATGATTCGGTCCGCCGCTGTGATCGAGCAGCAGATTCCAGTCGATCCAGCCCACGGTCCAGCGGTTGAGGTCGTTGATCATCGAACGCGCGTAACGCTCACCCAGGTCCCAGGAGCCGTGGTGCGGACCGCCTTCATGGCAGCCCTCGGTGAACAGCAGTTGCTTGTCAGGCCAGGCATCGTGCACCAGTTGCACGTGCTCGAAATGGTCGGCACCGTACCAGTGAAATCCCGTGCCCCAGACAAAACGCGCTGCCGCCGGGTCGGAATACACGACGCTGGCGCGCTCGACCATGAGATCGCGGTTGTGGTCCCAGATGATGATGCGGGTGTCGACGAGACCCGCTGCTGCGAGTTCCGGACCGAGGAAGTCGCGCACGAAGTCGCGTTCCTCTTCGGCCGTGTAAAGGCAGGAATCCCAGCGCTGCGTGGCGTTAGGTTCGTTCTGCACCGAGACGCCCCAGATCGGCACGCCTTCGGCCGCATAGGCTTTGATGAAGCGCACGAAGCAGCGCGCCCAGGCGCGGCGATACTCGGGCTTCAAGCTGCCGCCGTAGTTCATCTGGCCGTTGGTCTTCATCCACGCGGGCGGGCTCCATGGTGAGGCCAGCAGCTTGAGCGGCTGGCCCGCGACGGCTTGTGCCGCCTTGATGAAGGGCAGCAGCGCCTGCCGGTCGCGCTCGATGCTGAAACTCTCAAGCGACACGTCACCGGGCGTCTCGACATGGGCGTAGTTGCCGAGCGCGAAATCGCAACTACCCATGTGGACTCGGCACAGCGAATACGCATGGCCGTCCGCGTCGTCGAAATACCGGTACAGCACTTCGTCGCGCTGCGCGGTATCGAGCTTGAGCCAGGTGACCGCCGCCGCTTCCGTGAAGGCGCCGCCGAAGCCTTCAATCGTCTGGAAGGCCTGAGCACTATCGACCCAGACCGAGGGCAGGCCGGGATCGGCCACGGTGGGCGCGAGCGGGGCTTGTGCAGCCAGCCGGGCGTCACTGTCACGTGCGGTGAGAAACGGTCGGATCGTGGAGCGGGTCAGCATGGCGCAAATTCTGGCGGGATGGATGGGCGGCTGTCAGCCTCGCGGCTTCCTGTTTGACACACTCAAGGACTGTGCTAAAGTCGGCCTTGAAAGCGCGTTCTAAATAATAACCGGGGAAATCCGCCGCCGCCACCGGCGCGCGCAATAACCCACGACAACGGATCGCCAGATGCGACCGGAGGCGTCAGATGAATCTCGCCAGGCAGTTTGCTTCGCTCGTTATCACCGCCGTTCTGGGCGTCGGCCTCGCCGCGTGCCAGCCCTCCGACCCCAAAACGCCCGTGGTGGCGCAGTTGTCTTCAGTCGCCATCGCAGGCGGGGCGGTAAGCCTCGATGTCGGCGGTGCGGTGTCCCTGGTGCTCACCGCGACCTACAGCGATGGCACGACCAGCGACGTTAGCTTCAACGCAACGTTCGTTTCATCGGCGCCGGCCATCGTGTCGGTCACGACGACCGGATCGCTCAAGGGCATGGCTCCTGGCACCGCCACCATCACCGCCACGCACTCGTCCGGCAAGACCGCCACTACGACGGTAACAGTCGCCCCCCTGCGGGTGACGGCGATCGCCGTGACCAACACCGCGCCAGTCAATGTCACACCTAACGGCACGCTGCAGTTGGTCGTCACCGGCACCTTCAACAACGCGACCACCGGCAATGTCACCGCGGGCGCCACGTTCGTTTCTTCCAACACCGCGGTGGCCACCGTCAGTGCCGCTGGCGTCGTGACCGGCGTCAGCCTCGGTATCGCGACCATCAACGTGACCCACACGGCGTCGGGCAAGACGACCACGATCGGAATTACAGTCGTCGAGCCGCCGCGGCCCACCACCGCTCCGACGACAGTAATTCCATCGGGTTCAGTGACGATCTACAGCGACGCGGCCACGATCGCGAACTTCATTCCGAACCCGGACTGGGGACAGAGTCCGCCCGTGGCCTACAGTGAAGTGACGATTGCCGGCAACAAGTCGCTGCGCTACGGCTGGGCCGGACCCGGCGGCCTGTACGAGGGTCTCGACTGGGCTGTGAATCCGGTCAACGTGTCGACCAAGGCCAAGTTGCACCTCGATTTCTGGACGCCGGATCTAACGAGCGTCAAGGTGTCAATCATCTCGGCCGGCAAGGAGAACGCCTTTACGGTGACCCTGACCGCGCTCAGCTGGAACAGCGTCGACATCGACCTCAGCAACTACACCGTGCCGGACAAGACGGCGATCATCCAGATCAAGCTCGAGCCCAACGCCGCGGGCACGCTGTACGTCGATAACATTTATTTCTGGGGCACGGCGGCTGGTGTCAGCTGCGGCACCACGGCGCCGACCTGCGCGCCGACGACATCAATCCCGGCGGGTTCATTGACCATTTACAGTGACGCCACCACGATCGCGAATTTCCTGCCGAACCCGGATTGGGGCCAGAACCCGCCGGTGGTTTTCAGCGAGCCGACGATTGCTGGCAACAAGTCGCTGCAATACACTTTCGGCGGAACGGCGCTGTACGAGGGCATTGATTGGGCCGCCAATCCGATCAACGTGTCAACCAAGGGCAAGCTGCACCTGGATTTCTGGACCTCGAGCCTGACCAGCGTCAAGGTGTCGATCATCTCCGCAGGCAAGGAGAATTTCTTTACCGTGCCCTTGACCTCGGGCAACTGGAATAACGTCGACATCGATCTCAGCAACTACAACGTGCCGGACAAGACGGCGATCATCCAGATCAAGCTCGAACCTAACGCCGCGGGTACGCTGTACGTCGACAACATCTATTTCTGGGGCACCGCGGGCAGCGGCAGTGGCACCGGTTGTGCCGACGCGGGTTGCGGCGGACCGCAGACGCTGGCCATTGCGACCGGCGACGTGAAGACGCCCAACGGCGGGATCACCTTCTTCGTGGCTAACGAAGGAATTTTTGCCGTTGACTACGTAGGCAGCGCCGAGACGTTTGCACCGTTCAACCTGGCGGCCTGGCCGGGAGCACGCACGGCGAACTATCCCGGTGTGACCAACGCGGCCGGTGGCAGCATTGGCTATTTCCAGGACGATGCGACGCTGAGCAACTCCGCCCAGAAGGTCGAGGAGGGCGGCTATGTCAGCGGCACCGTCCTGGATGCCAACGGCGCGCCCAATTTCTTCCGTTACTTCATCATGAAGGGGCCGGCGTTCACGAACTCCTACATGGGTCTGTTCGTCAATGCGCCTAACAACGGGACGGTCGATGTCAGCGCGTTCAGCAAGCTCAAGTTCCGCTTGTGGGGGCCGCGCAGCATGTACGAGCTGACGTTCCGTCCGACGGGACTTGAAGTGGTTCTCGCGGGACCCAAGGTGGCGGGCTGCACGACCACCGGGTCGGGCGGCACGGAAATTTCGCAAACCTTTACCGCGGACCAGACTATCGGCGCGGCATCCGTGTACAAACTGCTGATGTCGGGGTTCACGGTCAAGGGCGTGTGTGGTACCGACACGAATGCGACCGCGGTGGCGTCGGTGCGATCGAAACTCGCCAAGATGGTGGTGACGGTGCCGGGAACGGCCTTCAATTTCACCCTTGCCGAGCCCAACACCAATCCGCCACTTTATGCGATCGGGCTGAACCTCGGCGCGATAGGCTTTACTAACAACTAGATCCGCGTCCCCGGCGCGTCGGCGCCGGGGACGGTTCCCACCTGGGTAAGTCCAAACGCCGGCCGGTCTGCGCACGGTGCGTTAGACTGCGAGCCCATGACTACCAGTTTGATTTCCAATCCCTTCGACATGATCGTGTTTGGTGGCCGGGGCGACCTCGCCAAGCGCAAATTGTTGCCGGCCCTGTATCACCTGGACCGCGAGGGCCGCCTGCCAGCCGACGGCCGCATCATCGCCGTGTCGCGCGGCGCAATGTCCCAGGACGCCTATCGCGCACTGGTACATGAATCGTGCAAAACCTATGTCCCGGACGGTCATTTCGATGACGCCGCGTGGGCACGGTTCGCCGCGCGACTCGACTACATCGAGGTCGACGTCGCGGAGAGCGCCGGCTTTGCCCGGCTCGCAGCGGCACTGGTTGGCCGCGAGCTCGTGGTTCGATGTTTCTACCTCGCGACCGCGCCCGAGTTGTTCGGCCCGATCGCAACTCATCTCGCATCGTCCGGATTGATTTCGCCAGTGTCGCGCGTGGTGCTGGAGAAACCGCTGGGCAAGGACCTGGTGTCCGCCCAGGCGATCAATGCGGTCATTGGCGCGAGTTTCGCCGAGCAGCAGATCTTCAGAATCGATCATTACCTCGGCAAGGAGACCGTGCAGAACCTGATGGTGCTGCGTTTTGCTAACGGTCTGTTCGAGCCGCTGTGGAATCGAACCTACGTCGATCATGTGCAGATCACGGTCGCCGAATCGGTCGGTGTCGGCGGGCGCTGGAGCTATTACGACCGCGCCGGCGCGCTGCGTGACATGGTGCAGAACCACATGTTGCAGCTCCTGTGCCTGACCGCGATGGAACCGCCGATCAGCTTCGACAACGATGCGGTGCGCGATGAAAAACTGAAAGTGCTGCGATCGCTCGCGCCCATCCGCGGCGTCGACGCCCAGCAGCTGACGGTGCGCGGCCAGTATCGTCCGGGTGCGATCGATGGCAAGCCGGTGCCTGGCTACCTCGAGGAACCGGACGCGGGCCCGTCCAGCGACACCGAAACGTTTGTCGCCGTCAAGGCCAGCATCGAGAACTGGCGCTGGGCCGGCGTGCCGTTTTACCTGCGCACCGGCAAGCGCCTGCCATCGCGCGCGTCGGAAATCGTGGTGCAATTCAAGGCGCCGCCGCACGCCTTGTACCCGCCGAGCGCCGGCACCATACATCCGAACCGCCTGGTCATGCGGCTGCAACCTAACGAAGGCATCCGCCTTTTCATGCTGAGCAAGCAGCGGGGTCCGGGCGATCTCAAGCTGCGCCAGACCGCGCTCGACCTCAGCTTCAACGACACTTTCGGTGGACGCAGCCCGGACGCCTACGAAAGACTGTTGCTCGACGTCATTCGCGGTCGTGCGACGCTGTTCATGCGCGTGGATGAGCTGGAAGCCGCGTGGCGCTGGACCGACGGCATCCTGGAGGCGACCAGCCAGCAGGCCATCAAGGCCAAACCCTATACCGCGGGCAGCTGGGGGCCGAGCGCCGCCGTGGCGCTGATCGAGCGCGACGGTCGCACCTGGCACGAGGATGAGGCTTGATCGAAAACCGTCACAGCGATCGCCAGTCATTGGCGCGGGCGGTGGCTGATCGGATTGCGGGCAGTTTGCGCACCGCCCTCGCTGCGCGCCTCCGGGCGACGCTGGTCGTGCCGGGTGGCTCGACACCGGGCCCGGTGTTCGATCTGCTGGCGGCCGAGGCGCTGGACTGGTCGCGCGTCAGCATCGTGCTCGGCGACGAACGCTGGGTTTCAGCGCAGCATGCCGCCAGCAATGAACACCAGGTGCGCGCGCGGTTGTTGCGACTTCACGCTGCCGCAGGTTCGATTGTTAGCTTGTATCGCCCGGTCGCGCGCCCGTCGGACGCACTGTCCGAGGTCACGCGCAGCATCGACTCGCTGCCGCAACCCTTTGATGTGGTCATGCTCGGCATGGGTGAGGATGGCCATTTCGCGTCGCTGTTTCCCGGGCAAACCGGCATTGCCGGCGGCGACAACGGCAAATCGCCGTCCGTGTTAGCTTTCGATGCGCCGGTCAATGGCTACGCGCGTATGAGTCTCAGTTACGCGGTGCTGCTGCGAACCCGGCTGCTGTTGCTGGAATTCCACGGCGAGACCAAGCGCCGCCTGCTGGAGCGCGGCCTGCTGCCCGGCACCGCGGATGAATTGCCGGTGCGTGCCTTGCTGCAACAACAAACGACACCGCTCGAAGTATATTGGGCACCGTGATGCGGAATTGTTTCCTCGTGAGGCGCGAATGAACCCAGGAATTGTCGAAATCACCGAACGCATCCGCGCGCGCAGCCGCGACAGCCGTGCCGCGTATCTGGACAGCATCGTCGCCAGGAGCGGGCCGCACGCGCGCCGCACGCGCCTGTCCTGCGGCAACCTGGCGCACGGTTTTGCGGCAGCGGATGTCGAGGAAAAATCCCGGCTGGCCAGCGGCGCGCGCCCGAATCTCGGCATTGTCACTTCTTATAACGACATGCTGTCGGCGCACCAGCCGTTGCAGCATTATCCGGACATCATCAAGGCGGCGGCCATGGCCGCGGGCGCCACAGCCCAGGTCGCCGGCGGCGTGCCGGCCATGTGCGATGGCGTTACCCAGGGCCGCATCGGCATGGAGCTGTCGCTGTTCAGTCGCGATGTCATCGCGATGTCGACCGCGATCGCACTGTCGCATGACATGTTCGATGCGGCCCTGTGCCTCGGCGTTTGCGACAAGATCGTGCCCGGCCTGTTGATCGGCGCGCTCAGTTTTGGGCATCTGCCGACCGTGTTCGTCCCGGCCGGCCCGATGCCCTCCGGTTTGCCCAATGCCGAGAAATCGCGCGTCCGGCAGCAGTATGCCGAGGGCAAGGCCAGTCGCGCCGAGTTGCTGCAGGCCGAGGCGGCGTCCTATCACGCGCCGGGCACCTGCACTTTCTACGGCACAGCTAACAGCAACCAGATGTTGATGGAATTGATGGGCCTGCACATACCGGGCAGCGCCTTCGTCAATCCCGGCACGCCGTTGCGACGCGCGCTGACCGAAGCGGCGGCCGTCAGGGCGTCGTTGATTACCGCGCTCGGTCCGCACCACAGCCCGCTCGGCCGCATCATCGATGAGCGCGCCATCGTCAATGGCATCGTCGGCCTGCTCGCGACCGGCGGCTCCACCAATCACACTCTGCATCTGGTGGCGATCGCGGCGGCAGCGGGATTGATCATCGACTGGCAGGATTTCTCAGACCTGTCGCAGCTCACGCCGTCGCTCACGCGTATCTACCCGAACGGCCAGGCCGATGTGAATCATTTCCATGCGGCCGGCGGTTTGAGTTTCCTGACGCGGGAATTGCTGGATGCCGGACTCCTGCACCCCGATGTCGACACGGTGTTCGGCAAGGGCCTCGACGCCTACACGCGCGAGCCGTATCTGGAAGGCGCGCAATTGCAGTGGCGGGCGGCGCCGCTCAAGTCACTCGATCCGGACGTGCTGCGACCGGTGAGCAATCCGTTTTCGAGCCACGGCGGCATTCGCCTGCTGACCGGCAATCTTGGGCGCTCGGTGATCAAGGTATCGGCCGTGAAACCGCAACACCTGATGATCGAGGCGCCGGTGGCCGTGTTTTCCAGCCAGGCGGAAGTTACCGCCGCGTTCAAGGCCGGTGCGCTGGATCGTGACGTCATCGTGGTCGTGCGCGAGCAGGGGCCGCAGGCGAACGGCATGCCCGAGCTGCACCAGCTAACACCGTCGCTCGGCGTGCTGCTCGATCGCGGCTTCAAGGTGGCCTTGCTGACCGATGGACGCATGTCCGGCGCCTCGGGCAAGGTTCCCGCGGCCATACATCTGACGCCGGAGTCAGCGGCCGGCGGCGCGATTGCCCGGCTGCGCGACGGCGACGTGGTCAGGCTGGACGCGGAGGCGGGCACGCTCGATGTACAACTGGATCGCGCCACGCTGATGGCGCGCTCACCGGCGGCGGCCGATCTGTCGGCGAACCAGACGGGCCTGGGCCGCGAGCTGTTCCACAACTTCCGGAGCAACGTGAATGGCGCGGAATCGGGCGCGTCAGTGCTCCGCAACCTGGCTAACGTTTGAATGAGGCATTGCCCATGATTATCGAGACGCTGCGACGCTCCAGAATCGTACCGGTGCTGGTCATCGATGACGCCGCCAACGCGGTGCCGCTCGCGACTACGTTGCGCGATGCCAGGGTCACCTGTCTTGAAATCACCTTGCGGCGGCCGGCGGCGCTGGATGCGATCCGTCGCATCCTCGCCGAAGTCGAAGGAGTGACGGTGGGTGCGGGCACGGTGACTTCGCGATCGCAGCTTGCGGAGCTGCAGAAAATCGGCGCTGCGTTCGCCATCAGTCCGGGCCTCTCGAGCACGCTGGTGCGTGCGGCGCAGGACTGCGGCATGCCTTACCTTCCCGGCGTCATCACACCGTCTGAAGTGATGTGCGGGCTCGAGCTCGGTCTGCAGGCGTTCAAGTTTTTTCCGGCGGGCGTCATGGGCGGGGTGGCCGCACTGCGTGCGTTCAACGACGTGTTTGCCGAGGTTGCCTTCTGCCCGACCGGTGGCATCGGACCGGACAACGCCAAGGACTACCTGGCGCTGCCTAACGTCGCCGCGGTCGGCAGTTCGTGGCTGGCACCCGCCGATCTGCTCAAGGCGCATGACTGGGCTGGCATCGCCACTCGTGCCGCGACGCTGCGCGCGAGCGCCGGCATTTCCGGATAGAGAATTACAGCGGCGCGAGCCCGGCTAACAGCGGCGCAACGTCCTCGCGCACCACGTAGCGCTCGCGGAACTCCGCAGGCCAGCGCGCCGGCCGCCCCGACTTCAGCTCGATGCAGGCGTATTCGATTTCCGCGCGCACCAGTGTTTCGTGGTCGCTCGCACGCCTTATCTGAAAGCGGCGCGCCACGCGCAGGCGGCCGTTGCCGGGGATCAGCCACGTGGCCGCTTCGATCGGGTCATCCGCCAGCGCCGCCCGCAGGTAGCAGATGACGGTCCGCGTTACCGCCATGCCAAACCCCAGCGACACGCAACGCTCGATCGGCAAGTCCAGCTCGGCCGAATGCGACCACGCCACCTGATCAAGCCATACCAGGTACACCGCGTTGTTGACGTGCTGATAGGCGTCGATGTCGCGCGCGTCGACCCCAAAGCGAATCACGTGCGGGGACGGCAAGTCCCAGGGAGCCGGTTCTGTTAGCTGCGTCGGCATCCTGCGACTCCCGGGCTAGGCGGGCGCGATGAACGGCAGGTCGGTCAGCGTGCCGGCAATGACGCCATCATCGCGCTGAATTTCAACCCGGTCGCCGATGTTGCAGCTGCGCGCAATCAGCGCAAAGCCAATGTTCTTCTTCAGCCGGTAGGACCAGGTTGCCGTCGTCATGTCGCCGACCCGGACGCCGCCCTGGTGGATCGCATTCCACTTGAAGCCGAAAGCGATGGGATCCTTGTTCTCGAGGATCATACCGAGTGAATGCCGTTTCGGTCCCGCGGCG
Organism: Gammaproteobacteria bacterium; assembly: GCA_043738315.1. GTDB lineage: Bacteria > Pseudomonadota > Gammaproteobacteria > Steroidobacterales > Steroidobacteraceae > UBA964. The sequence goes on from JAYUGT010000274.1 coordinate 14,603, forward strand.
GCTATGCGGCGCAATGCCTGGATGCCGACGACATCATCGGGCACCTGCAGGTCGACATATTTTCCCATGCGCACTTCGAACGGGTTGGTCTGGCCGTCGGTGTCGCCGCCATAGGAAATCAGGCCGCTTTCCACCCGCTCGCACCAACTCGGATTTCCGGGCCCGATGTCGTACGACGTGCCCGCTTCCTTGACGATGTTCCACAGTTCTGTGCCACGCGTGCCGTCGCGCAGGTAGATCTCAAAGCCTCCCTGTTTGGACCAGCCGGAGCGCGCAACCACGACCGGGATGCCGTTGATATGGGTCTCGCGGAACCAGAAGTACTTCAGGCCGCGGACCCAATCGCCGCAGATCGACGCGACCACGGTTTCCGCTTTCGGTCCCTGCACTGCGAGCGGCGAGACATCGGGCTCGCTGACCTCGACCCGCAAACCGCGCTCCGCGGCAATGGCGCGGGCCCAGAACCAGATGTTGCTGTCGGCAATCGAGAACCAGTAGAGATCGTCCGCGAGTTTCAGCGTAATCGGATCGTTGATGAGGATGCCGTCGTGGTTGCAGAGCGGCACATACTTGCCCTGGCCCACGCTCATCTTCGACAAGTCGCGCGGCGCCAGAATCTGCGCGAGCTTGCCGGCGTCCGGCCCCTCGAGCTGCACTTGCCGCTCGCAGGCCACATCCCACATCGAAACACCGTTGATGATCCGCCAGTATTCCGCCTCCGCATTACCAAAACTGGTCGGCATCAGCACGTGGTTGTAGGTGGTGAACGCGCACACGCCGTCGGCCAGTGTGGATTCGTAGTAGGGCGAGGGGCGCAGCCTCGCGGACGGCGTGATTCCAAACACTCGGGCAGTTCCTGGGTCGAGCCTTACGGCAGGGAAGTCCAGTCTAAAGGAATGTACTTATTACCGAATGGCATGTGGGCCGCGCCGGTCCGGCTGCTAAGCTCGCAGTCCCTTTATCACCCTCGAGTATCTCCATGCGCGCCGAAACGATCGCTGTCCACGGTGGCTACACGCCGGATCCGACCACCAAAGCGGTGGCGGTCCCCATCTATCAGACCACCTCCTACGCATTCGACAGCGCCCAGCACGGCGCCGATCTGTTCGACCTCAAGGTGCAGGGCAACATCTATACCCGCATCATGAATCCCACGACCGATGTGCTCGAGAAGCGCCTGGCGTTGCTGGAAGGCGGCGTCGGCGCGTTAGGTCTGGCCTCGGGCAGCGCGGCGGTGACCTATGCAATCCAGACCATCACCGAGGCCGGCGACAACATTGTCAGCGCCAGCGCGCTGTACGGCGGCACCTACAACCTGTTCGCGCACACCTTGCCGCAGTTCGGCATCAACGTGCGTTTTGCCGACGCAACGCGGCCAGAGAGCTTTGCCAGACTGATCGATGACAAGACCAAGGCGGTGTTCTGCGAGTCGATCGGTAATCCGTTAGGTAATGTCACCGATATCGGCGCGCTCGCCGCCATTGCGCACCAGGCCGGTGTGCCCTTGATCGTCGACAATACTGTGCCCACGCCGTATCTGTGCCGGCCGTTCGATTTCGGCGCGGATATCGTCGTGCATTCCCTGACCAAGTATTTGGGCGGTCATGGCAACAGCATCGGCGGCGCAATCGTGGATTCGGGCAAGTTTCCCTGGGCCGAGCACAAGGCGCGCTTTCGGCGCCTGAATGAGCCCGATGTCTCCTATCACGGCGTGGTCTACACCGAGGCGTTAGGCCCGGCGGCCTACATTGGCCGTGCGCGCGTCGTGCCGCTGCGCAACATGGGCGCGGCCCTGTCGCCGTTCAACTCATTCCTGATCCTGCAGGGCATCGAGACGCTGGCGGTGCGCATGGATCGCATCTGCGACAACACGCAGGCAGTCGCAGAATACCTGCGCGCCCACAAGAATGTCAGCTGGGTCAATTACGCGGGCCTGGCGGATCATCCGTCGCATGCGCTGGTGCGCAAGTACATGCGCGGCAAGGCCTCCGGCATCCTCACCTTCGGCATCAAGGGCGGGCGCAAGTCCGGCGAGAAATTCCTCGATGCGCTGCAGTTGATCATTCGCCTGGTCAATATCGGCGATGCGCGCTCGCTTGCGACGCACCCGGCGTCGACCACGCACCGCCAGCTGTCGCCCGAAGAGTTGGCGAAGGCGGGCGTCTCCGAGGACATGGTGCGTCTGTCGATCGGACTCGAGCACATCGACGATCTGCGCGAAGACCTGGAGCGAGCGCTTTCGGCCGCCGCTTGATTCGCCAGATTGCCTGACAAGCCAGGCGCGAGGTTGCCGGACTCCTATTTTTTGCGCGTCGCTGGCACCGACTTGCGGTGGCGCCTGCGGGAGAATTTGCGCTCACACAGCGCCTGGAAACCGCCGGCGCAAAACGGTACCAGCCGTTCGTGCACCGCATCGAGATCGGTCGAGTGGCACAGCCCGCCCGACAGATTGTCGATGCGGCGCGTTTCGGCAAAGGTCAGCGTCAAGGCTCCGGACAGGAAATGGTAGGCCCAGTAGAGCTCGCGATCGGAGCAACCCGGCAGCGCGCCGCGCAGCGCATCGATGAACAGATGCACCACGTGATCGAAATGCTGCGACATCATGAGTCCGCCCCATTCCGGCGAATTGTTGATCTGCGCGATCAGCGCGAAGTAGCTCTTCCAGCCTGCTCCGCCGCGCGCCGACTTGTTGTTCAGCGGATAGGTGAAAGCATTGATGATGGCTTCCAGCCCGGGTGAGGCCGGCGCGCTGGCGCGGCGCGCCTCGTCCAGCATGTGCAGGCGTTCATCGTTCAGCACCTGGGCACGGCGTTCGATGACGGCTGCTAACAGATTCTTTTTCGGCCCGAAATGGTAGTTGGCCAGCGCGACATCGACCCCGGCCGCCGAGGTGATATCGCGGATTGACACGCCGTAGAAACCCTTGCGGGCAAATAGCTTTTCGGCTGCGTCGAGGATCTTCTGTTTGGTGGCGGCGGGTGCTCGCGGCATAAGTGGCTGTAAGGAGCTGGCTGGAAAACTTGACCGATTCTGCTGCCCGTGCGGCGTTTTGGCAACAGTTTGCGATACAGGTTGAAATTCAACAACTGATCAATTAGATTTCAACAACTGTTGTAATAACGCGCCGGCCAGGTGCGACGGGGGATCGCGATGAAATCGGGAAAATCAGTCAAATTACCGGGATTTGGCGCCGCCGCGCTGCTGGTTCTGGCAAGCGCGGGTTTTGCACCGCCGGTGCTGGCGCAGCAGGGCGCTCAGGCCACGGGTGACATTGCCGAAATCGTGGTGACCGCGCGCCGGCGCGAGGAATCGCTGCAGGACGTGCCTGTTGCGGTCAGCGTTTTTTCTGCCGCGCAGCTCCAGGAACAGGGCGCTGCGGATATTACCGCGCTGCAACAGTCCACTCCGGGCCTGACTTTGCAGGTGGCGCGCGGCTCGAACTCGACGCTGATCGCGTTTATCCGCGGCGTTGGCCAGCAGGATCCGCTCTGGGGTTTTGAGCCGGGTGTAGGTCTGTACATCGACGATGTCTATGTGGCGCGGCCGCAAGGTGCGGTGCTCGATATCTACGACATCAAATCCATTGAAGTCCTGCGCGGTCCGCAGGGAACGCTGTATGGGCGCAACACGATCGGTGGCGCAGTCAAATACGTCACCGCGCCGTTGAGCCGGGAGCCAACACTGAATGCCCAGGTCAGTCTTGGCAATTTTAGTCAGCGTGATGTCATCGTGTCCGGATCGATGCCGGTTGGCGAAACTTTGGCAGTCGGCGGCGCGGTTGCGATTTACAACCGGGCGGGTTTTGGCACCAATTTGTTCACGGGCGCACAGAGCTACAACAAGGACGTCAACGCATTTCGACTCAGCGCCGAGTGGCGGCCGAATGACCGCTTTTCACTGCGCCTGGCAGGGGATCTGGCAAACGACAATTCGAACGCCCGTCACGGGCATCGCGAAGCGGCAGGCTCGGGTCTCGCCACGGGCGAGACTGTGCTGGGCAACGTATTTAGCAACCGCGCGGGCATTGGCGACCGAAACAAGGTCGTCAACAAGGGCGGGTCGGTGGTCGCGCAGCAGCAAGTCACTGACGCGCTGTTGCTGAAGTCGATCACCGCGTATCGCGAAGGAGATACCAATACCCTGATCGACTTCGATACTGGCCCGTCCAAGGCGCTCGATGTGCCGGCGTATTACGACGACAACCAGACGTCCGAAGAACTGCAGCTGTTGTGGTCGACCGACCGCGTGCAGGCAGTTGCGGGCCTGTACTGGCTCAGGGGCTGGGCGGCGGGTGCATTCGATACCGATGTCGGTATTGCCAATCTCGCCATCGCGACCTCCGGCTACGTCAAGACGACCAGCAAGGCGGCGTTTACGGATGTCAGTTTCAAGCTGAATGATCAGTGGTCCGCATCGTTAGGCGGCCGCTACACCAAGGATGACAAGACCGGCAGCGTTTACCGCCAGAACTTCGCGGGCGTTCCGAGCGGACTGTTCGGCAATCCGGCTGCGGTCCCCGGCCTGCTGCGCACCAGATACACGAACTCACGCAGCTTCAGTGAGTTTACGCCACGCGCCAGCGTCACGTTTGAACCGAGCAATGCGCAGACCTACTACGCATCGTGGGGCAAGGGTTTCAAATCCGGTGGGTTTGACATGCGCGGCGACGCCGTGCTGTACGCGGCCACGGTCAACGGCTACAACCCTGAAACGGTGAGCACGGCGGAACTCGGCGCGAAATACTCGCTTAACGGCGGGCGCACGCGCCTCGCTATGGCGGTGTATCACTCGAAGTACAAGGACCAGCAGATCACCTCGCAGTTTGCGATCGGAACAACGATCGTCAGCTTCGTGGACAATGCCGCCGGCTCGACCATCCAGGGCGCGGAATTCGAAGGCAATTTTGCCGTGACCGACGCGCTCTCGGCGGCGCTGCAGTTGAGCTATATCGATGCGAAGTTTGATGAGTTTGTGACCTACGACCCGGTGACGGGCACCCGCCGGGACCTCGCAAGCCAGCGCGGCTTCCAGAACACACCCAAGATCGCCGGATCCGTGTCGATGACCTATCGGCACAAGCTGGCAAAAGGTGGCGACATTGCCTTCATACCGGCAGTGGCCTATCGCGACAAGTTCCAGATGTTCGAGATTCCATTGCCGGCGCTTGACCAGAAAGCGTACACGCTGGTGAATGCGAGCTTGGTGTGGACCTCCCCGGACGATAAATGGAGCCTGGGGTTGCATGGCCAGAACCTGACGGACGAAAAATATCGTGTCGGTGCCTACAATTTCCCCGGCGCCACCTTTGGCAACGTGGTGAGTGGCTTCTACGGCCCGCCGCGAACCGTCACCGTGACC
>JAYUGT010000275.1:0-3131 GCA_043738315.1 Gammaproteobacteria bacterium
CGCGTGCCGCGGGCGCGGTTGGGGTCGGTGGCCGAGGTGCGTGGCATGCCGGCGCTGTTGACCAGTATCAGGCGCTTGACCTGGTCCGGGTGCGCGGCCGCATAACGAAATGCCACGGTGCCTCCCGATGAAGTACCTAACAAAAAGAACTCACGGACGCCCAGCTGGTCGCTCAGCGCCGCCAGGATCCGTTCGTTGTGCTGCAGCGAATAGTCATTCTTCGGATCCGGGCCCGTCAGTCCATTGGTCATCGAATCGAAGCGGATCACGCGATAGCGGCCCTTGAGCCGCGAAGCGAGGTCGTTCCAGCTGTGCAGGCTCATGTACGAGGCATGCAGAAGCACCAGCGCCGGTCCCTGACCTTCGTCGACATAGTGCACGCGCACGCCGTCGATATCGACGAACTTTGATTCCGGCAGCTTGTAGCGCGTTTCCAGTTCCGGCAGGCTCAGCGTCAGGGCGCCGCTGGTCAGTGTCACTACGACAGCCAGCACGATAGCTCCCACAATCCCGGCGATCCATCCCAATGCTTTCATGCGGCTCCCCTGTCAAGTGGCAGCGTCTCGCCCAGCCAGTGACCCAGCGCCAGCGCCGGGGTCAGCATCATGCCCGGCGTGAAGGCGTTGCCGAGCGTGACCCCGCTGCCCAGCACTTCGCCGGCCGCGTACAGATTCGGAATCGGCTTGCCATCCGCGCCCAAAACCCGCAGTTGCCTGTCGACCACGAGGCCGGTGGACGAGGTCGCTGAATGTCCCATGTGGATCACGCCATAGAATGGCGGTTTTTCGATGCGGCGCGGCATATATTCGCGACCTAACAGAGGATCGGTCCAGGAATCTACCGCGGCGTTGTAATCGCGCACCGTGGCTGCGAGCCCGGTCGCATCCACCTTGATTTTCGCCGCCAGTCCCGCGAGGCTGTCCGCCTGCGCGAACATCGGGTGCCGGTCGAAATGTTCGTGCATTTGCGCACGGCTAAAACCCGGCACGCCCACCGGCGACTCGTCGAAGATGACCTGGTCGAAAACAATTGCGTAGCGCAGGTCTGGCAGCTTGAGGAGCGCCTGTTCGCGCCGCCAGGTGCCGGGGTCATCCTCGCGAAAGAACCGCCGGCCGTGGGAGTCGACCCAGATTTCCCAGGGCAGTCGTTCCTGCGGTACCGTGACAAAACGTTTGTAAACCCTGGCCGGGAATGCGGGCGCCGTGAGTATCGAGCCCGTGCCGGCGCGATGCAGTTCGCGGCCGCGCATTTGCGCGCCGATCGCAGTCGCGAGGTCGAGGCCTTCGCCGAGATCGGTCGGGTAGGCGCCGGCCGCATAGGCCGGATAGCCGCAATGCCGGAGAAACGCTTCCGGGTTCATCGCGTAGCCGCCGGTGGTCAGCAAGATGTGCCGCCCGTGATATTCGCGCTCGCCAGCGGGCGTCCTGGCGCGTACCCCGGTCACCGCGCCCCTGCGATCCTGCAACAAGCTAACAACCTTGGACTTGACCTGGGTTTGCACGCGGCCGCTGGCGAGTTCGGGCGCCAGCTCGCGCTCGACCACGGCCAGGATGTCGCGGCCTTCGTTCCTGGCCCAGATGTAGCGCGCGACGGAATAGGCCGGCCGGCCTGGTGAGTCGCCAGTCACAGGATGTTCCGGCAACGGCTGGAGGCCGTTGTCTAACAACCAGTTGATCGTCACAGGCGCGCGCTCCACGGTCAGTCGCACAATGTCCGGATTGGCGAGTCCGCGCGTGATGCGCATGATGTCGTCGTAATGCCGGTCCGGGCTGTCGACAATGCCCTTGGCGGCCTGGGTCCGCGATCCGGCGGCGGCGATCTGGCCGTTCGCAAGATGCAGGTTGCCCCCGATCCTGTCGGCGCTGTCGATCAGCAGCACCTGCGCGCCGCGGCGCGAGGCAAAGATCGCGGCCGGGAGGCCCGCCGTGCCGGCGCCCACGATGATCAGGTCCCAGCGCCGGGTGCTCATCGGTACTGCCACGGTCTGCTGCGAGACCGTAAATCCGGCCGAAGACGCCAGCGCGCTGGCAACAAAATCGCGTCTCTGCATGGCAATGCCGCACCCCCTGATGCGCCGATCCTAGCAAGGGTAGCAGGGCCAATGGACGTCCACGGCCTCCCAATCCATTGCGTGGCGGCCCGCAGTGCCGGGGCCGAGGTTCGCGGTAAACTCGGTTGGTGAGCGATCTGCTGCATTCCCTGCGCCTGAAGCGAACGCCCGATGAGCGCGGGCGTGCGCGCTTCGTCACCGAGCTGCGGCGGCTGGTTTCCCATGAACTCGCGGCCGGACTGCGCCAGAGTTTTGAGCGCGATGTACCCGAGCGCAAGCGGCGACACGCGCGCAATGGCGAGGATGTGCATCGACTGGCGCGTTCTCTGGAGGCGTTCCACTTCTATTCGGCGCTGCGCGTGGCCGCGCAGGACATGGTGTATCTGAGCGTGTGCGCGCCGATCGAGCGCCAGCGTGATGCGCTGGTCGAACGTGCCGCTGAACTGGCGCGCGCTCAGCCGCTCGGTAGCCTGACGCTGGATCCAGCGTTGGCGATTCCACGCTCCGTCAGCGCGATTGATATCCACCTGATGCCGGGCAGTTACACCCGCGACGACGGCCCCGACGACCTGACCGCCGGCGCGGTGTATGACAACCGGTTGCAGGTAACGTCGATGGACCTGATGGGCCGCAATCTCGACGACATCGGGCAGTCGATTGCGAGTTATGTGTGCGCACAGCACCCGGATTTCCAGCCGCGAAAAATTCTGGATCTTGGTTGCACCATCGGACACAACACCGGCGCGTGGAAAGATGTGTTTCCGCAGGCCGAGGTGCATGGCATCGATGTGGCGGCGCCGTGCCTGCGTTACGCGCTGGCGCGCGCCCGCGCGCAGAACCGCGCCATTCATTTTCACCAGATGAATGCGACCGCGCTCAGGTTCGCCGACGCCAGTTTCGATGTGGTGTTTTCCTCGATGTTCCTGCACGAACTGCCGCGCCGCGACATCGCCAGCGTGTTCCGCGAGGCGCACCGCGTGCTGCGGCCGGGCGGCCTGATGCTGCACATGGAGTTGCCGCCTAACAGATCACTCGAGCCGTTCGACCAGTTCTATCTCGACTGGGACTCGTTCTACAACAA
>JAYUGT010000276.1:0-19895 GCA_043738315.1 Gammaproteobacteria bacterium
CTGGGCCAGCGGATCCATGCCGCTGTGACAGCCGATGCAGTTGTTGAGGAAGATGCGGCTGTCGCCACCGGGCGAGCGGCTGACGTCCTGGCGGATGCGGTCCGGCGGACGCGAGGTATCGAGCATCTGCTCCATGTCGCGGCACAGATGATTCATCAGCGTGAAACGGAACATCGCGCGGTTGGTGCCGGCGATGAAGAACGCCTGCGCAGCGGCGCGCGAGGTCATGACGCCAGCGGTCGCGGCCGCCGGAATGCCATTCAGGCCCGATTGGGTCTGCTTGACGAGCACCGTCTTGAGGTCGGCGCCGGTCTGCTCGAGCTGGTCGAAGTGATCGTTGTTGGACGGCGAGTAGGCCGCGACACCGGACGCGCCGGGCGCGGTATAGAGGATGTCAGCCGACAGCACCGTGTCGAACGGCTCGTCGTCGCGCACCATGCCGATGACGGTCGCGGTGTAATCGTTCAGCGGCACGAACACGCTCTGTTCGCGGTTGGTCCAGGGCGCGACGAAGTTCTTGAGCGTGACGTTATAGAACGCGCTCGACTGCATGGCGATGTTGGCGGCCGCCAGGGGCCTGCCGGCGGCGATTTCCGCTGCCATCTGGTCCAGCACGGCGGCCGTCGGCGGCACGCCTGCTATACGATCGTGCATGCGTTTGGCCTGCTCCCGCGAGCCGGCCTGCGCAATTCCGATTGCTAACAAACCCAGCGCCAGCGCTGCGCAAGTGAGTTTTCCAATACTTACTGACATCTTTGCCACCTGATTAATTCCGCCCTGTTCAGTCGACATTGCCCGCATCATGCGGTCAATAGTCTGGTGCCCTGCTCGTCTCCACACGCCGACGTCGCAAGACGCCGACAGCGCGTCTTATTACGTTTGATTGTCCCGGCGGTACTGTGAAAATGCGATGCTCATCACAGTGCTCGGGACCCAGAGGCAGTCCACTGCCGTAGTGCTAGAGAACCGCTTTTGGCGACCTGGCGCTGTGACCATGTCGGCAGATCGCAGGGCTGCGATAGCACAAAATTGCATTACGTAAAGACCGCCGATGACGCTGGAGATTATTGAATGACAAGCACTCGAACCTGCATGACGGCGAGAGTTGTTAGCTGCGCGGCCCTGGCCGCCGTGCTCGGCGCCTGCTCGCCGGGCGGCAACGTCGCGATCGGCTCCGGGCAGAAGGCGGATCCCGCGACGGTCGATTTCCCGATCGCCTATGTTAAGAAGACGATTCCGGTCATGACCAACGAAGACCTGCGCAACATGCGCACGTTCTTCGTCGATGCCGAAGTCTATGTCCGCGACCGCGCGGATTCCTCGGTGCCGGAAGTCAACATCACGGGCAGCGTCACCAACAACGGCGCCTACGACATCCGCGATCTCGATGTGTCGTTCGATGGCACCAAGCTGGCGTTCGCGATGCGCGGACCCCGGGTGCCTAACGCCCGGGAAGAGAACCAGCCGAAATGGGCAATCTGGGAATATACCTTTACCTCCAAGCAGCTGCGGCGCGTGATCAGCTCGAACCTGTCGGCCGCCGAGGGTCATGACGTCGCGCCGCATTACCTGCCGAGCGGCGACATCATTTTCACATCGACGCGCCAGCGTGCCTCCAAAGCAGTGCTGATCGACGAGGGCAAGGCGCAGTTCGAAGCACAGACTGAAGACCGGCGCGAACCGGCCTTTGTGTTGCACGCCATGCGCAGCGATGGCGGCAACCAGCGCCAGATCAGTTTCAACCAGAGCCACGATATGGATCCCACGGTGCTGCAGAACGGCCGCATCCTGTGGAGCCGCTGGGATGCGTTCCCGGGCAAGAATGGCATTCATCTCTATAGCGCGAACCCGGACGGCACTGACCTGCAGCTCCAGTATGGTGCGCTGAGCCACCTGACCGGGACCAACAACACGGCCATCCAGTTCACCAAGCCGCGTGAGATGCCTAACGGCGACATCCTGACGTTGGTGCGTCCCTTCAGCGGCACCGATATGGGCGGCGACATCGTGGTGATCGACACGCGCAACTACGTTGAGAATACCCAGCCGCTCGCTGCGAGCCCCAGTCTGACCGGACCTGCGCAGCGCATCGCCACCGGCAACGACGTGCGCACCATCCCCGGCCTGTCGCCGGGCGGACGATTTTCAGCCGCGTTCCCGCTCTGGGACGGCAGCGGACGTATCGCGGTCAGCTGGACGCAATGCCGCGCGCAAATTGGCGGGCAGTTGCGCGCCTGCACCAGTGACGTGTTAGCCGACCCGGCTGCAACGGAGGCGCCACCGCTCTATTCGCTGTGGATGTACGACACCGTCGCACGCGCTTTCCTGCCGCTGCAAACGCCCGAGGAAGGCGTCATGATCACCGACGTGGTGATCGCGCAGCCACGCACCCTGCCGGCCGTGATCCTCGACAAACAGCCGGGCATTGACCTCAACCCTGACTGGGTGTCGGAAAACGTCGGCGTGCTCGACATACGATCCGTGTATGACCTGGATGGCGTCGATTCCGCGACGCCTAACATCGCGACGCTCGCCAATCCGGCGCTGCGCACCGCCGCGCAGCGCCCGGCGCGCTTCCTGCGCATTGAAAAAGCGGTATCGCTGCCGGACCGCCTGGTGCGCGACATCAAGCAATCCGGGTTCGGCGCCAGCAATTTCATGCGCGAGATCATTGGTTACGTGCCGGTAGAGCCCGATGGGTCGGTACGCGCCAAGGTTCCGGCGAACGTCGCTCTGATCATCTCGGTGCTTGACCAGAACGCGCGGCGCATCACGCCCGTGCACCGCAACTGGCTGCAGGTCCGTCCTGGCGAGGTCGTGCGCTGCAACGGTTGCCATGTCCCCAACGCTCAGACGCCGAAGTCGCATGGCCGCACGGGGCTGTTTGCCTCGATCTGGAACGGTGGCACGGGCAGCGCCTTCCCGGGCGCCGACCCCACCCTAACATCGCAGTCGGGTGAGACCATGGCACAGACGCGCTCACGCATCACCTGCGCGCTCGGCGGCCAGGACAAGTGCAAGTCCATGCTACCGAGCGTGGACGTCGTTTTCGATGATGCCTGGACGGATCCTGTGGCGTCCGGCCGGCCGAAAGATGCCAGTTTTACCTGGCGTTACTCCGATCTGACTACGCTGTCGCCCACGTCGATCGATTGCGAAACACGCTGGTCTGCGACCTGCCGGATCGTCATCAACTATGAACGGATGATTCATCCGCTGTGGTCGAAGCCACGCCTGGTGGGCACCGTGGATCGCACCTGCACGAGCTGTCACAGCCCGCGCGATGCGGCCAATGCGATCCGCGTCCCTGCCGGTCAACTCGACCTCAGCGACGGCCCCTCTGACGATGAACCGGATCAATTCAAGAGTTATCGCGAACTTTTGTTCACCGACAACGCTCAGGAAGTTAACATGGGCGCCCTGCAGGACATTCAGGTCGTGGTGGGCACGGACCCGGTGACGGGTCTACCGATTACGCAAGGCGTAACGGTTCCCGCTTCGATGGCGGCGGGCAGCGCGCGTGGCTCCGCACGGTTTTTCAGCCGTATGGATCCAGGTGGCAGCCATGCCGGTGATTTGAATGATGCAGAACGACGCTTGCTTTCTGAGTGGCTCGATATTGGGGCACAGTACTACAACAATCCGTTCCTGGCGCCTGTCAACTAGGCGCCTCTGCGGCTGCATCGCACTATTGCTGTGCGCGATACTGGCAACGCCTGAAGCGTTAGCCAGCAAGCGCGACTACGCCCAGCTTTTCGTCGTCGAGCCGTATCTCGAGCTTAAGACCGGGCCGGGACGCGGTTATCCGGTCACTCAGGTGGTGGCACGCGGCGAAGCCGTGGATGTGCTGTTCCGCCGCACCGACTACTTCAAGGTTCGTACCGAGCGCGGGGTCGAGGGATGGGCATCGGTCGTGGATCTGCTCAAGGCCCAGTATGCCGATGGCAGCAATTTCTCGATCGATCTTGGCGATCGCAATGGGTTTCGCACCCACGGCTGGGAAATGGGTGTATTCGCCGGCGATTTCGATGGCGCGAGCCTGGTGTCCGCCTACGCCGCGCGCTCGCTCAACGACAACATGAAGGTCGAGCTAACAGGATCGCAGTTCATCGGCGACCAGCGCTCGGGTTACATGCTGGAACTGGGACTGGCCCAGGTATTTGCGCCCGAATGGCGCTGGTCGCCCTATGTGACGATCGGCGGTGGCATATTCCGCGTGCAGAAGGACCTGCAACGACCCAACCAGGTCGACCGTAACGAAGAAAGTGCCTATATCGGGCTCGGCGTACGCTACTACCTGACGCGCCGCTTCTTTGTGCGCGCCGAAGGCAAGGAGCGCGTGATATTCACGAGCCGCAATGACAACGAGGAGCTAACAGAATGGAAAGTCGGACTCGCGTTCTTCTTCTGACCCGCGCGCTGGTCGCGGCGACTTTGCTGACTTTCAGTCTGAGCGGTTGCGCCTGGATCAAGGGCATTTTCGGCAAGAAAAAGACCGCCGAACAGGAGCAGGTCGCCAGGGAACAGACCGAGGAGCAGGAGGATAACGCTGCCGCGCCGCGGGTCATCGATCCGGAGGTGGAACGCCGCGAAATCAAGCGCCCGGCCATTGATACCGAGAATTTCGAAATCGGCGCCTACTACGGCTCGATGTCGGTGGAGGACTTTGCCTCCAACCCGGTCTATGGCGTCAAGGCGGCTTACCATGTGACGGAAGACTTCTTCTTCGAGGCCAATTACGGCAAAACCAGGCTCGGCAAGACCAGTTTCGAGCTGCTGAATCCGGGTGTGGACCCACTCAATCTGGGGACTGGGAGACCGTTCACATATTACTCACTGTCAGTCGGCTACAACTTCCTCCCAGGCGAGGCTTTTGTCGGTCGCAAGCTCGCCTTGAACAGTGCTTTTTATGTGTCGGGCGGCTTGGGCAGTGTCAGGTATGCGGGCGAGGATAAATTCGCGCTCAATTTTGGCGCTGGCTACCGGGTGCTGCCGACAGACTGGTTGACGGTGTACATCGACGTGCAGGATCGGGTCTACAACTCCGATATCTTTGGCACGACGAAACTTACTAACAACCTGGAAGCGCGCATCGGTGTGACCGCCTTTTTTTGAGAAACGCGCATCATGAATTTCGCCAAGTTTCGCATCCTGAGCCTTGCCGTGTTAGCTGCATGCGCCGTGCTGGTACCCGGACCCGCGACCGAAGCCGCGGCCGACCCGCAGGGACCGGCGCCCAATTTCAAACTGCCGTTGCGCGGTGGCAAGGACCTGAGCCTGTCGCAACTGCGCGGCCAGGTGGTGATGCTCAATTTCTGGGCGAGCTGGTGCGGTCCCTGCCGCCAGGAAATGCCGCTGCTGGAGTCCATCCAGAAGAAATACAAGCCGCTCGGTTTCACCATGGTCGGCGTCAACGTCGAGCCGGATTCGACGGAAGCCGAAAAATTCCTGAAGCAGACCCCCGTCAGCTTCCCGGTCGCCTATGACCGCGACAGCAATGTCAGCAAGCTGTTCCGGGTCAAGGGCATGCCGAGCACGGTCATCGTCGATCGCAAGGGCAATACCCGCATGATTCACCAGGGCTACAAGCCCGGCGACGAAAACATCTATCTGGACCAGATCCGCAGCCTGTTGCGGGAATAGAAGTATTCAGGAGTCAGCCATGCGCCCAGCCCGATATCTTGTCCTGTTAGTACTGGGCTTGCCTGTGCTCACGGCCTGCGCGCCGATTGAACCCTGGGTCAAGCCTTACGAGCGCGAGAAACTCGCGGATCCGATCATGGCGTTTGAGCGCAATCCGGTGTCGGCGACCTACCTCGACCACGTCTTCGAGTCGCGCGAAGGCGCGCGCGGCGCTTCGGGCAGCGCCGGCGGCGGTTGCGGATGCAATTGATGGCGCGACTGATGGCACGGCGATTTGCTAACAGTGCGCTGCTGGCTGCAGTCTCGCTGGCGGCTGCTTCCGCCGCGTTCGCAGGCGTGCTGCCGGAAGACCGCGCCGACGCGCTTTACCATCGTTACCAGGGCGGTGGCATCACCATTTCCGGCCCCTCGGTGCTGGTGCGCAAGAAGATCGGCGAGCAGTTTTCAGTATCCGCCAACTACTACGTTGACATGGTGTCGAGCGCATCCATCGATGTCATGTCCACGGCGAGCCCCTATTCCGAACGGCGCACCCAGTACAGCCTCGGGGTCGACTACCTGCGTGGCAAGACCACCTGGAGCGCCGGCTACATCAACAGCACCGAATCCGACTACAAGGCCAAGACCGAGTATTTCGGCGTCAGCCAGGACATGTTCGGCGACCTGACCACGGTGTCGTTCGGGTTCAGCCGCGGCCAGAACGACGTGCTGCGCAACATCAAGACTGCCCAGGGCAAGATCAACGATCCGGCTTTCGCGCGCACCGCGGACACCCGCTCCTACAGCGTCGGCGTCACCCAGGTGATCACGCGCCGGCTGTTAGGTTCCGTGAACTATGAATTGATCACCGACGAGGGTTTTCTCAACAGCCCGTATCGATCCGCCCGTTTCGCCGACCCGACGGCGCCGACCGGCTTTCGCTATGAGTCGGAAGTTTACCCGGCAACGCATACCAGCAACGCGGTCGCCGTGCGCCTCAAGTACTCGCTGCCCTGGTGGCGCGCGTCGCTCGACGGTCAGTACCGGTTCTTTACCGACAGCTGGGATATCAAGGCGCACACGCTGCAGCTCGGCTACACCCACCCGTTAGGTCGATCGTGGATCCTCGATGGTTCGGCGCGCTATTACAAGCAGGATGCCGCCAGTTTTTACTCGGACCTGTTTCCGCGGGCTAACGCGCAGAACTTCCGCTCGCGCGACAAGGAACTCTCGACCTACAACGCGCTCACGCTGGGCGTCGGCGTGGCCTGGGAGTTTCGCATCCAGCGCGCTCCCTGGCTGGACCGCGGCTCGCTCAACCTGCGGGTCGATCACATGATGGTCAACTACGATAATTTCCGCGATGTGACCAAGGGGCCGCGCGCCGGGCAGGAACCGCTTTACAAGCTCAACTCGAACATCATCGAGTTCTTCGTCTCGGCCTGGTACTGATCAGGGGGCGCCGGGCGGCGCCAGGCCGCGCGAATAAAGGACCTTGCCCTCCGGGGTCACCACCACCGCATCCACGTTGTCCAGGCGGTTGATCATCGCCAGGCCGCGCTCGGCGCCCATCACGAACACTGCCGTGGACAAGCCATCGGTCTGGATGGCCGTCGGCGCCAGGATGGTTGCGCTGCGCAGCAGGCGCGCCGAATCGCCGGTCTTGGGATCGATGATGTGGTGGTAGCGCGTGCCGCCCTCGTCGAAATAGCGTTCATAGTCGCCCGAGGTCGAGATCGCGGCGTCGGTCAGCGGCAGGCGCAAGACCACTTTGTCACGTTCGTTAGGATCGCGGATCCCGACGATCCAGGGTTTGCCGAACCGGTCGCCGGCGATGAGCGTGTCGCCGCCGGCATTGACCATTGCGCGCGTAATGCCGCCGCGCTTCAGCACTGCCATCGCACGATCCACCGCATAGCCCTTGGCGATGCCGCCCAGGTCCACGCGCATGCCCGGGCGCTCGAAAAAGACGCTGTGGCGCTTGTCGTCCAGTCGCAGGTGCCGATAGTCGATCCCGGGCAGGGCGCGCCGGATCGCCGCGGTGTTGGGCCGCCGGTGGGAGGGGAAATCGTACAGATAGCCGACGCTCGCATAGGTCACGTCGAAGGCGCCGTCGCTGAGGCGTGAATAGGCTAACGAATCGCGGATCAGGCCGAAGAGTTCCAGCGACAGGACCTGCGGCTTTTTCGCGGCCCGGGCATTGAGCTGCGACAGCTCCGACTCCGGCTTGTAGGTGCTCATCAGCCGATCGATGCGCCGCATTTCATCGAAGGCTGCGTTAGCCAGGCTGTCCGCCTCAGCCGGGCGCTCGCTCCAGAATTCCACCGCGCAGCGCGTGCCCATGATCGCCTGTTCGCGAAAAACCCATTCGGCGCGCGCCAGGGGAATGCTCAGCAAACCCAGCGAGGACAGGAACAACGCCGCGGTCGCGATCGAATGTCGGTGCATCGCGACAGTATTCTGCCGGAACCAATTGAATGCAATGACGGTCCAAATCACAGCTTCTTGGTTTAAGCTTCGCGCCTGTGCGGGCGCCTTGCCCGTGGATGTCGGAGTCTCAAGCATGAAACATGTTCGCGATTTTTGCCTGACCCTGCTTTTTGCCGTGGGCCTGTTGCACGGTACCGCGCACGCGCAGGCGCGCGAAGAGTCTAAAGTCATCCTCGCCACGCAGGTCATGGAAGAACTGCGCGGGCAGCGCGATCAATACGTTCCCGACCTGCTGCTGGAACGCGCCTACGGTATTGCGATCATTCCGGACGTCGTCAAGGTCGGCTTTGGCCTGGGCGGCCGCCGCGGCACGGGTGTGCTGCTGGTGCGCGACAAGAACGGCCGCTTCTCCAACCCCATTTTCGTCGCCATCACGGGCGGCAGCATCGGCTGGCAGATCGGCGCCCAGCAGACCGATGTCGTGCTGGTGTTCACGACGCGCCAGGGCGTGGATGGCATCTCCGATGGCAAGATGACACTCGGCGCCGATGCCTCGATCGCCGCGGGCCCGGTCGGCCGCAGCGCTTCGGCCGCCACCGACCAGAATTTCAGCGCCGAAATCTATTCTTATTCCCGCTCGCGCGGCCTGTTTGCGGGCGTGGCGCTGGATGGCAGCGCGCTGACCATCGAGCGCCGATCTAACACGCGCTTCTACGGCCGCAAGGCCGGCGTCAACGAGATTATCGACGGCACCGTCACACGCAGCAGCGAATCAGTGCGCCGCCTGCTGACTGCGGTGGCAGCCAGCACGCGCAAAGAACCGGCGGCCGGGCCCGCCGCCCCAGCGCCCGCTCAGCCCGCTCAGCCCGCTCAGCCCGCAAGCCCAGCGGAAGCAGCGCCGCCCGCGCCCAAGACCTTCCCGCTGGAAGACAGCAAGCCCGGCACCGAACCGCCTCGTTAGGCTAACAACACGGTCAGATCCCCAGCGCCACCAGCGCCTGCAGCACGCGCGCACGCATTGCATCCGACTGCATAGGAAATACGCGGCAGAAGTCATCCCGAGTAAGCGCGGGATGTCGCGATTCATCGCATGTGCCGCGGCCGCGATCATTGCGATCAGCACATGGGCCCCGGGCGCACGTGCCGCGCGCTCGGCCCAGTCCGCGGCCTGCGCATCCTCGCCGACGGCCATGTGCGTGAAGGCGCGCGTTCCCAGCATCGCGTAAAAGAGCGGATCGAGCGGGCTCAGCCGCATCGCCAGGTCGACATGGACCCGGCCTTCCTGGGGCCTCGCCGCCAGCGCTTCCGTCCACGCCCGCGATATCGTCCGAGTAGCGCATGAACGCCGCCTGGAAGTGGATGAACGACAGCCCGGCGTTAGCACGCGCAAACAGCGGATCCAGCGTCACCGCCCGCTGGAACAACTGGGTCGCGGCCGCGCTGTCGGCGCGATTGAAGCGGTACATGTGCCGCAGTCCCAGATGGTATGAGGACCACGCATCGAGGTTTTCCGTGGCGCCGCGGCGCGCCTGGTTGGCCTCATGGATCGGGATGTGAATCTCGAGCGCCGTCAGCACCCGCGCGAGTATGTCCTCGCGAAAAGCGTGTACGTCATCGATCCGCCCCGACAAGCGCTCGGTCCAGACGATGCCGCCATCCGTGGTATCGACGAGCTCCACCACGATCACCAGGCTTCGATCCGTCACTTCGATCGTGCCCCAGAGGCAGTACCGAACGCGCAGCAGGCGCCCGATTTCTGCGAATTCCGTGTCCGACGCACGCAAGCGGAACGACGAGCCGCGAGCAGTGATGAACAGCCAGCGCAGGCGCGACAGTTCGGCGATAAGTTCGGCAGGCAAAGCCACGGCCAGCGCCGCATATTTGCCGCCGTCACCGAGCAAGCGGAACGGCAGCACCGCGAGCGACGGCCGGGAGGATTGATCGACCACGGCCGGCTCACCGGGATCCTGAGGCACAACCACCGTGGTGCCGCGCGACGCTTTGACGTCCGCAACGAAGCGAAATCCCCGGCGGTGGATGGTGCGGATGAATCGCTGTGACTTGCCGTCGTCCCCCAGCGCCTGGCGCGCCGACTTGACCCTGCTGGCGACCGCGCTGTCCGAGACGATCCGTCGATCCCAGACCTTCTCGATGATCTCGTCCTTCGACACCAGGCGGTCGCGGTTCTCGACTAACAACGCGAGCAGCGCAAAAACCTGCGGCTCGATGCCGCAGGCCTTGCCATCTGCACGCAGCTCACCCGTCGCCACGTCCAGCTCGTAGGGGCCGAAACGGTAGATCATCAATTCAGGTTAGCGCATGCCGCCACGATCTCCTACCAATCTTGATAACTTATCCACGGAACCTTCAAGCTTCGCTGCAGCGCGCGTGCGAGCCTTTACTCAACGGCGCCGGGGTGGTCCCGGTGCCGAACAACCGATCTGAAGGAGAGACAACATGCCATTAGTTACTATCGATGTGATCAAGGACGTTTTCACGCCGTCCCAGAAGAAGGAACTCATCGCCAAGGTCACGGAGGCAATGATCGCGGTCGAAGGCGAAAACATGCGCCCTGTCACCTGGGTGCGCGTCAACGAATTCGAAAGCGGGGACTGGGCCATCGGTGGCAAGGCGCTGCGAGCCTCGGACGTGCAGGCGCTGGCTGCGGGTAAAGCGGCCTAGCGCGCTGGCAGGCGGGCACTGCACGAAGTGGCGTTGTCTACGCCAAGCCGTGGGGTGCCCGCCTGTGGATACGCGACTCGAATTTCCAATTCGCATAAGATGGAACGTCGTCGCCACGGCGATGCCATTTTTTGCCGGCACCCAGGGGGATACACCATGCGCGTCAGGGGATTGGTAGTCGCTGCCGGATTGGCGCTCAGCACGCTGGCCCTCGGCGCAACCGCGCCGACACCGACCGCCGTCAGAGCCGGGGACATTACCTTTGCCAACTCCGGCGCCAAGGCAGCCCAGGCGCCCTTCCTCGAAGGGCTCGCGCTGTTGCATAACTTTGAGTACGAACGCGCCGCCAGCGCCTTCCAGCGCGCCGAGGCCGCGGACCCCGGATTTGCCATGGCCTACTGGGGCGAGGCCATGACCTACAACCATGGCATCTGGATGGAGCAGGATCTGCCGGCGGCCCGCGCCGCGCTTGCCAAACTGGGCCCGACCGCGGACGCGCGCCGGGCGACGGCCGCATCGGCCCGCGAACGGGATTACCTCGCTGCGGTCGAGATCCTCTATGGCGAGGGCAACAAGGAAGCGCGTGACTTTCGCTATGCCGATGCGATGGAGGCGCTGCACCGGAAATATCCCGACGATGTCGACGCGACGGCTTTTTATGCGCTCGCGCTGCTCGGCACCTGCCATGAAGGGCGCGACTTTGCGACCTACATGAAGGCCGCGGGCCTGCTGGAAGCGGTGTACCCGACGCACCTGCGCCACCCGGGCGTGCTGCACTACCTGATTCATTCCTACGACGACCCGATTCACGCGCCGCTTGGGCTGCGCTCAGCGCAACGCTATGGCGCGGTGGCGCCGGATGCGCCGCATGCGCTGCACATGACTTCGCATATTTTCCTGGCGCTCGGCATGTGGGACGAAGTCATCGCGGCTAACGTCAACGCGATCCGCGTCGGCGCAACGTTCACGCTCAAGCACAGCCACGCAAGCGGCGGTTGCGGCCATTACAAGACCTGGCTCATGTACGGCGAGCTCCAGGAACGGCGTGATGCCGCTGCGCTGGCGGGACTCATGGCCTGCCGGGAGACGGCCCTCGGGTCACTCGCCGCCCACAAACCAGCCAGCTACGATCCCGACAACAGCCCTGTTAGCTCCTATGTCTACATGCGGCTGTTGCAGGTCGTGGAGACCGGCCGCCGCGAGCCCGCGGAACGCCTGAGCTGGTCGGGACCGGGCTACGCGGCGCCGGATTTCTTCGACGCCTATGGCGATGCGGTAGCCGCGTTGCGGGCCGAGGATCTGCCGCGACTGCAGGCGGCGGTGGCCAGGCTCGCGGAACTGCGTCCGCCGCTGCGGGCCCTGTTGGTGGCCGAAGGCGATAGCGCGCGCGCCGATCGTGAGAGCCTGGACGTGATCGTTGATCAAATGGCGGCCGTGGCGCGCATTCGCGCCGGGGACAGCACCGGTGGACTCAATGCGCTGCGCAAGGCGGCCCAATCCGAAGCCGCGATGCCGATGGAATTCGGCCCGCCGATGGTCGCGCTGCCCAGCTGGGAACTGCTCGGCGAGGAACTGTTGCGTGCGCAACAGCCGGCCGATGCGGCCCAGGCGTTTCGCAATGCGCTGGCGCGCGCGCCGGGACGGACCCGGAGCCTGCAGGGTCTGGTCAAGAGCGCAGAGGTGTCCGGCAATGCGGCGGCTGCGGCCGCGGCGAAAATTGAACTGGCACGCTACCCGCGCGGCAGCAATTGACCGTGCGCTTTTTACTCAGCGATACCTAACGGAACGCCAGCAGGTGCCAGCATCGCATCGACGTCTGTGACGAATTCAGGAATGAAGCCGACGTGCTTGGCGCTGCGCCACCAGACGCTGCCGCGCGGCGTCCTGAGCAGACCAGTGACTAATGCTCCGCCCGTCAATTCGAAAGTCCCCTGGGGAAAGATGCCGCGTTGGGTCCGATCCCAGATGTGAAACGCCGCCCAGAGGTGTTCCTGCAGGAACTGCTCGAGCCGCAGCTGATTGGCGGCATCCATGGAGCCTTCGCCTTGCAGCCCCGTTGTCATCAACTCGGCAATGTCGCGGTTTTGGGCGATCGCCATGCGGATCACCGTCCATTGCGCCATGGTGGAATTGTGCTCGTCGCGCTGCAGTGCGGCCGTATTCGCCCGGATCTGAAAACCGACAAAGACCAGCGACACAATGACGCCAGCCGAACCCACGATTTGCGCGAAATAGGAGAGTTGTTCGAGTGTCATAGTGTTTGATCAGTGCGCATGCGATTGGCTGACTGTACTATTTTAGCGGCAGCCGTGCGTGTAGGTGCCAATACCGGAGATCGCTCATGCGCTATCGTCCTCTCCTCGCCATCGTGGGCACGCTCATTGCGGCCGTCGCGGCCGCGCAGACGCCATCCCCCTGGCCGACTCAGGACGGCAGCTTTGTCATTCCTGACTTTCACTTCGGCAGCGGCGAAACCCTGCCGCAGCTGCGCCTGCACTACCTGACGCTCGGCAAGCCGCACACCGACAAGCACGGCCACACGGACAACGCGGTGCTGCTGTTGCACGGTACCGGCGGCGACGCGCATTCCTTATTGAATCCGGTCTTCTCGGACGTGCTCTTTGGGGCCGGGCAGCCACTCGACATCACGAAGTATTTCATCATCCTGCCGGATGACATCGGCCACGGCAGCTCATCAAAGCCGTCGGACGGCCTGCACGCGCGCTTCCCGCACTACGACTACGACGACATGGTGCAGAGTCAGCACGCCATGCTGCTGCAGGCTCTCAAGATCGATCACCTGCGGTTGATTCTCGGCACCTCGATGGGTTGCATGCAGGCCTTCGTGTGGGGCGAGACGTATCCCGGCTTCGCCGATGCGCTGGCGGCGTTGGCGTGCCTGCCCACTGCGCTAGCGGGCCGCAATCGCATGCTGCGCTACATGGCCGTGCAGGCCATCCTGCAGGATCCGCAGTGGCGCGGCGGTGACTACCCATCCCAGCCCACACAGGGATTGCGCACCGCGAACGAGATGCTGCTCATCATGGGCTCGAGCCCGCTGCAGATGCAGAAACGCGCGCCGACCCGCGTCGCCGCGGAAGCGTTTGTCGATGATTACCTGAAGCGCACGCTCGCGACCACCGACGCGAACGACATGGTTTACTACCTGCAGGCGAGCCGCAACTACAATCCCAGCGCGCAGCTCGAGCGCATCACCGTGCCGGTGCTCTACATCAACTCTGCCGACGATTTCATCAATCCGCCGGAGCTGCGCATCGCGGAGACGCTGGCGCAGCGGATGCCGCGATGCAAGTTTGTCCTGATCCCCATCAGCGACGCCACGCGTGGCCATGGCAGCCACACGGTCGCAGCGCTCTGGAAGGATTATCTCGAGCAACTGATGATAGAGTCGGCGCCCGGCAATCAATCTCGTTAGGATGCAATTCGTGACCCTGAATCCCGCCAACAACAACCGTAACGCCCTGCCGGGCTATTGGCGCGTATTTGGCGTCGCGCTCGTGACCCTGTTAGCTTGGAGCGGTCGAGCCATGGCAGCCGACCGCTGCGAAGCACTGCGGACCCTGAAAGTACCCGCCGTGACCATCGTCTCGGTGGCTAACATCCGCAAGGACGAGCCGATTGTCATGGAGCGGGGCGGCGAGCCTGTGAAGCTCGGCGCGGCGGCCTGTCGCGTGAGCGCGATCGCGCGGCCGAGCGCAGATTCGCTGATCCGGTTCGAAGTGTGGATCCCGCAGGGCGCGGCGTGGAACGGCAAGTACCTGCAGGTCGGCAACGGTGGTTTCGCGGGACAGGTGCCGCTCTTTTCCATCCTCGACGGCGTGCGTCGCGGCTATGCGGTCGCCGGCACTGACGACGGCCACCAGACGTCGGACAGCACCGATGCGCAGTGGGCGCTCGGTCATCCGGAGAAAATACGGGATTTCGGTGACCGCGCGCTGAAGGCGACGCACGACGCCGCGCAGCGAATCACGGTCGCCTACGCCGGGCGCAAGCCGCGCCTCGCCTATTTCGCCGGTTGCTCCGACGGCGGCCGCGAAGCCCTGATGGTCGCGCAGCGCTATCCGCGCGACTTCAACGGCGTGGTGGCCGGCGCGCCCGCTGCCTACTGGACAACCCTGATGGAAGGCGGCGCGGCGCTCGGCAAGCGCGTTGCGGATCCGGCCACGCGCATCCCCAAATCGAAATTGCAGGCGCTGCAGGGCGCGGCCCTCGCGGCCTGCGGTGGATCTGTTAGCTACGTCGCCGATCCGGGCAGCTGCCACTTCAACCCGGATGTTCTGCTGTGCGGCGCGCAAAACAACGACTCGTGCCTGACCGCGCCGCAGGTCGCAACTGCGCACGCGATCTACAACGGGCCCACGTTGGCAACAGCAGCCGCTAGTTGGTCCGGGACCGCACCCGGCGCGGAGGCTGCGGCCGGGAGCTGGAGCTACTGGGTCACCGGTGAGCCCGGCGACGGCCTCGCGATGCCCCATGGCATCAAATATGCGTGGAATTATTTTGCGTACCTGGTGCGGCGCGATCCCGCGTTCCGCTTCGAGTCGCTGACCGCTGACGATGTCAGCCGCTCGCACGCGCAACTTGGCCCCGTTCTCAACGCCGATAACCCGGATCTCGCACAGTTCCGCCGGCACGGCGGCCGCCTGCTCCAGTACCACGGGTGGAATGATCCGGCGATACCGGCGAGCCACAGTCGCGCCTACTACAACAGAGTCGTTGCGAAGCTCGGCGACGCTTCAGATTTCTACAAGCTCTACTTCGTTCCCGGCATGCTTCACTGCGGCGGCGGACCGGGACCCGGCGGCGTCGACTGGTTGCGGCATCTAGAGGACTGGGTCGAGCGCGGCCAAGCGCCGGGGGAAATCGTCGCAAACAAGAGCCCGTGGGACGCGGCGCCGGCGGGCGCCTCGCAGCGCCTCGCGCCTTTTCAGGCGCGCTGACAACCCCTCGCAAAGTCGATTTTGGAACGAACAGCATTACAAGGTCTGCTGGCCGCAGCGGCAATTCTTGCCTCGCTAGTCCTGGGCGCAGACGGCCGCGCGTCCTCCGAAGCCAGATTGGCAGGCGTTGATCGTCAGGCAATTTCCAGATTTTATGAAGCTACAGGCCGGCCCTGTGAGTTTCGCGGCCAGTTGGGTGTCCTGATCAGATGCCGTACGTTTTTGAATGTAAATCGCCGCGGCGCGATAGTCATCGCGGCTGGCTACACGGAAAACATGCGCAAGTATTCCGAAACGGCTTTCGATCTGTATCAGGCCGGCTTCTCCGTCTTCCTGTATGACCACCGCGGCCAGGGTTATTCGCAACGACTGTTGGCAGATCCGACGCTTGGCACCATCGACGAATTTGAATACTTTGCCGACGATTTGCACTTATTTGTGACGACCATTGTGGGCAAGGAACTCAGGAGCGCGAATCAGTCGTCAGATCATGTGTACCTGCTCGCCCATTCCTTTGGCGGCGCAATCGGAGCCCTCGCGCTCGAAAAATATCCCGGCGATTTTCGTGCCGCAGTCCTGTCGGCACCGATGTTGAAACTTAATTCGCGCGGCTGGAACGAAATTACGGCGCAACTCTTTCTCGACGCGCAATCCCTGCTCGGGCGCGACGAGCTGCCGGTGACTGCTCCCCGCGACCCGTCGACCATTACTTTCTCGCAAAACACCGTGACTCACAGCGAGGCGAGATTCGAATTCCAGAGGCAGGTGCTAACAAATGAGCCAGGTCTCAAAATCTTCGCCCCGACACAAAAGTGGGTTCGCAAGGCGATTGCAGGAAGCCGGGCCGCCCGGAAGAATGGCGCAAACGCACGCTCGCCGATCCTTATTTTGCAGGCGACGAAGGATTCATTTGTCGAGGCTGAGGGCCAACGTGAATTTTGCGAAATCGCGGCGCGGTGCAGAATATTCGTAATGCAAGGCGCCAAGCACGAGATTCTCCAGGAACGGGACGAAATCCGGGACGTCGCGCTCAGGACTGCCATTGAATTCTTCGACAAGACCAACTGACGGTTGTCAAGGCCTCGCATGCACGGGTTAATGCGGTCTCGCGGTAACCGTCGGCTACCCGTCTATCAGGCCTTCGGCCCCACCGGTAACTCCGCCGTTTTAAAGGGCACACCGCAGCCCCCGATCCCGCAGTACCCGTTCGGATTCTTCGCGAGGTACTGCTGGTGATAATCCTCGGCGTAGTAAAACTGCGCGGCCGGCGCAATCTCGGTGGTGATGGTGCCGTGGCGTGCAGCTAACAAACTGTTCTGGTAATTCCTACAGCTCGAGCGGGCCTCGGCGGCCTGGTCTTCATCAAAGGTGTAGACGGCCGAGCGATACTGCGTGCCGCGATCATTGCCCTGGCGCATGCCTTGCGTCGGATCGTGGTTTTCCCAGAATGCTTTCAGCAAGGCCGCGTAGCTAACACGCGCGGGATCGAACGCCACGAGCACCACTTCGGTGTGGCCGGTCATGCCGCTGCAGACCTCCTCATAGGTCGGGTTGGGTGTCAGGCCGCCGGCGTAACCGACGGCGGTGGAATACACGCCCGGCAGTTGCCAGAACAGGCGCTCGGCGCCCCAGAAACAGCCCATGCCGAACACGGCCTGCTGCACGCCGGCCGGAAATGGCGGCTTCAGCCGGTGGCCGTTGACGAAATGCGCGTCCGGCACGGTCAGGGCTTTCGCTCTCCCGGGCAAGGCATCGTTGGCGCCGGGCATCCGCTCAGTCTTCGAAAAAAGTCCCATGGGTCTCTCCTGTACGCTTGTTAGTATAGGGTACTTGTCATGACAGTTTCAGCCAGCACACCACGCCTGCGCATCACGCAGTTTTTCTATGCGCTGTTGACGCTCAGCGGCCTCGTGGCCGGTGCGCCACCGCGGCCCGCGGCCTGGGCCACGCTGACGACTTTCGCCGGTTTTCTATGTGTCGCGGCGGCCTGCCTGGGCCGGATCTGGTGTTCCGCCTTCATTGCCGGCCGCAAGGACGTGGCGCTGGTCACCACCGGGCCCTATGCCTGGTGCCGCCACCCGCTGTATGCGTGGTCGCTGCTCGCCGGCCTCGGTCTCGGACTCGCGACGCAGACCTGGCTGTGGCCGATCCTGGCACTGGTGTTCCTTGGACTCTTGTTCCGCCGCGAAATTGCCCGCGAGGAGCGACTGCTGGCCGACCTGCATGGCGCGGCATTTACCGCCTACGCAGCGCAGACCCCGGCGCTGTGGCCGCGACGGCCTGCGTCCGCAACGCCTGTCCCGGACATCAACCTGCGACCGGAGCTGTTCCGCAAGGCTTTTCTGGATGCCGGTTCCATGCTGTTGCTGTTTGGCCTGGTGGTCGCCGGTGCGGCCTTGCGTCAGTCCGGCAGCCTGCCGACTCTCCTGCCGTTGCCCTGAAAGTGGCAGAATCGGCGTATGCGCCCCGTCTCCTCCTGGCCTGCGCTCCTCGCACTGGCTCTGTTAGCCACCGGGCAACCGGCAGTGGCCAGCGACAGCTTCGTCGGGTCCATGACCACGCTCGGCCCGCCTAACAGAGAACTGTTCGAGGGCGCGGAGCTGCTGGAGCGCGGCAACATGGCGCGCGGCGTGGAACTCACGCAGATTGGCCTGAAATCGCCGGGCGTATCGCGCGACGATCGCGCCGCGGGCGAATCCAACCTCTGTGCCGGCTATGCCGCCCTGCGACGGTGGGACCAGGCGCTCGCCCATTGCCTCGCCTCGATAGAGCTGAATCCCGACAACTGGCGCACCTACAATAATCGCGCCGCGACCTATGTGGGACGCGGCGAATTCGACAAGGCGCTCGCCGACGTCGAAACCGCATTGAGCCTGGCACCCGGTTCCGAGACCCTGAAGCTCACCCTGCAGATCGTGTTAGATCACCGGCGGCTGTCACGCGAAAAGGCGCAGCGCGCGCGCAGCAAATCCTGACGCCGTGACCCAAATCTTGAAGCAGGACTTGTTCGGGCAGGTCAGCCTGGTCGAAAGCCCTGAATGGGGCCGCCATGTGCTGCGCGACCTGCGACCGGCCCGGCCCTGGATCCGCTGGCTGGCGCGCTATCTCGCGCGCCGCGAGGTGCGGGCGCTGCAGGCGCTGGCCGGCATACCCGGTGTGCCGCGCGTGCTCGCCGCGTCGCGCGATACCGTGCGTCGTGAATATCTCGGCGGCGCGCCCATGCAGCTCGCCCAACCCCGGGACGGCGCCTATTTCAGGGCAGCGATGCAGTTGTTGCGACGCCTGCACCGGCGCGGCGTGGCGCACAACGATCTCGCCAAGGAACCCAACTGGCTGGTGCGACCGAATGGTTCACCGGCGCTGGTGGACTTTCAGCTGGCCTCGGTCAGCCGGCACCGCGGCCGCTGGTTCCGCGCACTGGCTCATGATGACCTGCGCCACCTGCTGAAACACAAGCGCAGTTATCTGCCGGAGCGGCTCACCGCGCGCGAGCGCGCCATCCTCTTGCGCCGTTCCTGGGTGTCCAGGCTGTGGATGGCCACCGTCAAGCCGGTCTATCGATTTGTGACCCGTCGTATTTTCCACTGGGCGGATCGCGAAGGTGCAGGCGATCGTCAGCTGCGGTAGGCTCTCGCACCATGAAAAGCCTGTCCAATCCGCACAATCTGCGCTCACTGCCCGTTGATATCAAACCCTTCGGCGTTCGCGTGTCGCTGCGCGGCAGCGATCCATTCCGGAAACTGTTAGGCCAGGACTGGAGCCGCACGCATTGGTACGCGACCGCGGCGGAGCGCGACACAGTGCTGGCCGACATGAGTCGCGAACATGATTATTCGCGCCCCGGCGATGCGCCGGCGCTGCGCTTCGAGAAAGTCGAAGACCTGGCGGCGCGCGGCAATCGCTAGAACGTGCGCCCAAGAAACAGGTAGAAGGCATCGGAGCCGTCGTCGTTGATGCCGGCGCCGAGATACACCGGCCCCAGGAAAGTATCCATGCCGAGAAACACGCTGCCGTTGTGGCGGGCGCTGCCGAATGAAATGTCGCGGCGCTGGTCCCAGACATTGCCCGCCTCGAGCGACACGCCGAGATAAGTCGGCACGTTCAGGAACCCCTCGCCGCCCTTGCCGATCTTGCGGTAGTAAAGGGCGCGCGCAATCGCGTAGTGCCGGCCGGTCACCGAGTCGGGCCGCAGACCCGACA
>JAYUGT010000277.1:0-7742 GCA_043738315.1 Gammaproteobacteria bacterium
ACACCTGGCGGGCCGACCAGCCCGCATAATTCGCGAACCGCATGTATCTCGAGCATTTCAACCTCAAGGAACTTCCGTTCCGGCTGAGCCCGGACCCCGAATTCCTGTACCTGTCGAAAAACCACTCGCGCGCCAAGGCGTACATGGAGTCGACCATCTGGTTCACCGACGGCTTCGTCGTGATCACCGGCGAGATCGGCTCGGGCAAGACCACGCTGATCGAGAGTTTCCTGCGCGATGTCGACAAGGACATCGTGGTCGCGCAGATCAACCAGACGCAGATTACCGCGATCGAATTCCTGCAGTCGGTGCTGGTGCAATTCGGTTTCGCGCCGTTCAAGATGCGCAAGGCCGAGTTGTTAGCAACCTTCAATCAGTTCCTGGTCGAGCAGTACTCGGCCGGCCGCAAAGTGCTGCTGATCGTCGATGAGGCGCAAAACCTGGCGGCGCGCGTGCTGGAAGAAGTTCGCATGCTCTCCGGGGTGGAGACCACCAAGGAGAAGGTGCTGCGCATCATTCTCGCGGGGCAGCCGGAACTGAATGAGAAACTCGACGCGCCGGAGCTGAAACAGCTCGCGCAGAGGGTGCGCCTGCGCTTTCACCTGACGGCACTGTCGCAGAGCGACACGCAAAGCTATATCCGCCATCGCCTCGAGGTCGCGGGCGCGGCCGGTCGCGAGCTGTTCACGGCCGACACTTTTGACAAGATTTTCCGCTATACCGGCGGCACGCCGCGACTGATCAACACGCTGTGCGATACCGCGCTGATGGCCGCCTACGCGACCGGCAAGACTGCAGTCGACCTGGCGCTGATCGAGGCGGCGATCGAGGAACTGCAATGGGTGGAACCCAGCACGCGCACCCACAACCAGCCAAGACCGAGCTTCGCGCAGAAGAAATCACCTGACACGGATCCTGACGCACCGGTCATCGGGCGCCTGATCCTGACCAGCGAAGGACAGTTCCTCGCTGAAGTTCCACTGCGCCGCGGCCGCAAGATCATCGGCCGCACGACCGATAACGATTTGCAGATCGAGAGCCGCTTCGTCAGCCGCCATCACTGCCAGGTGATCAGTTCAGATCTGGGCTGCGTCGTTGAAGACCTGAACAGCACCAATGGCATTTACGTCAAGCGCCGCCGCGTGCGCCGTCACAGCCTGAAGGACGGCGATATCGTGACCATCGGCACGCACGAACTGACCTACGTGGACGAACGGCTCGCGAGGTCGCGCAATCCCGGTGACACGCTGCCCGGCATAGACACAACCGTACTGGCACGCGACGTCGAGCACTGAGCCGCGCAAGCGGCGGACTCAGCCAGTGCCGCCCACCGTCAGATTGTCGATCAGCAGCGTCGGTTGACCCACGCCCACCGGTACGCTCTGCCCGTCCTTGCCA
Organism: Gammaproteobacteria bacterium; assembly: GCA_043738315.1. GTDB lineage: Bacteria > Pseudomonadota > Gammaproteobacteria > Steroidobacterales > Steroidobacteraceae > UBA964. Next base: position 1,399 of record JAYUGT010000277.1, read on the forward strand.
CAGGTACCCACGCCCTGATCGAGCGCGAGATCGTTGCCGATCATGCTGACTTTGGTCAGCACGTCCGGGCCATTGCCGATCAGGGTCGCGCCGCGTATCGGCGCGCCGATGCGGCCGTCCTCGATCAGATACGCCTCGGCCGCCGTAAACACGAACTTGCCGGAGGTGATATCGACCTGGCCGCCGCCGAAATGCGGCGCGTACACGCCTTTCTTGACCGAGCGGATGATCTCACCTGGATCGTACTTGCCGGGACGCATGTAAGTATTGGTCATGCGCGGCAGCGTCATATGGGCGAATGACTCGCGCCGGCCGTTGCCGGTGGGCGCCATGCCCATGAGCCGCGCGTTGAGTTTGTCCTGCAGATAGCCTTTCAGGATGCCGTTCTCGATCAAGGTCGTGCATTGCGTCGGCGTGCCTTCGTCGTCGACGTTCAGCGAACCGCGGCGATTCGCGAGCGTGCCATCGTCCACGACGGTGCAATCGGGCGCGGCGACGCGCTCGCCGATGCGGCCGGAGAAGGCCGAGGTGCCTTTGCGGTTGAAGTCGCCCTCCAGGCCATGGCCGATCGCCTCGTGCAGCAGCACACCGGGCCAGCCCGGACCTAACACCACGGGCATGGCGCCGGCCGGCGCAGGAATGGCCTCCAGGTTTACGAGAGCCTGGCGCACCGCCTCGCGGCCCAACGCGAACGGGCGATCGCCGGATACGAGTTCCGAGAGCGAATAGCGCCCGCCGGCACCGGCATAGCCGGTTTCGCGGCGGCCATTCTGTTCGGCAATCACCGTGACGTTGAAGCGCACCAGCGGGCGCACGTCCGCGGCGAGCGCGCCATCCGAGGCGGCGACCAGCACCACCTCATAAGCCGCAACCACGCTGGCCATGACCTGCAGGATGCGCGGATCGAGCGCCCGCGTCGCCTTGTCGACTTTCTCGAGCCAGCTGACCTTGTCGTGGTCGGACAAGGTGCCGACCGGATCGATGGGCGCGTACAGCTGATGACCGGTAGTGGCCCGCAGCGCCAGCGGCTTGTTAGCACCGCCGCCGGCGGCGATGGCACGCGCCGCGCGCGAGGCCTCTTCCAGGGCCGGCAGCACGATTTCGTCGGAGTAGGCAAAGCCGGTCTTCTCGCCCGCCAGGGCGCGCACGCCCACGCCCTGCTCGATGTTGCTGCTGCCTTCCTTGACGATGCCGTCTTCCAGCGACCAGGACTCATCGCGGGAAATCTGGAAATAGATGTCGGCCGAATCGACTGCCGAACCTAACACTGTGGCCAGCGCACGATCGATGCGCGCCAGGTCGAGCCCTGAAGGCTCGAGTATCAGTCGCTGCGCGATGGCCAGTTGATCGGAAGATACACTCATGAGGTTTCAGTCCAGTCGTCGATGTTGCAGCGCCGGAAACTTTTCCCGCGCCAGTTGTTGTTCCGCCAGATCCACATCTGCGACCACGACGCCGGTACCGCGTGGCAATCGCGCCAGCACCCGGCCCCAGTGATCGATGATCATGCTGTCGCCGTAGGTCTCGCGGCCATTGGCATGAAATCCGGACTGCGCGGGCGCCACCACCCAGCACTGGTTTTCAATGGCGCGCGCCCGCAGCAAGGTTTCCCAGTGTGCCCGCCCGGTGGGCGCCGTAAATGCCGACGGCAGGATAAGTCCGTCCATGCCCTGGCGCGCCAGCTGTCGAAACAGTTCCGGAAAGCGCACATCGTAGCAAACTGACAGGCCGACCCGTCCCGCCGCCGTCGCCACGACCACAGGTATGGCGCCGGGCGCGATATAGCGCGATTCGCGATGGCTCTCGCTCTTGCCCGGCACATCGACGTCGAACAGGTGGATCTTGTCATAACGGGCCACCAGGGCGCCGTCCGGTCCGTACAGCAATGAGGCCGCAGCGACTTTGTTAGGTTGCGGCCCCCTGATGGGCATGGTGCCGCCCACCAGCCAGACGCGCGCCTCGCGCGCCAGCGCCGCCAGGGCCTCCTGGATGGGTCCCTGGCCCTGCGTCTCGCCCACCGCCAGCTTGTCCGCATCGCCAAGCCCCATGAATGCAAAGTTCTCGGGCAAGGCAACCAGTACCGCGCCACGCTGCGCCGCTTCACGCACCAGTTCGCGCGCCACACGCAGATTGGCCGGCACATCGGCCGAGGAGGTCATCTGCAGGGCGGCTAGCTTCATGACGGAACTCTAATGCACAACCAGATCGAACTGGTCCGGAGCGTACAGGGCTTCCACCTGCAGGCGCAGCGGCCGGCCAATCGCGGCTTCGAGGTCCTGGACTGCCGTGGAGTCCTCCTCCAGCAGCCGATCGAGCACGTCCTGGTGCGCCAGGATCAGGATTTCGCGGCCCTGCGACTGCCGGCCCTGGCGCAACACTTCACGAAAAATATCCTGGCAGACGGTCTCGACGCTGCGCACGAAGCCGCGCCCCTCGCAGCTCGGACAGGGATCGCAGAGCTGGCGCTGCAGCGATTCACGGGTGCGTTTGCGTGACATCTCCACCAGGCCTAACGGCGACAGGCCGGTGACGCGGCAGCGCGCGCGGTCGCCGGCCATCGCGGCGGATAACGCCTCCAGCACATTCTGCCGATGCTTCTCTTCCTGCATGTCGATGAAGTCGACGATGATGATGCCACCCAGGTTGCGCAGCCTGATCTGGCGCGCCACCGCCGCGGCGGCTTCGATGTTGGTCTTGTAGATCGTGTCTTCGAGATCGCGGTGCCCGGTGAAGCCGCCGGTGTTGACGTCGATCGTCGACATGGCTTCCAGCTGGTCGATCACCAGGTAGCCACCCGAGCGCAGCGGCACCTGCCGGTCGAGCGCGCGCGCGATCTCCTCTTCGACCTGGTGCACGGCAAACAGCGGCCGCGGATCGCTGTAGTACTCGACCTTGCCGGCATCCGCCGGCATGAAGGCGCGCAGGAATTCGCTGACGCGGGCAAATTCGGCTTCGTTGTCGACGATTACCCGGCTGACGCCATGGGCGCATTCGTCGCGCAACACCCGCACACCTAACGACGGCTCGCCATGGAGCAGCTGGCCGGGCTGCGCCGCGGGAATCGCCGCCGCCAGCTGTTGCCACAGGCGATCGAGATAGCGGATGTCATCGCGGATCGCCTGTCCGTCCGCAGCCTCGGCCGCGGTACGCACGATGAAGCCGCCAGCATGACCCGCGGCGATGCTCGGCAGCAGGATTTCCCGCAGCCGTTCGCGCTCCGCCTCATCGGCGATGCGCGCCGAAATCCCGATGCCCGAGCTGTTAGGCATGAACACCAGGTAGCGCGACGGCAACGACAGGCTGGTCGTCAGGCGGGCGCCCTTGGTGCCGATAGGATCCTTCGCCACCTGCACGACAATGTCGTCGCCCGCGCTGATCAGGCGGCGAATGTCGGTCTCATTGCTGTCCGGGTGCTGCTGTATGTCGTCAATATGCAGGAAGCCGGTGCGCGCCAGGCCGATGTCGACGAACGCGGCCTGCATGCCGGGCAGAACGCGCTGCACATTGCCGCGGTACACGCGGCCGACCAGCGTGCGATCGTCCGGGCGCTCGACAAACAATTCCTGGACCGCGCCGTCCTCCAGCAACGCCACGCGGGTTTCGCCGAAGCCGACGTTGATCATGATTTCCGGTTTCACAACTGCCTCGCGGATCGTGCGGCAATGCCCGCACCAGCTAACAACAATGAGGTCTCGTAGAGCGGCAGGCCCATGACGCCCGAGTAACTGCCGGCCAGGTGCTCGACAAACGCGGCCGCCAGCCCCTGGATCGCATAACCGCCGGCCTTGCCGAAAGGCTCGCCGCTCGCGACATAGCGATCCATGTCGGCCGCCGACAGCGACGCAAAGCGCACTTGCGACACCGACAAACGCGCCTCACAAACGTCGCGGTACGCAAGCGCGACCGCCGACAACACCTCGTGCTGCCGGCCGGCCAGCAGCGACAGCATACGCCGGGCATCGGCCGCATCCACGGGTTTACCCAGAATGAGCCCATCGAGGATGACGGCGGTGTCGGCACCTAACACAGGCAGGCCCCGGGCCGCCGGGGCCATGGCCATGGTTTCAGCCTTGGTCCGCGCCAGCCGCAGCACATAGTCGCGTGGCGCCTCGCCCGGCCGCTCGGCTTCGTCGACGTCGCCCGGTGCGACGCAGTGGGCGATGCCAATCTGCCGCAGCAATGCGCTGCGCCGCGGCGAAGCGGAGGCGAGGCAGATGAGCGGCGCTGTTGCTGTGGTTTCAGTCACGGTGATAGGGGTGCCCCGACATCAGAGTCACGGCGCGATACAGCTGCTCGGCCAGCAGCACGCGCACCAGGGCATGCGGCAGCGTCAGTCGCGACAGGGACCAGCGTTCGGACGCGCGGGCCAGGACCTCCGGAGCGAAACCGTCCGGCCCGCCGATCAGCAGCGCGACGCTGCCGCTCTGCAACCAGCGTGGCAGCTGCGCGGCCAGCTCCCGCGAGGAATGCTCGCGCCCGCGCTCATCCAGCGCCACGACGCAGTCGCCCTGACCTAACACTGACAGCATGCGTCGTCCTTCGTCGGCCACCAGGCGCTCCACCCGGGCCGGGCTGTCGGCGGCGCTGCGCCGCGCCACCGGGATTTCGGTGAGCTCGAGGCGATGGCTGCCGCGCAGCCGGCGTGCGTAGTCGCTGTACGCCTGATCGACCCAGTCGGGCATGCGCGTACCCACCGCGATGAGCCGCAGCGGCATGCCTCAATCCGCCTTGCGCCGCCTCGCTGGCGGGCGGCGCCGGGCCGCTGCAATTGCCGGCGCCGCGGCGGCCGGCAAGCTAACAACATTGGCGCCGCGGTCCCACAGCTCCTCGAGGGCATAGAACTCCCGGACCCGCGGCAACATCACATGCACCATGACGTCCGGCAGATCGATCAGCACCCATTCGCCGTCGCGCGCGCCCTCGACGCCGAACGGGCGCAGGCCGTTGCCCTTGGCCAGTTGCTGCACGCGATCCGCGACCGAGCGGACATGACGATCCGAATTGCCGCTGGCGATCACCATGTAGTCGGTTACATCGGTCAGACCGCGCACATCGAGCATGCGCACATCCACGGCCTTGAGATCCTGCAGCGCCGTGTTCACCAGCGTAAGGCATGGCGGGACTGCAGGCCGGTCTTTGTTCGGTTTGGGGGTTTTTTTCTTGCTCATTGCTTTTGCCGTGAATAACAACCTGTTTCGATAATGATGTCGCGGACCGCGTCGGGTACCAGGAAGCGCGGGTCGCGCCCCGTGGTGATGATGTTGCGCAGGTCGGTGGATGAAATTTCGAGCTGGGTTACGCCATGCACGTGAATATGTCCGGCCGGCTTCTGGTGCAGGTCGCGCACCGAGCCCGTGCCCCGGTCGACCATGATCTCACCTAACGGGCCGCTGGTGGGCGCCTTCCACCCGGGGCGGTGCGCGACAATGACGTGCGCCAGGTCGACGATTTCACGCCAGCGGTGCCAGTTCGGCAGGCCCAGAAACGCATCCATGCCCAGTATCAGGCACAGGGGCAGGTTCGGGTTCTCGTGGCGCAACTCGGCCAGGGTATCGACCGAATAGGTCACGCCGGTGCGGCGCACTTCCCGGTCGTCGACGACAAAACCGGGCTGGTCGGCCACCGCGGCCCGCACCATCGCCAGACGCAAGCCTGCGTCTGCGATCGGCTCGTCGCGGTGCCCGGGATTGCCGGTCGGGATGAAACGCAGCTCGGACAGGCCCAGCACCTGCCACATCTCAAAAGCAGTTCGCAGGTGCCCAAAATGGATCGGGTCGAAGGCCCCGCCAAAAATGCCGATCGGATTCATCCGGCTATTGTGCCAGCCGCTCAGCGGCGCACCAAAGGCATTCGCACTCCGCAAAATTCGGCCGCCAATTGCGCCAGCTCATCCCAGGGATCGCCGGGCATGCGGCCCTTGATCATCCGATCGACGCGCATCGCACGAAACGACAGGCGCGCCAGAGGAATGCGCGCCAGGCGCCGCAACGCCGTTTCAAACGCCTGGGTCAATGCCGGGGCCCGCCAGCCACGCTTGCTGTTACCCGCGCGCTCGTTAACCAGCGCTTCGATTTCGCGCGCCAGGCTCCACAGCACCAGCGTCGATTCCGTGCCTTCGGCGCGCAACCCGGACAGCGTGCGCAGTGCCCGCGCCGTATCGCCGCGCAATGCCGCTTCGGCCAGCTGCGCGACGTCGAAACGGGCGCTGTCAGTCACTGCTGCCTGCAGCGCGTCGGCCGTGATGCGCCCGGCGCCATGCAACAACGCGAGCTTGTCGATCTCCTGCTGCGCAGCTAACAAATTGCCTTCCACGCGCGACGCCAGCCATTGCAGCGCATCGTCAT
>JAYUGT010000278.1:0-7726 GCA_043738315.1 Gammaproteobacteria bacterium
ACCTCGAAGTTCTCGGCGAGCACGCCGCTCACACTCTTGGCCGCGCGTGCCTGGGCCTGGCGCTGATCCGCTGCGGTTGTCGGCGCTGCGGGCGGCAGCAGTCCGCCAAGCCCGCCCACGAGTGCGACGCCGGCAATACCGTTCTGCCCGAAACAGCTCAGATAGTCGACAACGACCCAGCTGCCGAACGACCACCCCACAAGCCAGGCGGGCCTGCGAGCCGTCGCGGCAATAACCCGGCGGACATCGTCCGCCCAGATGCAGCGGGCAACGTACGACGACTCCGTCCACGGCTTGCCGGAATTCCCGTGGCCACGCAGATCCATGGCGATCAGGTGATAGCGACTCGCCAACGAGGACTGCAACTGAAACGTCCAGCTGAAATGGCTCTGCGCAAAGCCGTGCAACAGCAGCACGGCCGGCGCATCCGCAGGCCCGCTCTCGACGACATTGATCGGTACTCCTTCTGCGCCCTCGACATAGTGCGAACGCAGCACCACGGTCGAATCGGCAGCGTAGGTCGTATCGAGCAGGCTGGCCACCGCGATCACCAACGCGGCAAGCCTGATCACCTCAGCGGACCCACGCACGCGACGAGCTGTCGACCTGCTGGATCAGGAACGCGCGCGCGGGCTGCACGGACCCAATAGGATCTTCAACGTGCGGCCAGTGCGAGACGCCGGGGACAAGCTTTTTTTCGACCGTGCGCGCGTGCGTCAGTAGCTTGACGAACTCGTCCGCGACACCCGGCGCGAGCGCACGATTCTCTGCACCCCACAAGACGAGCACGGGAGCCGTGATCGCCGCCAGGACCTTCGCCGGCTCGCCCCGCTGGTAAGCTGCGATGACAGCCGCCGCTTCTTCGCTGCGCCCTTCCTGGCGCAACGTATCGAGTATCCGATCGACGCGAGTTTCAGTCGCCTTGGACGGATCGAAGTAAACCGCCTGCAATATTGTCCTGACTTGCGTGCGCGACACGGCGTCCGAGAGCGACTCGTTGTAGCGCTGCTTCTGGGGCGGGATGATCTTGGAGTTGCCCCACTCGACGCCGGCGGAATTCATGAGAATCAGCGCCGCCGCGCGATCAGTCCGAGTGGCGGCGTACCGGAATGCCACGATGCCGCCGTAGGATGTACCAACCAGGGCGAAGCGCCGCTCGCCGAGCCGGTCCATGAGCGCATCAACGGTGCGCATCGTATTGTCGATTGAGTAATCGCCCGACCGTACGCGCCCGGTGAAACCCAGCGACGGCAAGTCGAGCCGCACGACGCGGAAGTCCTTCTTCAGCTGCTCGGTCCAGATGTCCCAATCGTAAAGGTCCTGCAGCGAACCATGGATCAGCAGTACGGCGGGGCCACGACCCTCGTCTTTGTAGTGGACCATGGTGCCGTTCAGATAGGCGAACGTGGATCCGGGCGACACGTAGCGCTCGAGCACCGCGTCGCGAGACAGGTTCTTCGGCAGAGGCAGATCGTCGTCAGCGGCCGGTGCGAAGCCGCTGCCGGCGCTGAAGGAGAACAACACGGCAACCAGGGATGCGACCCGGACGCGCCTATTCATGGCAATTCCATTCACGATATCTAACAATACGCCTTATCCGTTAGATCAAGTCGCCGTCATCAATTGGCAATCGAAACCTGTCTCGACAGTATCCCCGCTTTTGACTTGAGTGGCAGTGTCGTGCCATTTGTTTCTAGAGCGAATCCATGCATTGAGCGTATGGGTGTTTTATGAAGCGCCCCTTATAGTTCGATACGGCGCCCCGCCGCGTCGACCATGTCGGTCGCGGGGTTGTACACTCAAGATGGCAGCGCGCCAGACCAGCAGGCCCAATAAAATGAGATTCAAAAACACTAACAACAGTGCGAGACGAGGCCGATGTCCAGCAACTTCGCTGTTATTGGTGTTACTGGTCAACGGCGCGCTGGCGCAAACGCAGAATGGCGACCCGTCGCCCACGCCTGCAGTACGAACCATTACCCACGCGCAGATCGAGCAGCAATATTCTGATGCGCAGTCCAAGTACGTCGTTGTGGACGATGTACGCATTCATTACAAGGATCAGGGCCAGGGACGAGCCATTCTGCTTGTACACGGCTCCCTGGGCGATCTCTCGGACTGGGACGGCTGGGCTTCGCTGCTCACCAGGAAATATCGCGTAGTGCGCTTGGATCTTCCGGGTTTTGGCTTGAGCGGTGAGATCGCCAACGACAACTACTCCATTGATCGCAGTCTGTCGTTGATCGATGGCTTGATGGATTCACTCGGCATTGAGCGCTTTGCGATTGGCGGCGTGTCCTACGGCGGACCCGTGGCGTTTCGTTACGCCGCTACGCGCATCACGCGTGTGGGCGCGCTGATTATCATGAACTCGGCCGGTATCGAGTACGGCAAACAGGCGATTGACCCGAAGACGGGCCAAAAAGATTTCTACGCCAACGTGTCTGGCGGGGCGCCGCTTACCCGCGCGTACGTGGAACGCGCTTTATCCAAAGCCTTCAACGACCCGACACGCATCCGCCCTGACCTGATTCAGCGCAAACTTGACATTGGCAACGTGATCGGCAGAGACCGCGAGGGCGCAGTCATGATCCGCCAATACGTTCGCGGCGATCCAGAACGCGTGCTCGCGCACGTGCGCGCACCCGCTCTCGTACTCTGGGGCGCCGCCGAACGCTCGCTGTCGCTGAGCACGGCCGATAGATTCGTTGCAGCTCTAAAGCATGCGCGGGTGGTCCGCAAAGTGATGCAGCCTCGCGGCGATCATGCAATGCACATCGAATGGCCGCAGGAGACGGGCAGTCAGGTGAAGGCTTTTCTTGATTCCGAGTATCGCTGAAGCCGGTGACTCTAAAGGTCCGGCCCACCAGGACCGGGTTGTCCTGGGCGGCAAAAGGGGTGTCCCTGAAGCTAACAATATCGCGCACGGCAACCCGCAATCCCTGCGCTGCCAGGTTTATGAGTTGCATGCTCCACATAACGGCCATACACTGCGGTCACGTGGAGCAGATCTAACAAACTGCTACGCTCTGATACTGCATTTCGACACATGAGGCTCGCTCGATGAACCGGAAATACTCGCGCCGCCAAACGGTTGTTGCGCTGGGCGGCGTTGCTGCGGCATTGACCGCCGGCCGCGGGGCTGCGGCGAGCCGCGACACCTACGATGTGGCCATCATTGGCGCGGGACTCGCGGGCCTCAATGCCGCGATGATCCTGACGGAACTTGGGGCCCGGGTGGTGATCCTGGAAGCCGACACTCACAGCGGCGGCCGCTGCCTGACGATGGATCGCTGGTTTCTGACGCCAGATCTGGGCGGCGCGCAGATCGGCCGTGACTACGCCCGGGTCATCGACGTTGCAAATCGCCTGAACGTGCGCCTCGCACCCGGCGCGCACATCAATGCGCCCTATTCGTTTGTGTTAGGTGGAACGCTGGTCCCGGCCGGCCAATGGGCGTCCTCCAGCCTCAACAAGACGGTTGGCCCCGAACGTAACGTCGCCCCGCACGCGTTGGGCGGCTATTACGTCGAGGGACGCACGCCCTTCAAGACACTGGACGGCTGGCTGGCCGACGACGCCTCCGCCTACGATATCTCGTTAGCTGCCTGGCTGGATCGCCTCGGCGCTTCCAGCGAAGCGCGTCGCATTATCCGCGTGTCGCAGGGACGTTCCCTGGAGGAACTCTCGGTGCTGCGCATGATGCAGGAGGCCACGCGTGCGAAAATCGGTGCCGAAAAGGTCGATTCGGAAACACTACGCGGCAAGGACGCATTTGAGCGAGCCGGGTTGCTCTCGCAACACGTCGTCGGTGGAACGTCACGACTCACGGACGCGATGAGTGCCGCGGCCGGCGCTCAGCTACAAGTGCGCAAGCGAGTGGTTGCGATCAACATCACAGCCGGACATTGCGACCTGCGCTGTGCCGACGGCGCCCGGTTCCGGTCGCGCTTCGCGCTCGCTGCCGTTCCCTTCTCCGTGCTGCGGTCTATTGCCATTGCACCCAGGCTGCAGGGCGAGCAGGCCGACGCCATTCGGCGTATGCCCTATGGCAATCAGAGTCAGGTCTGGCTGCGCGTCAAGTCGCACTATTGGGAGGCTGACGGCATTGAAGCGTCGATGTGGACCGACGGCGCATTCAATCTGATTCGCCAGCAGATTGAATCCGACCGCTCGCGCCAGCTCATCAGCGCACTGGCATTCAGCGACAACTCGCGCAAGCTCGATGCGATGCCACCCGCTGAGCGCGGCCGCTTTGCGATCGCCGAAATCGAGCGGATTCGTCCGTCGACCCGCGGCCAACTGGAATTCGTGGGCGCCCATTCCTGGGAGCAGTCACCCACCATTCGCGGCTGCAGTCATCAATATGTGCCGGGAAAGACCCTGGCCTGGGCGCGGGTCATGGGTAAACCGCACGCCAATCTCCATTTTGCCGGCGAGCATCTGCGCACCATGGAGGTGGGCATGGAGGCTGCCATGGAATCCGGCGAGCGCGCCGCCCGTGAGATCGCCGAGCGGCTGGCGGGCTAACGCCAGGGCGCTGAATCTGCATCTGTTGGCCGCCCTGTGGCAAGACCGCTAATTGGCGCGCAGGTTCGTGACGCGCAGGCGCGCGAATTCGGCCAGCTCGCGCGTGTATCGATCCGGCTCCTCGGCGAACGGAGAGTGTCCGGATTCGGGATACAGGCTGAGGCGCGCACCGGGGACTTTCGCCGCCAGGTCGCGCGCGTCTTTTTCCGGAGTGCTCGGGTCCTTGCCGCCGACCGTGACCAACAGCGGCACCGTGATCTTCGCAACCAGATCCGCATTCGCCAGCGGGCGATCGAACATCCAGCGCCGCGCATAGCCCGGCAGCATCATGGAAATCCGGGTCGCCCGCAGGTAGTAGTCGGCCGGCAGCTCACGGCCGGTGAGAAATCGGGAAAAATTCGCCGCAGCCGCAATGTTGTCCTCGATATTGCTGCTGCCTTGCTGCTTGCGCATCAAGGCCATGTGCGCTGCGAGCGCACCTTGCGCTGGTGCGGGTGCAGGTGGAGGGGTCAGCCCGCCGTACGCACCTGTTAGCACAATGCCCCGCAGTCCGCTTGAGCCATAGGCCCTGAGGTAGTCCGCGACCACCAGAGTTCCGTAAGACCAGCCCACCAGCACCGGATGATCGAGACGCATTGCCGCGATGACGGCCTGCACATCGCCCGCCCACTGGCGATAGTCCTGGTAGGCCTCCTTGTTCCAGGGCTTACCGGAATTGCCATGGCCGCGCAGGTCATAGGCGACGACAAAGAAATGATCGGTCAGAGGTGAGCGGAGTTGATTTTCCCAACTCACGTAACTCTGGCCGATGCCGTGTACTAACAGGATCGACGGATTCGACGGGTCTCCGGCTGAAACCACGTTGAGCGGTACGCCTCCTGCCCCGGTCACCGAAGTAAATTGTAGCACCGCGGCCGGATCGTTGCCTGCGACGTCAGCAGCTGACGCGATGACGGACAGCGGCGTCAGTGCGAAAAGTACCGACAACATGCCGAATGGACACGCGGCAAGAGTCATGGTCTGGTGCATCGTCATACTCCTAAGATTACCTGCACGCTACCCAGCGATTTGTGCTAACAAGTGATGTTGCATCAGTCGGTCACCGGCAGTCCACGGCGCAGGCGCAGGTAGTCCAGCCCGCCGGAGGTCGGCGTTTTCCAGGCCGCGTCTCGCGTCACATAGCCGGGCCAGACCCGCTCGGCTGCGGCAACCAGAGCGGGATCGAGATCGCGAACCGCCGCGCCTTTCGCGCCGATCCAGCGCCAGTGGTTGTAGCCGGGCCGCTGGCCCATCTCCATCCAGTGCATCCACGACGACGTGTTGCTCCAGACCTGCAGTCCGCCAACCTGGTTCACAGCGGGATCGGCGAGCTCTGCGATCGGACCGGAATAGGTACTACTCATTGAATTGCGCAGCGTATCGCCCGACCAGGACTCGGGGAATTCGCCGCTTTTCAGTGGATTCGGACGCTCACCCCAGACCGAGACTGTGTACCACACCTGCCGGCCAGCCACGGTCCAGCGACCATTGAGGTTGCTGTACGGATCGCCCGCACCGGCCCCGGCACCTAACGCGAAGCGACCGCCCGTGGGCCCGCCGCGGTAGTGATACACCTTCACGTCGCGACCCGTGACCGGATTGCGCCAGCGATCCAGGACCGCGCGTGTCTGGTAATCGACATAGAAGCCAAGGTCGTAATCCTGATTGGTCCAGCTGCCATCGGCGCTGCGCCGCCAAATTGATTTTTGCAGCCCCCAGAACCCTAACAGCGGCACGCCGAGCCTGCCGTCTGCTGACAGGAAGATGTCGCCGCCGTAGGGCTGGAACACCGTCTCGTTGGCGGTCGAACCGCGCAGCTTCACGTAGCACTCGAGCGCCACTCGCGGATCACTGAGGTCGAGGGGCGAGTTTTGTGGCAACGTGCCCCGTGGCGCTGCGAGCGCTGCGCCGCTGAGGCCTGCGGCTGCAAACAGCAGGTGTCTTCGTGTCGAACTTGCCGCAAGTCTGTTCATCTGTTCCCGCGCCTCGGTGACTCCCATATCACCGTACACCCACAGGTCCCGAGCGAACAACTGCAAACCGGGCGCGATGACGAAAAAGGGAGCCGCAGCCATTGCCATCCGCTGGCCGGCGGCAAGCATGGCTACAGCCGACACGGTGGATAGCAATACGGTTCGCGACCAGCTGCCGGTACCAGCATAGGCCGATGTACTCGCCGGTTTCCTAACGATGACGCATGTGTCCAAAGTGTTCATGCCGGACGTCGGGCACTACAGGTCGCTCGAAGCGCCGCAGCGAATAGACCTCCTGGTTACGCTGAGGCATCATGGGCCACCGGCTGGAGGCTGAGGATCTGCTCGAATCGAATCGCGGGAAGGAACCGGCATGACAGACATCCTGCTGCGCAGCACGTTTATTGTCGGTGACCTGGATGCCGCCATCAGGTTCGACACCGAGGCCTTTGGCTGGCGCGTCGCCTACGACAATGTGTTAGCGGTTGACCCGGCGCTTTCCGCCCACGGCACCGGACGGCGCACCCGCGCGGCTGGTTTTTTTGAGAGCGGCGGCGATGATCCGGAGATCGGCGGCATTGGCTTCACGAAATATCTCAACCATTCGATGACACCCGGACCGAGCAAGCACCGCAAGACCGTCGGCGAAGGTGAAGCGATCCTGGTGGTCAAAAGCGTCGATCCCGACGCCGCTTACCAGCGAATCCTCAAGACCGAGGCAGTTGTCGTGGCACCACCCACCGACTGGACGGTGCCAGGCCCCGTAAAAGGCCAGGTCATCCGATTACGCACCATGTCGCTGTTCGATCCTAACGGCATGTATCTGGAAGTGAACCTGCGTTACCCGGATTAGCTCAGGAGCAGTCCTTGTCTTTGACAAATAAGTCGTTGACGAACATGCGCGGTCGCATTGCCTACCTCGACCTGGAGCGCAACGAGACCGGTTGCGAGTATTTTTCCACCACGCGTTACCGGGATGGCAGCCGCACGTATCGTTGCGAGTGCCATTTCAACGATCTGGAGCTGGTGCGGGATGTCACGCTGACACTGGGCCCGGATTGGCGGCCCGTGGACGCCTATCTGCGTATCAACCACCAGGGCAAGGCCCTGGGCGCAGGCTGGTTCCTGTTCGGCGCTGGTGAAGTCATCTGCACCGCGCTTGACGCACAGGGCGCGCAACACAA
>JAYUGT010000279.1:0-19796 GCA_043738315.1 Gammaproteobacteria bacterium
ATAGCGGACGCAACATTCATCGCGCCTAACGAACGCCGCTTTGACGGCACCGAGGTCGCGGCCTCCGGAACCCTGCGAGCCAAGACCCTGCGTTTTTACGACGCGCGGGCACGCCTGCAGGACCTGCGCGGCCAGGGCCAGCTGGTTATCGGAGCGGCGGATTACGTAGAGCTTGCCGCCACGACCCATTGGAAATTCTCGCCCGCCGGCCAGCCGGACTGGACCGCTAACATCGATGTCGACGGCGACACGGCCAGGCTCGGAATTACCGGCCAGATCACCGCGCCATTTCGCGCGCGCTTCAACGGCAGCGCCGATGCGCTGACGACCAGTACCTGGCACTACGGCGGCAAGGGCATGGTGGATGAATTCGACCTGCGCGCCTGGGGCGGCGGCGGCGTGTTAGGAAAGATCACCGGTCAACTGGATATCAAAGGGGATCGTGATGGATTTTCCGCGACCGGCCCGTTGCAGTCCGCCGGCCTCAATGTCGGTGATTTCGACCTGCGCTTCGACGGCAGTTATGCTAACAGGGTGATCGCGGCGCGCCGGATCCTGCTGGTGCATCGCAGCTCCAGGGCCCGCGTCGATGGCGCGGGTGACATCGGCATCGTCAGCGGCGGCCCGCGGCTGGCGCTGCACGGCAGCTGGCGTGACTTCCGCTGGCCGCTGGCCGGCGCCGAGCCGGGGGTTCGCAGCGGCCAGGGCGGTTTCCGCCTCGATGGCGTGTGGCCGTACGCGTTGCTGGCCTCAGGTCCGTTGCAGATCGGCGATTTCACGCCGGTGGGCATGCGTATCGAGGGCAGCCTGGGGCACGATCGGCTGCACATCAATTCCGGAGCCCTGGCAGTGTTAGGTGGCGTGGCAAGCATCAGCGGAGATGCGATCTGGTCGCCAAAGAACCAATGGCAGCTGGCGGGCGCAATGAAAGACCTGGATACCGCGCAGCTGCGCGCCGCCCTGCCAGGGCGAGTCAGTTTCAACTACCAGGGTTCGGGTGAGGGTTACGGCGGCGGCGAGAACCTCGACGCCGAATTTCGCAATCTGGCCGGCCGGGTTCGCGGCGCCCCGGCACGCGGCAGCGGCAAGATTCAACGCCGCGGCGCCGACTGGCATTTTAACCAGGTCAGGCTTGCTGCTGGCGGATTAGCGCTGGATCTGGACGGTTTCATTGGACCCGCCGCGCGCGACCTGAAGTTCAATGTCGTCGCGAGTGATCTCGCGATCCTGGCGCCGGGCAGCCGCGGCAGGCTGCGTGCGAGCGGCAGTTGGCGCGGGCCGAATTCCGAGCCTGTCATCGCATTGCAGGCCAGCGGCCGCGACCTGTTGCTTGATGATCTGCAAGTCGCGCGGGTCGACGCAAAAGTGGATCTTGATGCGCGTGCCCGCAGGACTTCGACGATCGACCTCGACGCGCGCGAAATCTCTATCGCTGGCCGGCGCGTGCAACGGCTGTCGTTTACGCTGGACGGCCCGGCCGAAGCCAGTGTCGCGCATTTCGAAGCGCAAATGAGCGACATCCTGCTGCGCTCCAGCGCCGACGGCGCATTTTCCGGCGGTGCCTGGCGCGGCCGCTGGCGCAGCATCGAGGTTGACAACAAAGCGGCCCTGCACCTGAAGCTAACAGCGCCGGCAGGCATTGTCGTGAACCTGGATTCCGGACGCTTCGAGCGATTCTGCCTGCGTGGCGCAGCCGCACAGGTTTGCCCGGAAGGGTCCTGGAATGGGGCTGCATGGCACACGGCATTGTCTGCTAACAATCTGCCACTGGACGCGCTGACTGCGGGGCTCACCGCCAAAGTCATTTACGACGGCACGATCGGCGGTGAACTCGAGCTGCACGGTTCCGGCGACAACGCCTTTGTTGGCGAGGTACGCGCGCGTTTACGCGATGCGCGCCTGCGGCGCTTGCGCACGCGCGGCCGCGAGGACGTATTGGCGTTAGGCAGCGGCGACCTGGCGCTGGATATCGACAGCGACAAGTTGCTCGGCATCCTGAAACTTGACGCCGGTAACCTGGGCTTTGTCGATGGCAGCCTGACGGCGACGCGCCGCAGCGGCGGCCGCGCACTCAATTACCGCGACTGGCCGCTGCAGGCGCAGTTGCGCGCCGAATCCCGTACCCTGAGTTTCCTGTCATTGCTGTCACAGGACATCGATCGCGTGGGCGGCAAGATGACGCTTGATCTTGGGTTTGGCGGGACGCTGGGTGCGCCACGCGCCGACGGCAAGATGCACCTGAGCGAAGGCGAGCTGGACCTGTACGCGATCAACCTCGCGCTGCGCCAGCTGACCGCCGACGCCAGCGTAGCAGCCAACCGGCTGGCGTTCGACTCGACCAGCAAGGTCGGCGCCGGCGCGCTGAGCGCCGGCGGCACGCTCTATTGGGAACAGGGCCTGGTTCACGGCCAGCTGCGCCTCAAGGGTACCGACTTGTTAGCAGTCAATGTTCCCGAGGCAAGGATCCTCGCATCACCGGACCTGCTGTTCAAAATGGACGGCCGCCGGATTGAAGTGAGCGGCGAGGTGAAACTGCCGGTCGCAAAAATTGCGCCGGCCGATCTCGCGGGCGCGGTCCTGACCTCCAATGATGAAGTGCTGGCGGATACGCCCACGGCCACCGATGCGTCGCGCACGCAGGTTGTCACGAGCATTCGCATGACGCTCGGCGACCAGGTGACGCTGGACACCTTCGGTCTGTCGGGCCGGCTGACTGGCAGCATCCTGACGCACAGCGCCGAGGACGGCACCACCCATGCTAACGGCGAACTCAATGTCGCCGAGGGCAAGTACGCGGCGTTTGGGCGGCGACTCGACATCGAACGAGGCCGCCTGCAGTTCAACGGCGGCCTGGTCAGCGATCCGGCCATCGATATCCGCGCCACCAAGCAGTACCCGGAAGTCATCGCCGGCGTCAACGTCCGCGGCACGCTGCAGGCGCCGCGCATGACTTTCTTCTCGACACCTTCGCTGCCGCAGTCACAGATCGTGTCGCTGATCCTTGCGGGCGGCAATATCGACCGCGCGCAGGACCCGAGCCGTTCGGGCGCGGCGCGCAGCGAACTGCTCGCGCAGGGCGGCGCCATCATTGCGCAGCAGCTCGGTTCGCGGGTGGGCGTGGACGATGTCAGCATCGAGCAGGCTCTCGACAACTCGACCTCGCTGGTGCTGGGCAAGTACCTGTCGCCGCATCTCTATGTCAGCTATGGAATTTCGCTGGCCGAGTCGATAAATACCATCAAGATGCGCTACGCTCTGGATGATCGCTGGACAATCCGCACTGAGGCCGGCAAAGAGCGCAGTGCGGAACTTGTCTACACGATCGAAAAATAACAGCTAACAAAAATTCCTGGAAGCAGCAATGGCTTCGGTTCAAAAACTCGGCGCCGAGTTGCTCGGCACATTCTGGCTTGTGTTGGGCGGTTGCGGCAGCGCGGTGCTGGCGGCGGCCTTTCCCGATGTCGGCATTGGCCTGGTCGGCGTGTCGCTGGCATTCGGCCTCACGGTGCTGACGATGGCCTATGCGATCGGGCACATATCCGGTTGCCATCTCAATCCGGCCGTCTCGTTAGGCCTGGTGGTCGCAGGAAGGTTTCCGGCCAGGGACCTGATTCCGTACTGGATCGCGCAGGTGCTGGGCGCCATCGCCGCGGCCGCGGTGCTGCTGTTCGTGGCCAGCGGCAAACCGGGGTACGACCTCGCGGTCAACGGGCTCGCGGCGAATGGCTTCGGCGAACACTCGCCGGGCGCTTACACCATGCTGTCGGGCCTGGTCATGGAGGTCGTGATGACCGCGGGCTTCCTGCTGGTCATCCTCGGCGCCACGGACAAGCGTGCGCCGGCCGGTTTTGCACCGATTGCCATTGGTCTCGCGCTGACGCTGATTCACCTGGTCAGCATCCCGGTCACCAACACCTCGGTAAACCCGGCACGCAGCACTGGCCCCGCCCTGCTGGCGGGTGGCTGGGCGTTGCAGCAGCTGTGGCTGTTCTGGGTCGCGCCGCTGGCGGGCGCCGCGGTAGGCGCTGTGGTTTACCGCTTCGTCGGCGGCCGCGACCAGACCTGAAAGTCCGCAGCCGCCGCTGACACGATTGCGACGTGGCGCACAGGCGCCGCGTCGTTTTCGTTATTGACGGTCTCTGCATGAATATGCATAATGAACAGATATTTATGCATGCAGATTTTCACCAGGCCGAACGTCGTTCCGCGATCCTGCGCCTGCTGCGCGGCTCGGCCGTGCGCGGCCAGGGCGACCTGGTGCGGCTGCTGAAACGCGAAGGGCACAAAGTCACCCAATCTTCCGTGAGCCGCGACCTGCGCGATCTCGGCGTGCTCAAGGCAAGCGGCCGTTACCTGCCGCCGGGCGATGAAACGGCGCGCACCAACCGCGACTTCGACACCCTCGCCCAGTTCGTGCGCGCGGTCGACACTGCGGGGCCGTCGCTCACTGTCATCAGGACCACGGTCGGCGCCGCGCAGAGCGTCGCCATCGCGATCGATCGCAGCGACTGGCCCGAGATCGTCGGCACGATCTCGGGCGATGACACGATCTTCATTGCCACGCGCGATGCGCGCGCACAAGCCCAGGTACGCGGGCGCCTGCGCGAATCCTTCGGCATCTGACACCCCCGCATTTCCGGAGTTTTTGTTAGCATCATGACCCAGCCTATTTTGCTCGCCTATTCGGGTGGCCTGGACACCTCCTTCCTGGTGCCCTGGCTGCGCGAGAACTACGACCGCCCGATCATCACGGTCACAGTGGACACCGGCGGCATCGACGCCGAGGGCGCCCGGATGCTGCGCGAGCGCGCGCTGGCGTTAGGCGCCGTGGAACATCATCAGGTCGATGCGCGCAGCGATTATTTCGAGCAGGTGCTGCGCTTCCTGATCATGGGCAACGTCAAGCGTGGCCAGTTGTATCCGCTGTCGGTCGGCGCGGAGCGCGTCATGCAGGCACAGACCATGGCGCACATGGCCCGCAGGCTGGGCACCAGCAGCATCGCGCATGGCTGCACCGCCGCCGGCAACGACCAGGTGCGTTTCGAAGTCGCCTTGCGCACGCTGGCCCCGGATCTCGAAGTGATCGCGCCGGTGCGCGACCAGGCCTTCAAGCGCCAGGAAGAACTGGAATTCCTGCAGCAACGCAAGCTGCCGGTGCCGCCATTCGGCGCAGCCTATTCAACGAACCGCGGCCTGTGGGGCGTCACCATCGGCGGCAAGGAAACACTCACCTCTGCGGGCAGTATCCCGGACGACGCCTGGGTCCTGTCCAAAGACGCATTCCTGAAGCCGGCCTATCCGCAGCACCATCAGCTCGAATTCAGGCAGGGCCGGCCGGTGGCGCTCGATGGCAAGCAGCTGTCGCCGGTGGAAATCATCGAGCGGCTCGAAGTCATCGGCGGCCAGTTCGCGATTGGCCGCGGCATCCATCTGGGCGACACCATCATCGGCACCAAGGGGCGCGTGGCGTTCGAGGCGCCGGCTGCAGAGACTTTGTTAGTTGCGCATCGTGAACTCGAGAAGCTGGTGCTGACTGCGCGCCAGCAGCGCATGAAGGAAATGCTGGCGCTGTGGTATGGCGACTGGGTACACGAAGGGCAGTTGCTGGATCCGGCCTGCCGCGACATCGAAGCGCTGATGTTATCGTCACAGGAACGCGTGTCCGGGACCGTGAATCTGCTGTTTCGACCCGGCTCGCTGTTTGTCGAGGGTGTCGAATCGCCGTATTCACTGATGGCTGCCTCGAAAGGCGTTTATGGCGAAGCGGCAGGCGAATGGACCGCGGCCGATGCGCTTGGCTTCTCGCGCATTGTCGGCCTGCCGGGCGTATTTCACCGTCGTGCCGGCGAGCGCGCACAATCTTTAGCGGAGCGGAAATAAACAGATGACATCAGTCGTCGTCGATAAAGTTGCTTCAGTCACCCAGGCCTGCGGGCTGGGCCGCGAGTTGCGCGTCGCCACCGAGAACCTGCCTTCCGAGGAAGGCGTGGTCGTCGTGGTCGAGGTGCTGACTAACAAAAGCAACTACAACACGCTGGAACTGACCAGCGGCCGAATGGCCAAGGTTGGCAAGGGTGACATCGTGGTTGGCGCGCTCGGTCACCGCAAGGCGCTGTTCGGCTACTCGGGCCACGTGCCGGAGTCGATCAAGCCGGGCGACATCCTGCAGATGCTCAACATCGGCGGCGTGTTAGGCATCTGCGACTCGATCAATCCGGACAAGGGCAAGCCGTTCGACTGCCGTGTGATCGGCGTGGTCCTGACGTTTCCGTACCTCGGTGAACGCATCGGCGTGCCGGCGCGCGCCGGTTACCGGCGGCTCAACATGGACGCGACCCTCGACACGCACGGCGTCCCGGTTGTGGCGCTGGCCGGCACCTGCATGGAAGCCGGCAAGACAGCGGCAGCCTGCGCGATGGTCTCGCGCATGCGCCATCGTGGACTCACGGTCGATTGCTTCAAGGCCACCGGCGTTTCACTGCGCCGCGACATCCTGGCCATGGAAGACGCGGGCGCGAGAAATACCATGATTTTCACCGACCTCGGCGTCATTTCGACCACGTCGCAGAACGGCCCGGCGCTGACGCGCACCATGCTGACCGAGCTGTCGGCTAACAAGCCGGATGTCATCGTGTTCGAACTGGGCGACGGCATCCTGGGCACCTACGGTGTCGATGCCATCCTGGAATGCGAAGACATCCGCAAGGGCCTGACCTCGGTGGTGCTGTCGGCGAACGACCCGGTTGCGGCCTGGGGCGGCGTCAAGCTGCTGCGCGACCGCTTCCAGGTGAACCCGTCGGCGGTGACCGGTCCCGCCACCGACAATGCCGTCGGCGT
Organism: Gammaproteobacteria bacterium; assembly: GCA_043738315.1. Taxonomy (GTDB): domain Bacteria; phylum Pseudomonadota; class Gammaproteobacteria; order Steroidobacterales; family Steroidobacteraceae; genus UBA964. Next base: position 6,838 of record JAYUGT010000279.1, read on the forward strand.
CGACATCATCGAGAAAGCGCTCGATGTGAAGGCCTACAACGCCATCAGCAACGGCGCGGCGCTCGGCGACTGGGTGATCGAGTCGATTGGCCTCGGCGCCAAGTTCCCGGCCGTTGCCAACGCCTGAGACGCAGCATGGTCCAACGCATTCCAACCCTGGTACTCGGCGGCACCGGCTACGTGGCCGGCGAAGTCGTGCGGCTGGTGTCAGGCCACCCGGTGTTTGAACTCGCCGGGGTCATGTCGGATTCACAGCCCGGCGAGCCGGTGGGCAGATCTTTCCCCCATCTGGCCTCGGTGTTAGGTGACACGGCCTTCAAATCGCAGGCGGAGATCGAGCGGCTGGTCACCAGCCTGCCAGCATGTGCGGTTTTTTCCGCGGCGCCGCACGGTGTCAGCGCCGAATTGATCGACAAGCTCCTCACTGCGGCAGCGGCGGCCGGCACCAAGCCGCGCGTGGTCGATATCTCCGCGGACTATCGTTTCCGCGACGCCGCCGCCTACGCGGCCGTCTACAAACATGCGCACGGCGCGCCGCAGCGGCTCGCCGACTTCACCTGCGCGGTCCCGGAACATCTCGCCAGGCTTGCAACTCCGCATGTGGCCCATCCCGGCTGCTTCGCGACCACCACCCTGTTAGCAGTGGTGCCGTTGCTGGCCATGAAGCTGGTTGAACCGACCTTGTTCGTTTCCGGCGTCACCGGCAGCACCGGCTCGGGCCGCAAGCCGGTTGATGGCACGCACCACCCGCTGCGGCACAGCGACCTGTATTCCTACAGCGCGCTCGCGCACCGCCATGCGCCGGAAATACGTGCCTGCGCACTGGCTGCGACCGGTGTCGACGCCGACATCGCGTTCGTGCCGCACTCCGGGCCATTTGCGCGCGGCATACACGCCACGATCCAGGGCAAGCTGACAACTGCGCTGGACAGCGCGGGCGTCATTGCCCGGCTGCGCGAATATTACGCGGACAAACCGTTCGTGCGTGTGCTCGACAGCGCGCCGCGCGTCAAGGACATCGTCGCCAGCAATTACGCGCACTTGTCCGCCGCAGCTAACGGCCGGACTGTCGCGGTCATGAGCGTCGCCGACAACCTCAACAAGGGCGCGGCGGGGGGCGCGGTGCAGTGGATGAACCGCCTGTTCAATCTGCCGGAAACCGCGGGCCTGACGGCGCCGGCGGCTGGGTGGACTTGATGATGCTCTACACGAACAGAAGTGACGACAAACGCGGCGTGCCGCCAGCACAAGAGTCCTATCCGGAACGGCGTAAATCCATCCATGGAGCCTCCGGGCGCGACGTCCTGTCGCGCACGGTCCGGAAAGGACTCTTGTGCTGCCGTCCCGCCTCGCTGCCACCGTATGCGCTCGCGCACAGCTCGATCGCCACCGACCGGCGGAGCCTGTTAGGCCGGCGGTTGCGAGCTGAATCAGGCGACCATGGCGCGATGTCGAAGCAAACGTGCAAGACGTGCACGCCGCGAGCTGCCGAGCAGGCGAGATGCCTGCTCGGGACCGTGCGCGACAGGACGTCGCGCCCGGAGCCCCCATGGATGGGTTCACGGCGTTCCCGAGCAGGCATCTCGCCTGCTGGGCAGCGCACTACTTGCACCTCTTATCCGGTCTTTCAGAACGCACATGAACGCTGAAATCAGTTCCACGAGTCCGCCTGATCACCTGGCCCCGGTGTTCGCGCAATACCCGATCGAAGTCGTGCACGCCGACGGCGTCTGGCTGCACACCCGCGACGGGCGCAAGATCCTGGATCTTTACGGCGGCCATGCGGTTGCCGCGCTGGGCTACGGCCATCCGGGCTGGACCCGCGCGCTGCAGGCGCAGGCTGCGAGCTGCAATTTCCAGAGCAACGCCGTGCCGATGCAGGTGCGGGCGCGGGCCGCAGAGAAACTGGCGCGTTTTGCCGGCGGCAGCTTCGACAGCGTGTTCTTCGTGAACTCCGGCGCCGAGGCTAACGAAAACGCCTTGCGCATGGCCTTCAAGATGACGCGCCGCAAGCAAATTGCGGCGGTCGTAGGCGCTTTCCACGGGCGCACCGCCGCGGCCGGCGCATTGACGTATGGCGCCGCCGGGAAATGGTATGAGTTCCCGCGCACGCCTTTCGATGTGAGCTTCATGCCGCGGCGCGATGTCAGCGCCATTGCCACGCATGTCACCCAGGACACCGCGGCCGTCATCGTCGAGCCGGTGCAGGGCGTCGGCGGCGCCTTCGACATGGGACGGGATTTTCTCGCCGCGCTGCGCCAGCGTTGCGACGCGGTCGGCGCGCTGCTGATATTCGACGAAGTGCAGATCGGCATGGGCCGCAGCGGCTGGCCTTTCGCAGCTAACATGTACGGCGTCGCGGCTGACATGATTACGGCCGCCAAGGCGCTCGGTAACGGCTTTCCGGTAGCAGCGCTGCTGATGACGCCGCGCGTCACCGCCGCGCTCAAGCTTGAAGGCCTGGGCACCACATTCGGTGGCGGGCCGATGGCCTGTGCGGTCGTCGAGGCGGTCGTCGATGCGATCGAGAACGAGGGCCTGATGGCTAACGTGCAGCGCGTGTCGCAGTACATCCGCAACACCTGCACGGTGGGTCCTGTCACGGGTCATCAGGGCGCGGGCTTCCTGCACGGAATGATCTGCAAACGTCCCGCGAAGGAGCTGCAGCCTGAGCTGCTGAAACGCAATATTCTCTGCGGCACCAGCGGTGACCCGGCGGTGCTGCGCCTGCTGCCGCCGTACATCTTGCAGGAATCGCATGTCGACCTGCTGCGGGAGGCGCTGCTGGCGCTCGGCTGACATGAAACGCTTCCTGGACCTCGCTGATTTTTCGCGCGCAGAGATTGTCGATCTGCTGGCGCTGGCTGCGCGCCTGGAACGCCAGCCGGAGCCGCAGGCGTTAGCCGGCCGGATGCTGGGCCTGCTGTTCATGAACCCGTCGCTGCGGACGCTGGCTTCTTTCCAGGCGGCGATGGCGCGCCTCGGTGGCAGCTCATTTGTCATTGTGCCTGGCCAGGGCACCTGGCTGTTCGAGACCCGTCTCGGCACCACCATGAATGGCGCCTCCGCCGAGCACGTGCGCGAGGGCATCCCGGTACTCGCGTCCTACTGCGACGTGTTAGGTATCCGCTCATTTGCCGAAGGCAAGGACCTCGGCGCGGATCTCGCTGAGTCGAATTTCAACGCCATGGCATCGCTGGTCAACAAGCCGCTGATCAACATGGAGTCGGCGGTGAACCATCCCTGCCAGGCACTGGCCGACTGGAAAACGCTGGACGATTGCGCGATTCCCACGCACGGCAAGTTCGTGCTGTCCTGGGTCAACCACCCGCGTGCGCTGCCGCTCGCGGTCCCCGCGGCCACGCTGCATATGGCCGCGATGCGCGGCATGCAGGTCACGGTGCTGCGGCCCGAAGGCTTTGCGCTGCCCGAGGCCATCATGCAAAAAGCGCGCACCGCCGCGGCTGCGTCCGGTGGCTCGGTCACCGAGACGGACGATCGTGCCGCGGCGCTGGCCGGCGCACAGGTGGTGTACGCCAAGGAATGGGGCGCGACTGCCGCTTATGGCGACATCAAGGCGGACGCCGCGCTGCGCGCCAGCCTCGGCGACTGGTGCGTGCAGAACAGCTGGTTCACGATCGCCGCCGCCGATTGCCGCCTGATGCACTGCCTGCCGGTGCGCAGGAATGTCGCCATCGCGGACGAAGTGCTGGACGGTCCGCGCAGCCTCGTTCTGCAAGAAGCCTACAACCGACTTACCGCGCAGACCGCCGTGCTGCATCGCCTGTTAGCCCGTTAGGAGTACACGACCCATGATGATGTCCCGGACCGACCAGACAATTGCGATCAGAGCCTTGCGTAATGCAGCGCCGTACATGCGCCTCTACAAGGGCAAGACTTTCGTCGTCAAGGCGGGCGGCGGTGTGTTTGGCGACATGGACGCCACGCGCGGACTGATCGAGCAGATCGCGATCCTGCACTATTTTGGCGTGCGGGTCGTGTTCGTCCATGGCGGAGGTCCGCAGCTGACCGAGCTGACCGAAAAGCTCGGCGTGCCCACGCGCATGGTGCAGGGTCGGCGGGTCACCGACCAGAAGTCCATCGATATCACTTCCATGGTTCTCAACGGCCTGATCAACACGCGGATCCTGGCCATCTGCCGCGACATCGACATCGATGCCGTCGGCGTGAGTGGTGTCGATGCCGGACTGATCCAGGCTCACAAGCGTGCGCCGGTTCGCCTAACGGACGGCAGCGGCGAGACCGTCGACTATGGCTTCGTCGGCGACATCAACAAGGTCGATACGACGGTGCTGCGCAAGCTCCTCGACAATGGCCTGATGCCTGTTGTCAGCCCGCTGTCCGCCGACAGCAACGGCACGCTGCTCAATATCAACGCCGACACGGTCGCAAGCGCGATCGGCGCGGCACTGGATGCCGAGAAGCTGATCCTCTGCACCGGCGCGCCCGGCATCCTGGAGCGGGTCGAGGATCCGGGTTCGGTCATTTCATACACCGACCTCGCAGGCCTCAAGAAACTGCGCGACAGCGGCGCGATCAAGGACGGCATGCTGCCCAAGGCCAAGGCCATCGAAGATGCGATTCGCGGCGGCGTGCGCCGGGTGCACGTGATTTCCTACAAGTCACAGGAAGGCATCCTTGCCGAAGTCTTCACCAACGAAGGCACCGGCACGATGATCGTTGCCGACACGCACGCGCTTTCGCCGGCGGAGCAGCAGACCGGCAGCGCGGCCAGCTGATGCAATCATGAGCCGACTCTGGGACAAGGGCGCGCCACTGGACGCGCAGGTGCTCGCCTTCACCGCCGGCGAGGACCACGCGCTGGATGATCGCCTGGTCGCCTATGACGTCCGCGCCTCGATCGCGCACGCCGAGATGCTGGCCGCGCAGAATTTGTTAGGTGCCGCGGATCTGCAACTGATCCGCGACGGCCTGAAGCAGCTCGCTGCCAGCCATGCGCGCGGCGAGTGGCGGGTGGAACTCGCCGACGAAGACGGGCAGACCGCACTCGAGCAGAGGCTCACTGCGATGATCGGTCCGGCCGGCGGCCGCGTGCACCTCGGCCGTTCGCGCAACGACCAGGTCCTGACGGCGCTGCGGCTGTACCTGCGCGACGCGGTCGGTCAATTACAGTCGGCGGCGGAAGACGTGGCGGCAGCGCTCGACGCGCTTGCCGCGCGGCAGGGCGCAATTGCGCTGCCGGGCTACACGCACCTGCAGCAGGCGATGCCGAGCAGTGTCGCGCTGTGGGCCGGCGGATTCGCCGCCGGGATCCGCGATGATGCGGCCGGCATCAAGGCCACCCAGCGGCGGCTGTCGTTGAGCCCGTTAGGTTCTGCGGCAGGCTACGGAACTCCGGGCCTGCCCTTGTCGCGAAGTGCCACCGCCGCGGCGCTGGGCTTCGCCGCGCCCCAGGAACCGGTCACTGCGGTGCAACTGTCGCGCGGCAAGGCCGAAGCGCAGCTGTTGTTCGAGGTCGCACTGCTGATGCAGGACTACGGCCGCCTGTCGTCGGACGTGCTTCTGTTCTATACGCAGGAGTTTGGCTATGTAGCGCTGCCGGACGATTTCACCACCGGCTCGTCGATCATGCCGCAGAAGCGCAACCCCGACGTATTTGAGCTGTTGCGCGGCCGCACGGCATCCGCGTCAGCCTGCCTGGTCGAGGCGCTGGGAATTGTCAGCAAGCTGCCATCCGGTTATCAGCGCGACCTGCAGCTGCTGAAAGTTCCGCTGTTCCGCGGCATCGATCTTGGCCTGGCGGCGAGCGCGATCCTGGCGCGCGCCATCGATGGCATGAGATTCAATCCGCAGAACATCCGCCTCGATCCGTCGATCCATGCCGCCGAGGAAGCTAACGCGCTGGTGGTGCGCGAAGGCATCCCGTTTCGCGAAGCCTACCAGCGCATCGCTGCAAAATACCGTGGCGGCAAACCGTGAGCATCTGGAAAGGCGAAGTCACTGTCGAGCAGCTGAACCGGTTTCAGCAGGACACCATGGCGCAGCATGTCGGCATCGTGCTGACCGAGCTGGGTGCGGATTTTCTACGGGGCGTCATGCCGGTCAACGAACGCACCTGCACACCGTTCGGCGCGCTGCATGGCGGCGCCTCGGTAGTACTGGCTGAAACGCTGGGCAGCGTCGCCGCCAACTTCGTCGTCGACCGGCGGCGTCATTCCTGCGTCGGCCAGGGCATAAACGCCAACCATATTCGCGCCGTTCCCCTGGGTGGCCTGGTGACCGGCACGGCGCGGCCGCTGCACCTTGGCAGCCGCAGCCAGGTCTGGAGCATCGACATCGCCGATGCCAGCGGCGCGCTGATCTGCGTTTCACGCCTGACCATGGCGGTGCTCGACCGCCCCCGGGACCTGAGCTAACGTCGTTTTTTTGGCGCGCGAGGCGCGCAAACGTGACGCAGCTCACGCTCCGGGACATGGCATGCCGCTTGCTTGTAGATCGGGCATGACAGCTGAAGCAGTACTCAACCAGAAAGAAATCGAAGCACTTCTTACCGGCATGAAGAAGGGTACGGTGAAGACCGACCCCGCGCCGGTACCCGGAGATGTGCGGCAATACGATCTTGGCACTGAAGCGCGGATCGTGCGTGGACGCATGCCGACGCTGGAAATGATCAACGAAAGATTTGCGCGCCTGTATCGCACCAGCCTGTACGGCATCCTGCGACGCAGCGCTGCGATCTCGGTCCGCGGCATCAAGACCCTGAAATACAGCGACTACATCCAGTCGCTGCAGGTACCGACCAGCCTCAACATGGTGAAGATCAATCCGCTGCGCGGCACTTCACTGATCGTCATCGCGCCGCGGCTGGTCTTTTCAGTCGTCGACAATTTTTTTGGCGGCAAGGGCCGCGTTGCAGCCATGGAAGGGCGCGACTTTACGGCTGCAGAAATTCGCATCGTACAGATGCTGCTGCAGGCAACCTACACCGATCTCAAGGACGCCTGGTCCAGCGTGCTCGACATCACGATCGAATTCCAGGCTGCGGAAACGAATCCGCAGTTCGCCAACATTGTCAGCCCGAGCGAAGTGGTCGTAGTGTCTTCCTTTGAAATTGAACTGGATGGCAGCAGCGGCGAACTGCACGTCACCATTCCCTATTCCGCACTGAAACCGATGCGCGAAGTCCTCGACGCCGGTGCCCAGGGCGAGCGCTCCGAAAAAGACGGCCGCTGGGCCGTCGCGCTGCGCGAAGAAATCGAAGAGTGCGATGTCGACCTGACAACCGTATTCGGTCGCGGCAGCATGTCGCTCGGCGACCTGATCAACCTCAGGCCCGGTGACGTGGTTCCCTGCGATTTTCAGGGCGGCGTTACCGTCTACGCGGAAGACGTTCCCATCCTGCGCGGCGGTTTCGGCGTGTCGCGCGGTCAGATGGCCGTGCAGGTAAACGAACGCCTGATCCACGGCCGTTCGCCCCCTGCGAATTCCGGCACCCGTTGAGAGAACCCTCATGAATGATCCTGCATCTCACGAAGCTGTCCAATCCGATCCGACTGAATCCCCGGCGGCTGCAGATGCGGCTGCGGTTGCGCCTGGCAGCGCCGAAACGGCGGCCGGCAAGGACGTCAACCTCGATGTGATACTGGATGTGTCGGTATCGCTGTCGATGGAAGCGGGTCGCACCCGCGTGCCGATTCGCAATCTTCTGCAACTCAATCAGGGTTCAGTCGTGGAGCTCGATCGCGCGGCCGGCGAGCCGCTGGATGTCTATGTCAACGGCACACTGATCGCGCACGGCGAAGTGGTTGTTGTCAATGACAAGTTTGGTATTCGACTGACGGACGTCATCAGTCCGGCCGAACGCCTCCGGCGCTTGCGCTAGCCGGCCACTCGTTGTCGCGGCCCGCATGCGCGTAGCGGACAGCACCCGCGTGAAGTAACGACGCTGGCGGCGGGCCACGTCAAAATCGCCCCGGGAAGTTCGACGGGTTCCGCCAGAACGGGTCTGCGCGTAGCGCCACAATTGCCAAAGGTTTGTCATGGCTCCGACGCTGAGGTCATTCGTTGTCGTTGTGTTAGCTGCCGTGGCTCTCGCCACGCCCGCAGTGGCCTGCGAGCAACCTGGCTCGACCGATTGCAATGCGTTGGCACTGCGGGCAGCTTACAAGGGCGAAGCCTGGCGGAATCTCAAAGGCGGCATCAAGACTGGCGGCGACTACCTCGATAGCCTGGATCTGATTGCCGACCTCAACGCGAGTCGCTGGCCCGGACTCAAGCTGCGTGCGCACGCGATGTACAACAATGGTCATCTGTTCGGCACCCGTTACGTCGGTGAGCGGCAAGTACTGTCTAACATCGAAGGCGTGTCTACCTGGCGCCTGTACGAAATCTGGGCCGACTACAGCTTCGGCAATGAGCGCGCGCCATCGGTGCGCTTCGGACTTTACGACTTCAACACCGAGTTCAACGCGCTGGATGCATCCGCGCTGTTTATCAACTCTTCACATGGCATCGGACCAGATGTGTCGCAGTCCGGCCTGAACGGGCCGTCGATCTTCCCGGTTCCCGGGCTGGCATTGCGTGTCAAGGGCGGCACCGGTCGGTTCTACTGGCAGTTCGCCGCACTGGACGGCGTGCCGGGCGAACTGGACCACCCGGATCGCACCGGCTTTCATCTCGACCGCACGGAAGGCTCCTTGTTAGCTGTTGAAATCGGCGGCACAACCGCCGGCTTCTCGAAACTGGCGCTGGGTGCCTGGCGTTACACGGCGGAATTTGATTCGATCGACGAACTGGACACAAGCGGTGCTCCGCTGCGTGCCGACGGCAACCAGGGCTTCTATTTGTTAGCTGAACGGCCGTTCCGATCGCAGGGCAACTCCAGCATCAGCGGATTCCTGCGCGCGGGCGTTGCCGAAACACGTTTCAACCAGCTGTCGGGATTTGTCGGCACCGGCGTTGTCGTGCACGGTCTCAGCGCCGCGCGACCCGATGACGCCCTTGGCTTCGCGATCGCCCACGCGAGCAACAGCCACCGCTTCCGTCAGCTCGCGGTTCGCAATGGAACGCCGGTAGAACGCAGCGAAACTGTCCTGGAGCTGACCTGGCGCGCGCCCGTCGCGGGGTGGCTGACGCTCCAGCCAAGCTTGCAGTATGTGGTGAACCCCGGCATGGACCCGCAGCTCGCCAACGCCTGGGCGCTGGGACTGCGCGTCGAGATGTCGGTCTCCCGGGCGCGCTGACTCCGGATCCCGGAAATGCCCCGCCTCTTGCATTCTGCGCACCAAACCCCATGATGGCGCCATGAGCGAATCCAGCACCATTGATGGCGCGACCGGGTTGCGTGTTCCCGACGCCTCTCTGACCAATTACACGCACATCATCTACGCGCTGCACACCCTGTCGGTGCTGATCGGCGTGTTAGGTTCCGCGAGCGTCGTAGGCGCGTTCCTGCTCGGCCTGCCATCGCTGGTCGGCGTGATCATGAACTACGTCCGCCAGAGCGATGCCAGGGGCACCTACCTTGAGTCGCATTTTCGCTGGCAGATCCGCACCTTCTGGGGCGCCGTGGCGATGCTGGCGGTGGTCACCGTCATCAGCCTGCCGCTGATGATCGTCATCGTCGGATTCGGCACCTTTGTGTTAGGCGTGCTGATAATCGGCGTCTGGATCATCTACCGCGTCGCGCGTGGCTGGCTGGCGCTGCGCGACCAGAAGCCGGTCGGCAACTACAGCCAGAGCTGAGGCGCATTCAGGCGCCGGCACGCCGCCATTGATGCGCGCGTAGCGCGGTCGCGGCAAACGCCAGCATCGCGAGGCCATCGCCCACAAACGAGGGCAGCATGCCGTGGCGCATCTGCGCCGTGCCGGCCGTTATCAACACCAGCAGCGCGCCCAGCGCCAGCCACGGCCAGCCGCTCCGGCGCCACAGCCAGAGGCCGGCGAGCAGTTCCATGACGATCACGACCAGGCCCACCGACGGGAATCCGGCTGACGCGCCCATGGACTGGCCTGCGCGACACATCTGGTCGGCTGCCACCCTGTTCACGTACCGCAACGTGTCCGCGTAACAGGCCGGATGAAATTCCGCCTGCGGCCACCACGGCCATTGCCACGCCCAGGCGAACACGGCCGTGATACAGAACAGCGCCATGACCCAGGATTTTGTTAGCCCGGGAAAGCGCGCCGCGCGCAGGATCGAGCCGACGCCGATGATCAGCACCGGCAGCGTAACAACGTGCCAGAAGAAACGCAGTTGGTTGAACCACAGCAGCGTCCCACCCTCACCGAGCCAGGCGCCGACGCCGATGATTCCGGCGTCCGCCCATTGCAGCGCCAGCGGGACCCCGGCCAGCGCCAATGACGGTTCGCGCGTCGCGGCAAATTGGCGCAGCACCCAGCCCAGCAGGACCAGCTCCGCGGCGGCCAGCAGCAGGAAAACCAATGAGACCATGACGACCCCCTACCCGGCTCCGACTATACTCAGCGCATGCGCCTCGCACGACTTGCCTGCAGCCTGATCCTCGTGATGGTTACTATCCTGCCCGGCTGCGGCCAGAAAGGGCCGCTGTACCTGCCCGACTCCGGTGGCGAGGTCATTACCAGGCCCACACAGACGCCGGCCGAGCCCGCCCCGCCGGCCCCGCCCGCTTCCTCCCCCGCTCCGAAATCGCCGCAGGACGAGCCGAAGCCGCCACGCTAACGTATGGATGCACCCGATCTCGTGCTGGTAGACGGCTCGTCGTACCTCTACCGGGCTTTTCACGCACTGCCGCCGCTCAGCAATTCGCGCGGCGAACCGACCGGCGCGGTCTTCGGCGTGCTGAACATGCTCAACAGTTTTCTCAATACCTTTATGCCGGCCAGGATCGCGGTGGTGTTCGATGCGCCGGGCCGCACGTTTCGCGACGACCTGTTCGCCGAGTACAAGGCGCATCGCCCGCCGATGCCGGACGACCTGCGCGCGCAGGTCGAGCCGTTGTTAGCTGCGGTGCAGGCGCTGGGGCTGCCGCTGCTGCGCGTAGCGGGCGTGGAAGCCGATGATGTCATCGGCACGCTGGCGCGCAACGCCGCGCAGCGCGGGCTCAAGGTACTGATCTCGACCGGCGACAAGGACATGGCGCAGCTGGTCGGCGAGGAAATTCGCCTGATCAACACCATGAGCGGCTCGAAATACGACCGCGCTGCCGTGAAGGCGAAGTTTGATGTCTGGCCCGAGCAGATCATCGATTATCTCGCGCTGGTCGGCGACAGCTCCGACAACATTCCGGGCATCGACAAAGTCGGACCGAAGACCGCCGCCAAATGGCTGAATCAATATGGCACGCTCGACAATATCGTTGCTAACGCCGGCGAGATCACCGGCAAGGTCGGCGAGAACCTGCGCGCCGGACTCGAGACGCTGGCGCTGTCGCGCCAGCTGGCCACGATACGCTGTGATCTCGAATTGCCGGTTTCGATCGAAGACCTGACGCGCAAGGCGGCGGACACCGAGGCATTGCGGGAGCTCTACTCCAGGCTCGAGCTGCGTTCCCTGCTGCGCCAGCTGCCGGGTGGCGACGCGCCGCAGGCTGAAGCCGGCGCCGCGAGCCGCAGCGCATCTGCGGCGCCTGCAGCGCTAACAACGGTCGCGCCACCGCCGGCGGTTGAAAAGCACTACGAGATGGTCAGCACCGAAGCGCAGCTCGCCGCGTGGATCGAAAAACTGAAATCGGCCGAGCTGATCGCGTTCGATACCGAAACCACCAGCCTCAATTACATGCAGGCGCAAATTGTCGGCCTGTCGTTTTGCATCGAGCCCGGGTTTGCGGCCTATGTTCCGGTCGCGCATGACTACCCTGGCGCACCGGATCAGCTGACACGGGAGGCGGTGCTCCAAGCGCTGAAGCCGCTGCTGGAATCGGAGCAGCCGTCGAAGCTTGGCCACCATCTGAAATATGACGCGCACGTGCTGGCGAACCATGGCGTGCAGCTCGGCGGCATGCGTTTCGATTCCATGCTGGAGTCCTACGTCCTCAACAGCGTGGCGACGCGTCACGACATGGATTCGGCCGCGGAGCGTTATCTCGGCCAGACAACGATCCACTACGAGGATGTTACCGGCAAGGGCGCGAAACAAATTTCGTTCAGCCAGGTGGCGCTCGACCAGGCGACCGCCTATGCCGCGGAGGATGCCGATATCACCATGCGGCTGCATCGGCACCTGTGGCCGCAAATTGCGGCGCAACCGAAACTCAAGAGTCTGTACGAGGACCTTGAGCAGCCGCTGGTGCCGGTGCTGCTGCGCATGGAGCACTACGGCGTGCTCATCGATCGCGACATGCTGCGCAAGCAAAGCCGCGAACTCGCCGAAACCATGACCCGGCTCGAGGCGGAAGCACACAAGGAAGCAGGCCAGCCGTTCAATCTCGATTCGCCGAAGCAGTTGCAGCACATCCTCTACGACAAGATGCAGATCCCGGTGGTGCGCAAGACCGCCACCGGGCAGCCCAGCACGGCTGAGGATGTGCTCGAAGAACTTGCCGGTGAGCACGTATTGCCGCGCTTGATTCTCGAGTACCGCGGCGTCGCCAAGTTGCGTAGTACCTATACGGAGAAACTGCCGGAACAGATCGACCCGGACACCGGCCGCGTGCACACCAGCTATCACCAGGCAGTGGCGGCAACCGGGCGCCTAAGTTCCTCGGATCCCAATCTGCAGAATATTCCGATACGCACACCGGAAGGCCGCCGCATACGGCAGGCCTTCATCGCGCCCGAGGGCGCCGTGTTGTTAGCCGCTGACTATTCGCAGATCGAACTGCGCATCATGGCGCACTTGTCGGGCGACGCTGGTTTGTTAGCTGCCTTTGCCGAGGACCGCGACATCCACCAGGCCACGGCGGCCGAGGTGTTCGGTGTGCCGCTGCGCGAAGTCACCGCGGATCAACGCCGCTCGGCCAAGGCGATCAATTTCGGATTGATCTACGGCATGAGCG
>JAYUGT010000280.1:0-3106 GCA_043738315.1 Gammaproteobacteria bacterium
TGGATCCCGCGGCCGCCGGCGCCGCCGGCTCTGCGGGCTTCTGGCCGCAGGCGGCAACAAGGATGATGCTGGCAACGGCCAGCAAGGCCGTGCGAACGGAAACGTCTTTCATGTATGAACCCCGGACTTGGATGAGTTGCTTGTCAGTCCCCAACCATCCTTATAGCGTAGCCGCTCAGACCTGAGAAGCACCACGCAGCTCGGCGTGCAACTGATCGAGCGTCTTACTTGCTTTCGCGACCAGCTCATCGATCTCGGCCCGGGTGATCACCAGCGGCGGCGCCGTGATCAACGTGTCCCAGACAGCGCGCATCACCAGGCCGTTTTGCACACACAGGTCCCGCGCCCGTGTGCCGACGGTGCCGCGCTCCGCAAAAAACTGCCGTGAGGGCTTGCGGGGTACCAATTCCAGCGCGCCAAACAAGCCGAGTGTCCGGGCCTCGCCGACCAGAGGGTGATCGGCCAGGGTCATGAATTGTTTGCGCCAATACGGTGCGGTCTCTTCCCGGATCCGGCGGACGATATCCTCGGATTTCATCAGCGCCAGGTTCGCCAGCGCCACGGCGCATGCGACCGGGTGCCCGGAGTAGGTAAAGCCATGGAAGAACTCGCCGCCGGAGTTGATCAGCACGTCGGCGACTTTATCCGACACCATGAGCCCGCCCAGCGGCAGGTAACCCGAGGTGATGGCCTTGGCCATGGTCATGAAGTCGGGGCGGGTCCCGAAATACTCGCAACCAAACCACTGGCCGGTGCGGCCAAACCCGCAGATGACTTCATCCGAGCAGAACAGGATGCCGTACTTGTCGATGATTTTCTGTACCGCGGGCCAGTAGCTCTCGGGCGGGACGATGACGCCGCCCGCTCCCTGCACCGGCTCAGCGATGAACGCGGCAACGCGCTCTGGACCGAGCTCGAGGATTTTGGCTTCCAGCGCCGCTGCAGCCTTGCGCCCGAACTCCTCGGGCGGCAGGTCGCCACCGCATTCGAACCAGTACGGCTGCTCGATGTGGACGATGTCCGGGATCGGCAGGCCGCCCTGCCCGTGCATCGCCTTCATGCCACCTAACGACGCACCGGCCACGGTGCTGCCGTGATAACCATTCCAGCGCGAGATGATGATCTTGCGCTGCGGCTGGCCCTTGATGTCCCAGTAGCGCCGCGCCATGCGCAGGAAGGTGTCATTCGCCTCGGATCCCGAGCCGGTAAAAAATACGTGGTTGAATTGCGGCGGCGTCAGCTCGACCAGCAGCCGCGCCAGCTCGATCGCCGGCGGTGTGGTGCACTGGAAGAAGTTGTTGTAGTAAGGCAATTCCTGCATCTGCCGCGTCGCGGCGTCCACCAGTGACTGCTGCCCGTAACCCATCGCGACACACCAGAGTCCTGACATGCCGTCGAGCAGGCGCTGGCCGTTCGCGTCCTCCAGGTACACGCCCCGGGCCCGGGTGATGACCCGCGTGCCGCGCGCCGCCAGCTGCTTGAAGTCGGTGAACGGGTGCAGGTGGTGGGCGGCATCCAGCTGCTGCCATTTTGTTAGGTTCTGTTGGCTCATGGCAGTCGTGTCCTAGACATTCAGCAGCAGATGCTCGCGCTCCCAGGAACTGATCGCCTGCTGGAACACTTCGTTTTCGGCCTCACGCACCAGCGTGAAGGCCGTGACGAACGGCTGGCCGAGAATATCGATCAGCGGTTCACACTCACGCAGTTCGCGAATGGCGGTGTCCAGCGAGCGTGGCAGCGCGAACGGCAGATCGTGCGCGCTGCCGGCAATCGGTTCTGTGGGGAACAGGCCCTCGATCATGCCGAGATAGCCGCAGGCGAGCGACGCTGCAATCGCCAGGTACGGGTTGGCATCGGCGCCCGAGAGCCGGTTTTCAACGCGCCGCGATTCAGGATCCGAGCCCGGGACACGCAGTCCGGCGGTCCGGTTGTCGTAGCCCCATTGCACATTGATCGGCGCCACCTGGAAGCGGGTCAGGCGGCGGTAGGAGTTGACGTTAGGTGCGAGCAAACACATCGCGGCGGGCAGATATTTCTGCAGCCCGGCAATGTGCGCAAAGAACAGCTGGGTCGGCGTACCGTCGGCGGCCGAAAAGATATTCTTGCGGGTCTTGATGTCAACGATGCTCTGGTGGATATGCATCGCGCTGCCCGGCTCCTTGGCATGCGGCTTGGCCATGAAGGTCGCATACATCTTGTGGCGCAAGGCCGCTTCGCGCGCCGTGCGCTTGAACATGAAGGCCTGGTCCGCCAGGTCGAGCGCATTGGCATGCAGCAGGTTGATTTCCATCTGCGCCGGACCGTCCTCATGGATCAGCGTGTCGATCTCGATGTCCTGGTCTTCGCAGAACTGATAGAGATCGTCGAACAGCGGATCAAATTCGTTGACCGCCGCGATGCTGTAGCTTTGCCGGCCCGGCTCGGAACGGCCCGAGCGCCCGATCGGCGGCTTGAGTGGATAGTCGGCATCGGCATTGACTTCCACCAGGTAGAACTCGAGCTCCGGCGCCACCACCGGGTCCCAGCCTTTTTGCGCATAAAGTTCCAGCACATGCTTCAGCACCTCGCGTGGCGCCATTTTGACGCGCCGCCCGTCGGCATAGAAACAGTCGTGAATGACCTGCGCCGTGGGCTCGGCGGCCCAGGGGACGCGCCGTACGGTGCGCGCATCCGGCTTCAGGATGATGTCGATTTCCGCCGGACTCATCGCGCTCGACGCATTGGCCGGGTAATCGCCGGTAACAGTCTGCAGGAAGATGCTTTCCGGCAGGCGCATGCCCTGGTCTTCGGTGAATTTCTCCGCCGGCATGACCTTGCCACGCGCGATGCCCGCCATGTCGGGAACAATCGCCTCGACTTCCTGGATGCCGTGATCACGGAAAAACTGCTGAATCTCGTTAGCCATGTTAGCTCCTGCGGCCCTGTGCGGCGCGCTCCCGGGCAGCCTGCCCGAACGCCGCAAACAGCGCTGTTGAAAAAGAATTGCTCAGCACCCGCCATTCGGGATGCCATTGCACGGCGACCGCGAAGCCACGCGCCGCGGCCACCCGGAAACCTTCGATCAAACCATCCGGCGCGCGCGCTTCGACGATGAGGCCCGGCGCCA
>JAYUGT010000281.1:0-3106 GCA_043738315.1 Gammaproteobacteria bacterium
TGCTCGCCCGGACGGGCGCTGAGCTCGATCAGGTGTTGCGCGGGATCCAGCCCATGCCAGCGCAGCTGGCCTTCGACCGCGTGACGGTCCGACGAAAACGCGCCGCTTTCCAGCAAAATGCAATTGCGCTCGCCCAGCGGCCGGAAAAAACTGCCGAGCAGCAGGTGGAGATTCACCGTCAGCGCATTCATCGCAATGACTTCGCTGGGCGCGGCGCCCACCAGGCCTGCTAATGCAGGCGCCAGCGACTCGGCATATCGCACCCAGGGCGTATGCGCGTGCTCGTGGCCGCGCACGCCGAGCGCAACCCAGTCCGACCATTCGCGCTCCAGGCGCTCGTGCGCGGCACGCGGCGCCGGCCCTAACGAGTGGCCGCAGAAATAAATCCCTTGCGGCAGCAGGAATTCCTGCCGCAGCGCCGCCAGTGGATCGGTGGCGTCGAGCGCGGCCGCACTCGCTGGCGTCACCGGCAGCTGGCGCATATCGTCGCTGGCCGTCATCGGCGGGTGCTCTCGGCTAACGGAAACCACAGCGGCCGTGACGGCACCGCGTCGCCCTGCAGCGCCGGCGCCTGGATCTGCAGGAAACCGGGGCCGGATTGCAGCGTGCCCGGAATCTGCGCCAACTCGGTCACGGTCGCCTGCGGCCGCCGCGCGTCACTCACAACCGGGAGCCGGACCTGCTCCGATCGCGGCGGCAGGCCGAAGAAAATCCGGTGCGCTGTCAGCATGCCGCCATCCTCCAGCCGGTCGAGCGACGGCAGGTCCACGACCAGGTGCAGGATGTCGCGGGCGACCAGCAGTTGCGCGCATTCGCGCGTCAGGTAGGGCGGCGGGGTGTTCGCCCCGGTACGCACGACCAGCGCGCTGGGCGCCAGCGGCAGGGCCGCTGGCCAGGCGGCCTGGATTGCAGCGGCCGTGAGCAGCCAGTCGCCCGGCTCGGGGCGATGGTCGGCGGATTCTGCACAGTCGCGCGCCGCGTTGACCGCGACGTCGATCAGCAGTGCCGGCAGCAGGCCGGTCGGCAGTACGCGAATGACATGGCAGTCATCGGCGGTCAGATGGCCCACGCACTCGGTGTGCGTGCCGGAGCCGTGCGGGGTCAGCTGCAGGTTGCGGCAATTGCAGCTCGCGCCGGTCAGCACGCTGCCCGAAAATGCGCCGGTGCGATGCGGCCAGCTGTGCGCCGGGGGCGCGTCGAACCAGCGTGCCGACGTGCCGTCGAGCGGCATTTCCGCCGCCAGGCTGACGGGTGCCGCGAGCTGCCAGGTGCTCGCGCGCGGGGCGCCATCCGCCAGCTCGACACTGAGCGCCACGGCGGTCATGCGAGCGGCGCCTCGTCCAGGCCGCAATGCCGGCAATGTCGCGCGGCCGCATTGTCATAGAAGCGGCGGAAGATCGGCGGCATCTGGGTCTCGATATCGGTAATGACGACGAACTCCTCGTGCAGCTTGCGCTGGCAACGTTCGCAGTACCACTGGAAACCGTCGGGTTCGTGCGCACCGCGCACCCGCTCCACCACCAGGCCGATGGTGTTAGCAGGCCGGCGCGGCGAATGCGGCGTGTTAGCTGGCAGCAGCAGCACCTCGCCCTCGCGGATGGGCACATCGACCAGCTTGCCGTGCTGTACCGTGCGCAGCGTGATGTCGCCCTCGAGCTGGTAGAAGAACTCATCGCCCGGATCGACGTGAAAATCGCGGCGATCATTGGGACCGCCGATGACCATGATGATGAATTCGCTGTCGCGAAACAGCAGTTTGTTGCCGACCGGGGGCTTGAGCTGCGCCCGGTTCGCATCGATCCATGATTTTAAGTTGAATGCGGCGAGCGTTTTCATGGGGCAGAGGACAGACGGTCTGATCTCGCGTATGTTACGCGAATGGTTGCTCGCAAGTTTTCCCGGTCGAGGGTCTGGTTCCTCGTTGGCGCGCTGTCATTGGCGATCGGCGCCGGCGCCAGCGGCGCGTTTACATGGTGGCCGTTCAAGAAGAAGGTCGCTCCGCCACCGCAGCCGGTTCAGGTGGTGGGTCTGCAGTCGCCGACGGGCCAGGTGCCCCCGTTGCTGCAGTTCTGGGAGCGCAATGTGCTGGTCATCGACATGCGGACCGCGGGCAGCAACGGTGCCGTCATGCTGACGCCGCCTGCTAACGGCCGCTGGCCGGTGCGCATCAGCTTTCGCGCGGGGGTTGGCCAGTTTGCGGTCCTGGAAGTGCGCGGCGCGCAACGCGCGATCCTGCCGGTGCGCGCGGAAGGTCCGTCGCCCGTGACCATTCCGCTTGACCCTTCGGTGTGGACTCAGCAGACGCCGCAGCTTGAAGTGACCTGGGGCGCGGCCTCGACGCCCGGCAGCTAGCCCGCGACAGTTATTTGGCGACCAGCTCCCGCACGCCGCCAGATATCAGCGTCGAGAGATCCAGCAGCACCGCCGGCAGCTGCAGTCCGCGCGGCGATGCCAGGTAGCGTGGTTCCCACTCCGGGTCAAACTTGCTCTTGTAGCGACGCAGGCCTTCGAAGTTGTAAAACGCCTCGCCATGTCGATAGACAAATCCGCCGAGACGCTGCCAGATCGGCGCCAGCGCGCGTGTCTCGAGGCCAGACAAAGGCGCCATGCCGAGGTTGAACCAGCGGTAGCCCTGGGCTTTGCCCCACAGCATCAGTTCGACGAACAGGTAGTCCATCGTGCCGTTGGGAGCATCCGGACTGAAGCGCATCAGGTCGACGGATAATTCCTCGCGGCTCGCGGTCGGCCAGAGGTTGGCAAAGGCGACCGGCGTGCCGGCGACGCGCACCAGCGCGATGGGAAACTGCCGCAGATAATCCTCCGCGAACGCGCCTAACGAGAAGCCCTTCTCGGCCGTGGCTTTTTCCTCCAGCCAATGGTCCGAGATGGAGCGCAGGCTCGGCAGCATCGCGTCGACCTGTTCCGGCGCCAGGATCTCGAAAGTCGCGCCCGCCCGTTCCGGCCGGCGGTGCGCCTGGCGCAGGTCCGCGCGGGCGCTGCCTTCCAGCGAAAAGTCTGTCAATTTGACGCGCGCTTCCTCGCCGATTTTCATCAGTGACAGGCCGAGGTCGAGATACAAGGGCAGGTTCGCGGTGGTCACCTGGTA
>JAYUGT010000282.1:0-3097 GCA_043738315.1 Gammaproteobacteria bacterium
TTGTGCGTCAAGTGCGGGCGGCCGGGTCAAACAGCCGGCGATGTTCAAGAATTGCGTAACGATCGGTCATTCCGGCAACGTAATCGGCGACGGTACGCGCGCGGCCCGCGTCGCCCTCCTGCGCCTCGGCATCCGCCGCTGCATCACGGTGTTCGTCGGGCAACAGGCGGATATCGCTCATCAGTGCCTCAAACAATTCCTTCAGGACGCGGCGAGCCTTGGTGGTCATGCGCAGCACCTTGTAATGCTGGTACACGTGTTCGCGCAGGAATTTCTTGAGGCCCGTGTGCGCGTGGAAAACCTCTTCGCTCATCATGATGAGTGGCTCGCTGCTCTCGCGGACCGCGTCGATGTCCGCAGGCGCGAGCTCGCTCAGGCGGGCGCGGCTGGTGCGCACCACATCGCCCACCAGGTGTCCGATCATGCGCCGGATGGTCTCATGCGTCGTGCGGCGGACGTCGAGGCCAGGATACTTGCCACGCACCTCGGCTAACATCGGTGCGATCAGCGGCGCATCGTCGAGATCGTCGAGTGTCAGGAGCCCGGCTCGCAAGCCATCATCGACGTCATGGTTGTTATACGCAATCGCGTCGGCGAGGTTCGCGAGCTGCGCTTCGAGGCCAGGCTGGCGCCGCTCTATGAAGCGCACGCCCAGGTCGCCGAGCTTGCGCGCGTTATTGACGGAGCAATGCTTGAGGATGCCTTCGCGTGTTTCGAAGGTCAGGTTCAAGCCCGGAAAATCCGCATAGCGTTCTTCGAGCTCATCGACCACACGCAGCGACTGCAGGTTGTGCTCAAACCCGCCAAAATTGCGCATGCAGTCGTTCAGCGCATCCTGGCCGGCATGACCAAAGGGTGTGTGGCCGAGGTCGTGCGCCAGGCAAATGGCTTCTGTCAGTGGCTCATTGAGCTGCAGTGCCAGCGCGATCGAGCGGCCGATCTGCGCCACCTCCATCGAATGAGTCAGGCGGGTTCGATACAAATCGCCTTCGTGATTGACGAAAACCTGGGTCTTGTAGACCAGGCGCCGGAACGCGTTTGAATGCACGATACGGTCCCGGTCGCGCTGATATTCGCTGCGCAGCGCCGGCGAGGGCTCCGGATAGCGGCGGCCGCGCGAAGCGTCGTCCTGGGCGGCGTAGGGCGCGAGGTTGTTGGCGCTGCGCACGCTCATGCGAAGTGCTCCGCCAGCGCCTGCTCGACCGCCGCGCCGTCGAATTCCGCTGTGACCACGCACTCACCAATGCGGCGCGGCAACACGAGCCGCAATTTACCCGCCTGCACTTTCTTGTCGATGCGCATCAACGCTGCGGCCGTGGCGCGCGGAACGTCGGCCGCGCGCAACGGCAGGCCGGCGGCTGCTAACAGATCGTGGATGCGCCGGCGGTCTTCCTGGGCGAGCCAGCCCTGTTTCTCGGCCGCGGTGGCGGCCGTCGCCATGCCGGCAGCCACGGCTTCACCGTGCAGCCAGCCCTGGTACCCGGTCGCGGTCTCGATCGCATGCCCGAAAGTGTGGCCGAAATTGAGCAGCGCCCGCTCGCCTCGCTCGCGCTCATCCCGCGACACGATGGCGGCCTTGGTGGCGCAGGACACGCGGATGGCTTGCGCGAGCGCGCCAGGGTCGCGTTTCAGCAGGGCCTGCATGTTAGCTTCCAGCCAGGCAAAAAAACTGGCATCAGCGATGATGCCGTACTTGATGACCTCGGCGAGGCCGGCGCGCAACTCACGATCCGGCAGCGTGCCGAGCGTGTCGGTGTCGATCAGCACGGCGCGCGGCTGGTGAAAGGCGCCAATGAGATTCTTGCCGCCCGGATGATTGACACCGGTCTTGCCGCCGACCGAGGAGTCGACCTGGGCCAGCAAAGTGGTTGGCAGCTGGACGAAATCGATGCCGCGCTGATAGCAGGCCGCGGCAAAACCCGCCATGTCGCCGACCACGCCGCCGCCCAGCGCCAGGATGCAGGCATCGCGGGAGAACCGGTTGGCAACCAGGGTATCTAACAAACGAGAGACGTTGGCCAGTGTCTTGTGCTGTTCGCCGTCCGGCAGCAGCGCCTCGACGATCTGGCGGTCGGGCAGGGCCTGGGCGACGCGCGACGCGTACAGCGGCGCTACGACCACATTGCTGACCAGCAGGATCTGACGCGCAGCGGTCGCCGTCGCCAATGTCGCGGCATGGGCAAGGATCCCGCGTCCGATGGTTATCGTGTAGGACCGGGAACCGAGATCAACCCTCAGACTTTGCACCACACTCATCGCCGCCCCAGAAAATCCGCCGCGAGTATAAGGTTAAGCTTCGGCAAGTTCGCGCATTATCTGCTCTGCAACGCTGCGCACATGGCGGCGATCGGTCGACACCACGGTATGCGCCGTCTGTTCGTACAAAGGCGCACGCACGGCCATGAGCGCCGCCAGACGCTCGGACACGTCATCTGCGCCGTGCAGCATCGGGCGATGCTGACCCTCGCGCACACGCAGCGCCTGCTGTTGCACCGAAGTCTGCAGATAGACGACGAAGCCGCGCTCGCGCAGTAAAGCGCGGGATTCCGGCGCCAGGATCGCGCCACCGCCGGTCGACAGCACGATGCGCGGTCGCTGGGTCAGCTCCGCGATCACGTCGCGTTCACGCGCCCGGAAACCGGCCTCGCCTTCCTTGTCGAAAATCATCGGAATGTCGACCCCGGTACGACGCTCGATCTCGTGGTCGCTGTCGAGGAATTCAAACTGGCAGAGTTTGGCGAGCGCCTTGCCCACGGCAGTCTTGCCCGAACCCATCGGACCGATCAGAAAAATGCTGCGTGGCTTGGGCGGCGTCATGCGCCGCTAGATTAGCACCGCAAACAAAACGGCCGCCCGAAGGCGGCCGCTGTGTTGATCCTGGATTCTCGAGATCAGGTGGGATCGGTGCAGACCGCCGCGATGCCAGCCGGGCTCTGCATTCCCGGGGGTGCGACCTTCGGGTCATTGAAATCGGTCGCCGAACCGTCGAGGGTGAAATCAACCGCGCGTACGAACTCAGTGCCCGTCACGGTCGTCTTCGCTTCAAGGCGGACCCGCAGGTAATAGGCCCACTCCTGCGGATAAATCACATCCACAG
>JAYUGT010000283.1:0-7654 GCA_043738315.1 Gammaproteobacteria bacterium
GTTAGCTGATCGACCACTTCCTGTGCAACCAGTGCAGCGGATGCCAGCGACTCGAGCTGCCGTATCGTGTCTGAATAGAATGCCACCGGCGGCCGTCGCGCCGCATGCAGCAAGGCCCAGTACTGGGCCAGGAACTCGATATCCGCGATGCCGCCGACTCCCTGCTTGAGATCGAATTCACCGGCAGCGGACTTGTCGAGTTCGCGGCGCATGCGTTCACGCATGTTGCGGACATCGTCCCGCAGCTGCCCGCGCCGCACGAATTGCGTGACCACCTCCATGCGCAGCTCCTGGAAGCGCGCGCGCAACTCGGGGTCGCCGGCCACCGCGCGGGCATGCAACAGGGCCTGGTGTTCCCAGGTCCAGGCTTCGCTGCGTTGATAGTCCCGAAAGGCTTCGATGCCGGTGATCAACATGCCACCCTTGCCGCTCGGTCTGAGCCTGACATCGACTTCATAGAGGCGGCCAGCCGCAGAATGCATGCTCAGCAGGTGCAGGATCCGCTGCGCCAGCCGGATGAAGAACACCTGGTTGTCGACCGCTGGCAACGCAGTGGTTTCCTGCTGCTCGCCGATCGAATCGTGCAGGAAAACCAGGTCCAAGTCCGAGGCGTACCCCAGCTCGAACCCACCGAGCTTGCCGTAACCTAACGCGCAGATGCGGACCGCGCGGCGCGCAGCGCCCGCGCCGCAACTGGGGGTTCCGAACTGCGCGACCATCTGCCGCCAGGCGAGGCGCATGGCCTGCTCGACGATCAACCCGGCGATGTCGGTCAGGCGATCGCTGACCTGCATCAGTGGCAGGCGACCCGACAGATCCGCCACCGCCACCCGGAACTGCGCCGCGTTCTTGAACTGGCACAGTGCCTCATGCACGCGCTCGTCGTCCGCGGCATCGATGCGGACCAGGCGTTCCTCCAGATCGGCGGCCATCTCGGCCGCTGTCGGGGTCTGCGCAAACAGGCGCTCATCCAGCAATTCATCCAGCAACAACGGAAACGCCGCCATCTGCTTCGCCAGAAAATCACTGGCGCTGCACAGCTCGATGAAACGGCGGCGCGCCAGCTGGTTTTCAACTAACAAGGCAAAATAGCTCGAACGCTGGCCGATGGCCTCCAGGATCTGCAGCACCCGCAGCAGCAGCACCAATTGTTGCTGTGGCGGCTGCTGCGCGATCGCCGGCAACATGCCGGCCAGCAACGCGTTCAGGCGCCGCTCGCCGGTGGCATCCAGCCGGCGGATCCGCGGCCCGCCGCGAAACTCCTCCAGCAGTCGCGACGCTTCGGCGGCCTCGTGGAAAGCACTCTCCGGCGCTGCACCCGCCGCCAGCACGGCGCGCGCGTCATCGGCCGCCCCTAATGCCAGCGCGGCAAAGTGCCCGCGCACCAGCGCGCGCTCACGATCCAGCGCGGTCAGCAGTTGTTGCCAGTCCGCGGCGCCCATTGCGGTCGCGAGCCGCTGCCGGTCATCGGCGCTGGTGGGCAATTGATGTACCTGCGCGTCGCGCAGCATCTGCAGGCGGTTCTCCAGCACGCGCAGATGCCGGTATGCATGCGCCAATTCGGCAATGGTCGACTCCGGCAGCAGCCGGCCGCCCGCCAGGCGTGGCAGCACAGCTAACAAACCGGGTACCTGCAGGCGCGCGTCCTGCCCGCCACGAATGAGTTGCAACGCCTGCACGATGAACTCGATCTCGCGAATTCCGCCCGGCCCCAGCTTGATGTCATCCTGCAGGTCACGGCGCGCGACCTGTTTCTCGATCAGCCCTTTCATTTCGCGCAGGCTCTCGAACACGCCGAAATCAAGATAGCGCCGGAACACAAACGGCCGTACCGCGCTGGCGAAGAGTTCCGCGTAATGCGCTGCGCCGACGATCGCCCGCGCCTTGACCCAGGCGTAGCGTTCCCAGTCCCTGCCATGCTGCAGCAGGTAATCCTCGAAGGCGGCGAAGCTGCAGGCTAACGGTCCCGAGTCGCCGAACGGCCTGAGCCGCATGTCAACCCGGAATACAAAACCGTCGACCGTGGGTTTCGCCAGCAGCTGGATCAGCTGCTGCCCGAGGCGTATGAAGAACTCATCGTTGCTGACCGGCGCGGCATGATCCGTCTCGCCGCCTTCCGGAAACAGGAACACGAGGTCGATGTCCGAGGAAAAATTGAGCTCGCCGCCACCGAGCTTGCCCATGCCCACCACCACCAGCGGCAGCGAATTCCCAGCGCTGTCGCGCGGCTCGCCGAAACGCAGGGCGGTCGCGGCCCAGGCATGCTCGCAGGCGCAGCGAATCGCGGCATCGGCAAAGCCCGACAAATGCGCCAGGGTCTCCTCCACCGTGGCGAGGCCGGCGAGGTCCCGATAGGCGATGGCCGCCATTTCCCGCCGCCGCCAGCGGCGCAGCCAGCCCAGCGCGTCGTCGATGGACGTCGCGGATACCGGCGGCGCCGGGCCGGGATGACAGTCACCAAATCCACGCGCCGTGGACCAGGCGGTCGTCAGCGCGCCGCGGCTCTCCAGCTCCGCCCACAACCCGGCGTCGCTGTTAGCTGCCTGGGCCAGGAACTCGCTGATTGGAAAATAGTCGGACGGTGCACGCACACGACAAGACTGCCACAAGTGCAAAAGCTGCGGTACGCTAGCAGCACATGAGCACAGCACTTGTTACCGGGGCCAGTCGCGGCCTCGGCCTGGAAATGGTCCGCCAATACGCCAATTCCGGCTGGGATGTCATCGCGACCTGCCGCAGCCCCGACAAAGCCAGCGAGTTGCAGGACTTGAAGAGAAAGTGGGGCGGCGCGGTCAACGTTGAAATGCTGGATGTCACCCGCCCCGAGCAGATCGCCTGGCTCGCGGGAAAATATGCTAACACCGCCATCGATCTGCTCATCAACAACGCCGGCGACATTGGCCCGCGCGGCGCGGCGAAAGAGCAGCTGCACAAGCAATTCTTCGGCAGCCTGGATTACGCAGCCTGGCAACGGGTCATCGACATCAACACCTTTGGCCCGATGCGCATCGCCGAGGCCTTTGTCGAGCATGTCGAGCGCAGTGCGGCGAAGAAAATGATATTCATCTCGAGTACCACGGGATCAAATACCGAGGGCGTCCACAACGTCTTCGCCTACTGTTCCAGCAAGGCGGCGCTCAACAAATGCGTGACCATGCTGTCACGCGCGGTGCGCAATCGGGGCATCATCGCAACGGCTCTGTGCCCCGGGCACGTGCGCACCGCGCTGGGCGGCGCGGGCGCCGCGATCGACGCCCAGGAATCCGTCACCGGCCTGCGCAAGATCATCGCCGGCCTGACTCTGGCCGACAGCGGCGGGTTTATCCGCTACAACGGCGAACGCATCGCCTGGTAAATGAGAACGCCGTCACAGCGGCGGCCGTGATGAGTCCCTAGCAACACGCATTCAAGCGCGGGCGCCGGCCGGTCGATACCGGGGATATGGCGGAACCGCTAAAAGTCCCTGCGTCAGCCCAATTGGCGGCTGCACGTCACGATTTGAGCCTGGCGCTGCAACAGCCGCACCTGGCGCTGCGGCCCTTGCCGCTGCCCGCCGTGGCGCTGCGGGTGACGCAGATGTCGGAGGACGACACCGACTCCGCGGTGCTCGCGGGACTGATCCAGAAAGATACCGGCCTCGCCGCACAGATCATCAAGGTCGCGAATTCGGCGCTGTACGCCCGCCGCAGTCCGGTTACGTCGCTACAGCAGGCCATTTCCTGGCTCGGCGTCGCGGAAGTCCGCAAGGTTGCCGTTAGCTGCGCGCTGCACGCGCAGCTGTTCGCGGGCAAGAGCGCCGAACGGGTGCTCGCGCCGGTGTGGGCCGAGTCGCTGGCAAGCGCATGCTTCGGCCAGGAGATCGCCCGCCTGCGCCGCCGCGGCGTTGAGCCGGCTTACCTGTGCGGCCTGCTGCATCGTGGCGGCTACGCGTCGCTGATCCAGACCCTGGCCGCAAACAAGACCCACGCCGGCTTGTTAGGGGATGAGTCGGCGGTGGCGCTGCTCGCCGCGGAATTTGAAGCGCCGCTGGCGCGGTTCCTCGCCAAGGACTGGGGCCTGCCGGATCTGGTCGCCGCCGGCCTGCTGTACTGGCGCACGCCCGGGGATCCAGAGGCCTTGCAACTCGCCAAGCCATCGCGACTCGCGCTGCTGGAAATAGTGCTGGCGCGCGCGTTGTGCGCGCAGCTGCAGAACACGCCGGCGTTAGCAGACGACGCCACGCCACCCGAACTGGCGAGCGCCGCTGCGCCGATTGTCGAAGAACTCGGTATTTACCAGGACGATTTGCGGGCGCTGTGGGGCAAGCGTGAATCTGTCATCAATTCGGTGGAGAGTTTCAAGTGAGCGGACCATTGCAGAAATTTGATTTTGTCGTCATTGGTTCCGGCCCCGCCGGCCAGAAGGCGGCCATACAGGCCGCCAAGTCGGGGCAACACGTCGCGGTCATTGAACGCGAGGCCGCCGTGGGAGGCGCCTGCGTGCACACGGGCACCATACCGAGCAAGTCGCTGCGCGAGCAGGCCCTGCGCTACCGTGCCGTTAACTCGCGCAGCCGCGACAAGCTCGAATTGCTGGACGTACCTCTGTGTACTTTGTTAGCTGGGGTCGCGGAAACGGTAGACGCCCATGATCGTTACATGGCCGCGCAGCTGGAACGCAACAGGATCACCCTGATCCGTGGCCGCGCAAACTTCCGTGCCCCGGGTCTGCTGGCGGTGCGCTTGCCGGATGGCCGCAGCATCGATGTCATGGGCGAGCGCGTCGTCATCGCCACGGGCTCGCGCCCTCGCGCTCCCGACAACATCACGGTGGATCACGAACATGTACTCGACAGCGATTCAATCCTGTCCCTGCCCTATCTGCCGCGCAACCTGCTGGTGTCGGGCAGCGGCGTCATTGCCAGCGAATATGCGTCCATGCTCGCAGCGTTAGGCTGCCATGTAGTGCAGGTGGATCGCAGCCCGAGGCCACTGGCCTTTCTCGACGCCGAACTGACCGACTGTTACCTTGAGGAATTGCGTGCCAACGGCAGCGATTACCTGGGCGGGGTCGAGCTGGTCAGTACACGGTTCGATGGCGTCTGCCGGATCGAATGCCGCCTGTCGAATGGCGAGACCCTGCACATCGATAAGGTACTGGTGGCATCCGGGCGACTGGCCAACGTGGATACCCTGAATCTCGCGGCCGCGGGTGTCGAACTTACGGCACGCGGCCACATTGCTGTTGACGATGAATTCGCGACCAACGTGCCCGGCATCTATGCCGCCGGCGATGTCATCGGCCCGCCGGCACTCGCGTCCGTGTCGATGGAACAGGGCCGCCGCGCGGCCTGCCACGCGCTAGGTCTGATGGTCAACCAGGACCTCGGCAGCGGCGCACCGTCGGGCATCTACAGCATTCCTGAGATGGCCACGGTGGGCAGCGACGAAGCCACGGTGCGCAAGCATCTCGGCGGCGCAATCGTCGGTCGCGCGCGCTTTGCGGAAATCGCCCGCGGCCAGATCGCCGGTTCGCAACGCGGCCTGCTGAAACTGGTGGCCGACCCGGACGGCCGTCGCGTGTTAGGCGCCCAGGTGGTCGGCGACGGCGCCGCGGACCTGGTGCACATTGCGCAAATGGGTATCGCCGCGCATTTCGATGTCGATACCTTCATCGACAACGTGTTCAATTTTCCGACGCTGGCCGAGGCCTACCGCGTTGCGGCGCTCGACATCGCGCGCCAGCGGCGCACCTCGACCAGCAACGCGGCTGTCGTGGCCGCCGTGGCTGAGGTGCTGTAGCGGGCGTCGCCTAGCGCCGGCGCAGCGGGACACCGCCGGCCGCAATTTTCTGACTCCACTCGGCGGGGCCGGTCTGGTGCACCGACTGGCCGCTCGCATCCACCGCCACCGTCACTGGCATGTCTTTCACCGTAAATTCGTATATGGCCTCCATGCCCAGATCTTCGAACGCGACCACCCGTGAAGCCTTGATCGCTTTCGACACCAGGTAGGCGGCGCCACCGACTGCCATCAGGTAGGCGGCGCGATGTTTGCGGATCGATTCGATCGCGACCGGCCCGCGCTCGGCCTTGCCAATCATCACCAGCAGCCCCAGCTGACCTAACATCATGTCGGTGAACTTGTCCATGCGGGTCGCGGTGGTCGGCCCGGCGGGGCCCACGACTTCGTCCCGGACCGGATCCACCGGCCCGACGTAGTAGATCGCGCGATTGCGGAAATCGACGCCTGTCGGCAGGCTCCTGCCATTGGCTAACAGTTCCGCGATGCGCGTGTGCGCCGCATCGCGACCGGTCAGCATCTTGCCGTTCAGGAGCAGGCGCTCGCCGGGTTTCCAGGAAGCCACTTCAGTCGCCGACAGCTGGTCGAGATTCACGCGACGGGCTTCGGCCGAGGGCTGCCAGTTGACCTTGGGCCACAGTGCAAGATCCGGCGGCACGAGTTTCGCGGGCCCGCTGCCGTCCAGCGTGAAATGGATATGCCGTGTCGCCGCGCAGTTCGGGATCATGCCGACGGGTTTGCCGGCGGCATGCGTCGGATAGTCGAGGATCTTCACGTCCAGGACGGTCGTCAGGCCGCCCAGGCCCTGGGCGCCAATGCCAAGCGCATTGACCTTGTCGCACAGTTCGATGCGCAGTTCCTCGATCGGCGTGCGCGGCCCGCGCGCCTTGAGCTGCGCCATGTCGATGCTCGACATCATCGCTTGCTTGGCGAGCACCAGGGCTTTTTCCGGCGATCCGCCAATGCCGATACCTAACATCCCGGGCGGGCACCAGCCTGCGCCCATCAGCGGCACGGTCTTCAGCACCCAGTCGACGATGGAGTCCGACGGATTCAGCATGGCGAACTTGGCCTTGTTTTCGCTGCCGCCGCCCTTGGCGCCTAACGTGATCTCGACATGATCGCCGGCGACCATTTCGACGTGCACGATGGCGGGCGTGTTGTCGCGGGTATTCCTGCGCGTGAATGCCGGGTCGCTGACCATGGACGCGCGCAGCTTGTTATCGGAATTGAGATAGGCGCGGCGTACGCCTTCATCGATCATCTCGTTCAGCGTGCGCCTGGCATCCCAGCGCACATTCATGCCGAGCTTGACGAACACCACCACCAGGCCGGTGTCCTGGCAGATGGGCCGATGCCCCTCGGCGCTCATGCGCGAGTTGGTCAGGATCTGTGCGATCGCATCCCGGGCGGCCGGCGATTGCTCGAGCTCATAGGCCCTGGCCAGCGCTGTGATGTAATCGGGCGGGTGGTAGTACGAGATGTACTGCAATGCGTCCGCGACGCTTTCGATCAGGTCGTCTTCCTTAATGATGCTCACGCCGGTCTCCGCTTCGAACGCCTTCACAACCGATGAGTAGTTTATCCTCATCGGCCATGAGCAGTGCGCGCACCCTTGAACTCTGTGCCGGCCTCATCGCGCTGGCATTTGCGGCGTCGTCAGCGGCGGCCGTTACACAGGCCGAACTGGACGCGATACGCGCCGGCAGTGCGGGCGTAGAGCTTGCCGGCATTGTCGTCGCAACCATCGACCGCAAGGGCCGTCTGCAGACCCTCGCCAGCGGCTGCGCGCGATTTGCGGCGGATGGCCGCGATTGCGCCGCGCCACTGCGGCCCGACGGACTGATGCGTATCGCGTCGATTTCCAAAATGGT
>JAYUGT010000284.1:0-19571 GCA_043738315.1 Gammaproteobacteria bacterium
GTGCCACGCGCTGGTGACGAACTTGCCGAGAAACGCCTTGTAGGCCACCGGGTCCTGCGGGACGTAGCTGATCTTCCGGCCCAGCACCTTCGAGAATACGTCCGCGACCTGGTGAAACGTCATCTTGTCGCGGCTGGTGATGTCATAACTTTTGTTAGCATGGCCGTCGGTCGCGAGCACGTGGCCCGCGAACCAGCCGGCGTCGCGCGAATCGATCAGCGCTGCCGCTCCCTGCTCGCCGAACGGGAAAAAGAATTTGCCCTCGGACTTGATGGTGGCGCCGCTGCCGAGAAAATTCTGCATGTAGAAGGTTGGCCGAACCATCGTCCAGGCGACACCCTTGGAGCGGATGTATTCCTCAGACTGCCAGTGGGTCTGGTGCACGGGATTGTGCATGTGCGCAGCCGCCTCGACCGACGAGATCTTGACGATGTGCCGGGCGCCCGCGGCCACCGCCGCATCGACTATTGCTTTTTCACGGCGCAGCTGTGCTTCGCCATTTGGCAGGCACACCAGCACCCGGGTGACGCCCTGCATCGCGGCCGCCAGCGCTGCCGCGTCGTCGACGTCGCCTAAAGCCAATTGCACGCCTGCGGCCTGCAGCTTGGCGGCCTTCGCGGCGTTGCGTATCAGCGCCCGCACCGGAATCCTGCGCGCCGCGAGTTCCAGCGCCGCACTGGCGCCGGTCCGGCCGGTCGCTCCTGTTACAACGATCATGTTAGCCCTGCTCCCCCTGGTATTCGACGACGCCGGCAAGTGCCTTGACGGCGCCGGTTTGAATGCTGCCCAGCTTCTGGCCGGTCGCGAGATCGACCTTGGCTACTTCGCCGGTAAAAAAACTCGCGACGAACGCGTAACGTCCATCCCGCGCGAGATCGAGCACCGCCCAGCCAAAACCTTCCAGCGGGATCTGCCGCGTCGTGGCGCCTGATTTCTCATCGACGACATGGATGGAGCCCCCGCGCAGGACATACAGCGCGCCATCCGGGCTGTAGTCCATGCCGAAAAACATCGGCGGGGGTCCGGGCGGAAACGGTGGCTGGATATTCTGGATATCGGGCAATTGCCGGTCGTTAGCCAGGTCGTACTGCAGCAGGCGCGGGCCCGTCTCGCTGCAATAGACCAGGCGTTTGCCATCGGGCGACAGCGCCGACATGGTCACGCCGAGGAATCCACCCATGCCACCGTGGGTCTGGGTCGCATATTCTTTCTGCAGCTTGCCGGCGGCGTCGAACTTGAACACATGGCCGTCGCCAAAGCGCTCGCTCCCCGGGATTTTGGAGATGTAGGTCTTCATGCGCGCCTGGATTTCAGGCTTGATGCTGTCGCCGACCACGTGCTCGCCGAGATAGAGCGAACCATCCGCCGCGAAATTCGCATGTGAAAACGCGCGTCGCGGAAAATCCTGGACCACCACCCGGCCGTCGCGATGCAGGTTGAGCACCACGTGATCGTGACTGTCAAAAGCCCACAGCACGCCGTGGCGGTCGAACTTGAGCCCGCCAACCAGATGCGAGGTCTGCGACAGGCTGACATCGGCCTTGAGCGCAAGATCCGCGCCGTACTGGCGAATGTGGCCAATGCCTGCATGATCGTCCGCGGGATTGTTGAGATCGGTTACCGCGATGAAAATGTCGCCACTCGTCCAGGGCTTGAATCCCGTACTCATGCTTGCACCTTTAATCCATAACGCGACAGGACATCGCGTTTACTGAACAGCATCGACAATCCGCGCTTGAGCATGCGGCCGCCGGTCAGCCAGCTGATCGCATGACCCTGCTTGTTGTTAGCCAGGATCTCGCTGACGATATACGCGGTCGTCGTCTCGACATGGTCGCCGATGAAGTTGAGCTGCTTCAATGCCTTGTTGCGCGCTTCGGGCGTCAGCCCGGCGAACTCGCGCAGCATGCCCTCGGTGATGTTGACCCCGGGACTGATGGTCCCCACCAGGATCCGGTCGTTGTTCGCTTCGCGCAATTCCTTCACCAGCGTGTCGGCAAAATACTTGACCGCGCGCTTGGTGGTGGAATAGACCGACATGCCCGGCACCACGCGGCCACTCGCGCCGCCGCCACCTAACGTCAGGTACAGCCTGCCGGAACCCTGCTTCTTGAAGCCGGCGATCGCGACCTGGGCAGCATTGATGCTGCCGATGACGTTGGAGCGGACCATGGCCTCAATTTCGGCCGGCGTGTTGTCGACGAAGCTGGCGCCGGTGCGCGCATAGCCGGCATTATTGATGAAAATATCGACCCGGCCGAAACGACTGATAGCGCGCTCCCACAGCGCCTGCAGCGCCGCAAGATTTGCGGTGTCGCAGACCGCGCCATCGACACGCGGGCCCGCCTGACACTCGGTCTGCAGCCTGGCGACGGCTTCGGCAACCCGCGACGCATCGCGCCCGCAGATCAGCACGCGATGCCCGCGCCACAGGAACTCACGCGCATAGCCATACCCCAGGCCCTGCGTGCCGCCGGTAATCACAACGCTCAGCTCGCCCAAAGTCCAGCCCTCGCGAAACGGTGCACAAGGATACTGGGCGCCACCCATGGCCGACATGCCAGAGTCGCCGCGACCGCTGATTGGACGTTGGCGACTCCGGCGCCGGTTCGCGGAAGGCCAGCGCCTAGCATCGCGGCATGGACCAGCAGAAGCGGATCGTGGTGACCGGCAGCACCCGCGGCATCGGCAAAGGCATGGCGGCCGAATTCCTGCGCCGCGGCCACGCGGTCGTGATCTCGGGGCGCAGCCAGGCCGCGGTCGATGAAGCCCTAACAGAATTGCGCCCCCTCGGCGCGCCAGGCGGAAAGTTGCACGGCGTCGCCTGCGAAGTGTCGAACCGCGAACAGGTGCAGCATTTATGGGATGACAGTGTCCGCGCCCTGGGCGGCGTCGATATCTGGATCAACAACGCCGGCGTCTCGCACCCGCGCCAGCGCGCTGGCGAACTGCGCGAAGAGGACATCGAGCGCGTCGAAACCACCAACATACTCGGCATGATGTGGGCCACCCAGGTGGCGATGCAAGGGATGGCGGCCCAGCCCGACGGCGGCTACATCTACAACATGGAAGGCTATGGCTCGAATGGCATGATCAACCCGGGGATGGGTCTGTATGGCGCCAGCAAGTTCGCGCTGACCTATTTCAACAAATGCCTGCTGGCGGAAACCGCCAACAGCAAAGTGCGCATCTGTTACCTCAGCCCCGGCATCGTGCTAACAGACCTGCTGAAACGGGACATGGGCAGCAACGACCCCAGGGACTGGGAGCGCACCAAGCGGATCTATAACATCCTCGCGGACCGGGTCGAGACTGTGACCCCCTGGCTCGCGCAACATGTGTTGCTGAACACTCGCGCCGGTGCGCGCGTCGCCTGGCTGACCGGCGGCAAGGCCGCGGGCCGGTTCTTCATGTCGCTCATCCGCAAGCGTCAGATCGTGACCGACGCCGATCTCGTGTGACCAGCCGGCGGAGATTTCTCGGCGCCGGCGCGGCACTCAGCGGCGCCGGCCTGCTAACAACTGGCGCTGCGGCAACGCGGCCACGCGGTCCGCCCGGCGCGCGCCAGCATCGACTCTATGTGCCGGGCCCGTATGGCCAGATTCACCTGACCATCACCGAGCCGTTGAGCAGCCGGGCCACAGCGCCGCCGGTCGTTTGCCTGCCGATGTCGCCGCGTTCGGGCCGGGACTTCGACGAATTCGCGCTGGCGCTGGCTGATCAACGGCTGGTGATCGCGCCGGATGTGCCGGGCTTTGGCGGCTCGGACGCGCCGCCCGCGCCGCCCGGCATCGAGGACTATGCGGCTGCGATCCTCGCGGGACTGGACGCGCTGTCAGATCGCAGGACCCGGGCGGCGGGACTGGACTTTGTCGGACAACACACCGGCGCCGCCATCGCGATTGCGGCGGCGCTGCAATCGCCCGACCGCGTCCGGCGCATCGCGGCGATCGGCGTGCCGCTGTTTGAGCCGCCGGAACTCGAGCGGCTGCGCGCGCAGTTTGCCAAGCCCAGGCCGTATTTTACCGACCGCAAATTCCTGTGCTCGGCCTGGGAACGCGACGCCGCCGCGATCCCGGCGGGTCTGTCACCGGAGCGGATGCTGTTGCGATTCACGGAAATCATGCGCGCCGGTGTGCGCTCGCACTGGGGCTTCGCTGCGGTCTTCAATTACGACATGAGCCTGGCACTCACGCGGCTGTCGCGGCCTTTGTTAGCGATCGTGCTCAACGAAAACCTCGCGGCTGCCAGCCGCCGGGCGGCACAACTGGCGCCGCACGGCCAGGTTGTCGAACTGCCGGACCTGCCCGGCTCGGCCATCGACTTTGCCAGTGAGCGGCTGGCGAATATCTGTCGCGAATACTTCGCCGCAGCCTGAGCGCGCATCACCAGGGCTGTACTTCGCCGTTGTAACGAATGAAGGTGCCGGTCTGCGCCAGCGTCAGTCCGTCGATCACCTTGATCAAGCCGCCGACGCTGACACCGATGTCCACGGTGCCGGGCATGCGGATGCCGCGCGCCGCGTAACCGTGCGTGTCAACCTGGCCCGGCGACAGGCAGGCGACAATAATGCCCTTCGGCTTCAGGTCAATGGCCAGGCTCAGCATCAGCATGTTGAGTGCCGCCTTGCTCGACTTGTACCAGTAGCCACCCGGCATGCCGCCGCCATTCGCGCCCATCGAGCCAGCTAACGACGACACGGCCAGGATTTTTTTCTGCTGCCCCGCCTGTATGTTAGCGAACAGCGCTTCGGCGACGCGGATCGGACCGTGCGCATTCAGCTCCATCGCGTAACTGAAACGATCGTGCGCGAGCTTGCCGAAGGACTGGCCGCGAAACTCGTCGGTGTCGCCGGCGTTATTGATCAGGATGTCGATTGGCTCGCCCTTGAGGCGCTCGGCGAGCGCAGCAATGCTGGCCGCAGCCACGACATCCAGCGTTTCGAGGCGCACATTCTTCGACTTGCCGGCAAGTTCGGTCAGATCCTTCGATTCAGCGGGTTTGCGCGCGGTGGCAATCACCCGGTAACCGCGCTGCGCATACGCGCGCACCAGTTCAAGACCGATGCCGCGCGACGATCCGGTGACTAACACGGTCGGCATGGCCGCGTCAGCCGCCAGCAGCGCGCGGGGTCCCGCCCAGATTGCCAGCAGCAGCGCCAGTGTTCGCAATAATCGGGCAGCAGCAACAGTCTTCATGATGATTCCCTCAGGTTGTAGCAGTACGCGCGACCCTCTGGGTCCTGGCGCGCAACAAGAACATTCCACCAACGACAGTCAATATCGCAGAGATCATAAACGGCGCGCCGGGTGCCAGGTGGCGGTAGCTCTCGCCTGCATACGCCGGACCTAACACGCGGCCGGCGCTGGAGCCGGCATTGAAGACGCCCATGACAGCGCCGCGATTGGTGGGCTCCGCCTCGAACGACACCAGACTCGTGACCGAGGGCGTGAAGGTGCCCAGGCCCAGGCCGAGGACCACGAGCGCCACCCAGGTCGCAAACAGGCTGTGTGCCAACGCGAACAGCACCAGACCGACCGTGACAGCCGCGACCGCCAGCAAGGCGACATTCTTCTCGCCGATGC
Organism: Gammaproteobacteria bacterium; assembly: GCA_043738315.1. Taxonomy (GTDB): domain Bacteria; phylum Pseudomonadota; class Gammaproteobacteria; order Steroidobacterales; family Steroidobacteraceae; genus UBA964. The sequence continues at coordinate 5,586 of JAYUGT010000284.1, forward strand.
GTTTAGCCAGGATCCCCGTCAACACCGCCTGGCCGAGGGCCGAGCAGCAGGCGAAAACGCCGAAATGCGCGCCGATTGCGTTCAGTTGCAGCTGGAAAATGTCCCGCGCCCAGATTGGGTAGATCGATTGCATCGAGGCGCCGCCGCAGCTGACCACCAGCGCGGCAAAACTCAGGCCCGCGAGTACTGGTTTCCGGCCTAACAAAGCAAACGGCGACATCGATTCCCGCGTGCCCGACGCGGCAGTCATGGCCTTGCGCTGCGCGCGCACATCGGCCGGCAGGCTCTCTTTCAAAAAGAACGTTGCCCCCGCGATTGCGACAATGGTCAGCGCCGCGGCGGTCAGGCCTGGCGCGAACAGGGTCGCCGTGCCATCCGGCATCCTGCCCAGCTGCCCCCCGAGCACCGGGCCAGCGGCAAATCCCAGGCCGAACGCGGAACTGATGATGCCGAGATAGCGCGCGCGGTTCGCAGGTTCGGTGATGTCGGACACATAGGCGAAGGCCGCCGACAGATTCCCCGACATGAGACCGGCGAACGCCCGGGCTGCAATCAGTACGATCAATCCGTCGGCGTATGCCGTCCACACGTAGGCCACGAAGGCGCCGATCAGGCTAACAACCAACACCGGCTTGCGCCCGATCTGGTCGCTGAGGCGGCCCCACAGTGGCGTTGCCACCAGCTGGAACAAGGAGAACACGCCGGAACTGCCCCAGGTGACCCAGAACGGCGAGGCATGGAACTGCTCAGCGACAATCGGAAAGGGGACTGCCGTGATCCCGAATCCCATCAGGCTGATGAAAACCACCAGCCATAACACCAGCAATTTGGCCATGTCGCTTGCGATCCTCGTCCGAAGTCCGGCTGCAATGGGCATGCATTGTGCGCGAGCTCTGCGCCGGCCTGCACCGCGTGCGCCGGCCCAACCGCGCACCGGTCGGCCTAACGCTCGAGCACCAGTCGCTGTCCGTCGATGCGCAACACGCCGGTGCAGGTCAGCGGCCATTCATCGCGATGGTGACTCGCCATGAGAACGGTGGCGCCGGCGGCTCGGGCCTGCTCGATCCGCTGCGCGATCAGCGCCCGCTGGCGGGCATCCAGGCCTGCAAACGGTTCGTCGAGCAACAACACCTGCGGCGCGCGAATCCAGGCGCGCGCAAACAGCACCCGGCGCACCTGGCCATAGGACAGTTCCGCCAGCCGGCGCCGCGACCAGGACGCAAGACGCCAGATTTTCAGCACCACGGCCGCTGCGGCGAGCGCGGCGGCGTCCGGCGCCTCGTTGAGTCCGTAGCTCGCCTGCCAGCCCGACACCACGGTGTCCAGCACGGTCGATTGGCGTGGGTAATCGGTCTGCAATTGCGGCGCGACAAACCCGCAGCGCAGCCGGAAATTCTGCAGCGCCTCGCCCGGTTTGACGCCGGTGCGCGTGACCTGGCTGCCGAGCGCAAATGGGAAATCGCCATACAGCGCGCGCAACAGCGTGGTCTTGCCGCTGCCGTTAGATCCCGCGAGCACCCAGCACTCGCCGGCGCGCAGCCGGAAGTCAATGTCGCGCAGGATCAACCGGCCCTCCAGCCACAGTTCGCCATGGGCAACGGCTAACAGCGTGCGCCGCGCCCGCCCGCGGGCTGCAGCCGGCGCACTGCGCGGCGTCCTGAGCCGGGCCGGCGGACCTAACACCTGTGCCAAGGCTTTCTGCACCACGGCCTGCCGCCTGCGACCGGCCGCGAGCACGCGCCCGCCGCGCAGCACCAGTGCATGGGTTGCCGACTCCGGCAGGTGATCGGCGCGGTGCGTGCTAAGTACCCAGGCCGTACCCGACCGCGGGGCCGCGGCGAACCAGCGCCGCAGGCGCCGCTCATTCTGCGCATCCAGGTGCGTCAGGGTTTCGTCCAGCAGCAGCAGCGCCGGCCGGCTCGCAAGCGCGCGTGCTAACAAAACCAGGCGCCGCTCACCCGAGGAGATTTCCAGGATGCGCCTGTCAGCCAGTTGTTCCAGCCCGAGCGAACGCAGTATCCGCAGCACCTCGCGGTGCCTCAGGTCGTTCATTGCCCGCTCGGGAATGTCCACCCGGTCGAGTCCCGTGGCGACCAGCTCCGCGACGGAAAAATTCCAGTCATAGCGCGCGTAGCGGTCCTGGCGTTCCGGGCCCAGGTAGGCAATATGCGCCAGCACGTCCCGCGTGTCTTTGTGCCAGCGGCCGTGCCAGCGATAGCGCCTGGCAGGCAGCTCACCCCGCGCGGCGGGGTCCGGCCACAGCGCTCCCGCGACGATTTTCAGCAACTGCGTCTTGCCGGCGCCATTGCCGCCCACCAGCACCCAGCGCTGGCCGGCGCGCAAATCCCAATTGATCGCGCGCAAGATCCTGCGGCCGTCGCGCTGCAGGTGCAGTTGCCGCAAGACGACTTCCAGGGCGGGCATTGGCGCGGAAACCGGTAGTGTTAGCTGGCGGGCACGCGATAGCGCCAGATCGCGCCCTCGCGCACGCACTCGCCGTCGCGCTGCAGCTTGATCAGGTGCGCCTCCAGGGTCAGCCGCGCCCAGACATGCATCGCGGGCGGAACGTCGTCGTAAATCGGCACCACCAGCTGGTCCATGCTGCCGGCACCCAGGCGCTGCAGCACGGCGCGCACTTTCTGTTCGCGCTCCAGGCGGTGCGCGATCACGCCTTCGATGACGCGACGCGGCTCGGGGATCAGGCCGCCGTGCCCCGGTCCAATGTGTTGCAGCGGCAGTGCCAGCAGGCGGCGCAGCGACGCCAGGTAGTCCTGCAGGTCGCCATCGGGCGGCAGGATTACGGGCGTCACGCCCTCGAGCACGTGATCGCCGGACAACAGCACGCCGCCGGGCTCAAGGAGATAACAAACATGATTGGACGCATGACCCGGCGTGTAGATGGCCGTCAGCGTGCCGGAGCCCAGATCGAACTGCTCGCCATCCTGCGGCTCGCGGGCGCCGGCAGCGCTCAGGTCCTGGCGGCCATCGGCGGGCGGCGCGCGGCCTATCAATTGCGCACCGGTCGCCTCGGCCAGCGGCCGCGCCAGCGGCGAATGATCGCCATGGGTATGGGTGATGAACACGTAACGGAGCCGCGGCGCAATGGCGCACAGCGCGTCGCGATGCGACTCAACGAGCGGGCCCGGGTCCAGCACCGCGACCACCGGGTCGCCTAACAAATAAGTATTGGTGCCGGTGCCGGTCATCGGTCCCGCGTTAGGCGCGCGCAGGCGCCAGAGGCCGGGCTTCAGGAGTTCCGGAGCGGCGCGGTTGACTGACGCACTCAGGCGGCGGCACCAAACACGTAGCTGACACCGGCGCCGGGCTTGGCGCGGTGATCGGCGAACACCTTGCCGGCCGCGAAGCCCGCCTTGAGCATTTCGGCACGCATGTCGACGCGCGCAAACGACGCCCAGAACGGCTCGCCATTCCAGCGCACCTGCCAGTCATTCATCAGCTGGTCGTCAAAGCCAAGCCGCGTCACCTGCGTAGCGACATCCACGTGCAGCATCACGCCCCGCGGTGCTAACAGGCGGCGGCATTCGCGCAGGATCTGCGGCAGCCGCGCCGAATTGGTCTCATGAAACAGGATGTGCGAAATGATGAGGTCAAAGTGGCCGTCCGGAAAACCGGTGTGCGCGGCATCACGCTGGTGAAAATGCATGCGGATGCCCTTTTCCTCGGCCAGCAGATGTGCCATCTGCAGCAGCGGGCCCGCGACATCGACCGCGTGATACTCGGCGTCGGGCCAGGCGAGCGCGACCGAGTGCGACGCGACCCCGAGCCCGCAGCCCAGTTCGAGAATGCGCGCCGGCCTGATGCCCGGGAACTGCTGCTGGATCTGCTCGACCAGGAACGCGCCGCGCGAATCGCGGCCGGCGTAGACATTACCCTTGCCCGGCGCGTAGATCCGGCTGCTGCCGAAATAGCGCAGCCCCGGCAGCATGCTGTCTTCCTGCTCGCGGCCCACGAAGCCGCCGGGCTGCCGGTGGATCTCGGTATTGGCAATCGGCGTTGGCACCGACAGCGACGGCTCCAGCTGCAGCGAGCCCAGGGTCTTCCTGCCAGCCAGCGCATCGAACTGGCGGTGGGCTTGCGCAGCGACACGCCGCGCCGTCAGGTCCACAGCCCGCCACATCATCGACTGCGAGGCGTGGGTAAACGCGGCCCAGTGCCGGAACTCGGGCTGCTGCGCGAGCTGCCGCTCGCGCTCGTGGCGTTCGGCCAGCGTCTCGGCCGCCGGCGGCGCCTGTGCGCCCGCGAGGCGCTGCCGGTAGGCCTCGCGCACGCGCTGCTGGATCGGCCCGTTGGTGAGCAGCTTGAGGCTCAGTACGAAATCCTGCCGGGTCTGCTCGGTCAGTGTCGGTTGGTAAACCATGCTCGGACTCCTGTTAGCTCAGGCAGCGGCGCCCTAGGCCAAGGCCCGCAGCGCATTGCGCACCGTCGTCACGATGCGTTCAAATTCCGCATCGGTGGTGTCGAATATCGGCGCAATGGCAATCGTATCGCCGGTGGAGCGCACGACCACGCCATCTTCCCAGCAGCGCAGGAACACTTCCATACCGCGCGCACCGGGCGCTCCCGGCCGCATCGCGATGTCGATCGCGCCCATCAGGCCGATATTGCGGATGTCGATCACGTTGGGTTCGCCGCGCAAGCTGTGCAGCAGCTGCTCGAAACCGCTCTCACGGGCCCGCGCCTGCGCGAAGATATTGTCGCGGGCGTAAACACCTAACGTGGCAAGGCCTGCGGCGACCGCCAGCGGATGCCCCGAATAGGTGTAACCATGAAAGAGCTCGATGGCGCCGTCCGGACCCTGCATCAGCGCCTGGTAGACCTCTTCCCGTGCTAACACCGCACCCATCGGCACGACGCCGTTGGTCAGGCCCTTGGCGGTCGTGATCAGGTCCGGCGTCACATTGAAGCGCTGCGCGCCAAAGGCATGACCGACGCGCCCGAACGCCGTGATGACCTCGTCGAATATCAGCAGCACGCCGTACTTGCTGCAGATTTCCCGCAGCTTCTCCAGATATCCTGACGGCGGAACGATGACGCCGGCCGAGCCGGACACCGGCTCAACGATCATCGCTGCAATGTTGGACGGATCGTGCAGCAGGATCTGCCGCTCGAGGTCATCCGCGAGGTGCGCGCCCCAGGCAGGCTGGCCGCGAGAGAACGCCATGTCCGCCGGACTGTGGGTGTGGCGGATGTGCACCGTGCCCGGCAGCATGGCGGCGGAAAAAGTCTTGCGATTGGCGGGCACGCCGCCCACCGACATGCCGCCGAAATTCACGCCGTGATAACCGCGCTCGCGACCGACAAAGCGCGTACGTGTGCCCTCACCGCGGGCGCGGTGATAGGCCAGCGCGATCTTCATGGCCGTATCGACCGATTCCGAGCCGGAATTGGTGAAGAACACGCGGCTGAGGCCCGGCGGCGCAATCCTGACGACCTGGTTGGCCAGCTGGAAGACTTTTTCGTGGCCGGCCTGGAAGGCCAGCGCATAGTCGAGCGTCGCCACCTGCTGCTGTACCGCGGCGACGATGTCCGGGTGACAGTGGCCGAGGCCGCTGGTCCACAGGCCCGAAAAGCCATCTAACATTTCACGGCCGGCGGAATCGCGGTAATAACGCCCCTTGGCCGACACCAGAATGCGCGGCGACTTCTTGAACGCGCGATTGGCGGTAAAGGGCATCCAGTAGGCATCAAATTCGCTCACGTCAGTTTCTCCCGTCCAAAAAGCGCTTCACTCAAGCGGTGAATCGCCGAAATATCTTCATCGCCGTAACCGGCATCGATCAGGCGCTGGTAGTCAGCGCGCACCGCGCCGACCATCGGCAGGCTGACGCCATGGCGCGCCGCCATGTCCGCGCAAATGCCGAGGTCCTTCAGGTGCAGTCGCACCTTGAACCCCGGCGGGTAGGCATCGCGTTGCATGAAGGGCGCGCGATTCTGGAAATACCAGCTGCCGCCAGCGCCCTTCGACAGCGTGTCGATCAGCGCGCCTAACGGCAGGCCCTCCGCTTTTGCGAACGACATCGCTTCGCCGACCGCCTGGATCACACCCGCGCACAGGATCTGGTTGGTTGCCTTGGCGGCCTGGCCCGCGCCGCTCGGCCCGAAATGCGTAATGGTCCTGCCGATCGCAGCTAACACCGGCCGCGCGCACTCCAGCACCGCGGCGTCGCCACCGACCATGATCGCCAGCGTGCCCTGCTTCGCGCCTTCCACACCGCCGCTGACTGGCGCGTCGAGGCACTGTGCGCCGGCGCCGGACACCTGCCGGGCCAGCTGGCGCGCGGTGTTCGCACTGACGGTCGAGCAGTCGATGACGATGCTGCCCGGATGCAGTCCCGGCAGGATCGCCGCCGCCACCGCCAGCACATCGGCGTCGGCCGACACATTGATCAGCACAACGTCACAGGTTCCTGCCAGCTCGGCCGGCGTCGGCGCGTGCCGGCAGCCGAGCTCCTGCGCCAGGGCCGCCGCTTTCCCGGGGCTGCGATTCCAGACTGCCTGCAACAGGCCGGCGCGCGCGAGATTGCGCGCCATCGGCGCGCCCATCGCGCCCAGTCCAATGACCCCGGTTTTCATCCAGTCGATTGTACGGGACGGTGCCGGCGCCCGCCGCAAACCCTTGCGGCTCTAGCCGCGCTCCGGGCCGCTCTCCCGCGGTGGGTAGGGGCGGGTGTTGGACCAGGCATCCTGCGGATCGTCGTCCCAGATCTCCGGGCTATCCAACACCCCGAAACGGCCGCGGAAAAACAGCAACGGCTCGCCGGCCTCGGCCCTGGCCGTTTGCACGGCACCATAGACAACCTGGTGATCGCCGGCCTGCTCGATCCGCACCACCACACAGTCCAAGCGCGCCAGCGCGCCGGGAATGACCGGCGGATGGGGCGCCGCGCGCCACCCGGCGTCGGCCTCGATTCTGTTAGGGTTGGGACGCGAAAAATGCAACGCCCGGTCGGTCTGGCCGGCATTCAGCACATTGACTGCGAACGGCGCCGCCACCTGGAACGCACCCAGGCTGGTGCTGCTGTTAGCCAGGCAGAACAGCACCAGCGGCGGATCGAGCGATACCGAGGTGAAGGAGTTGGCGGTGACGCCTACCGGCCGGCCATCCGGATGCATGCCGGTGATAACCGTCACGCCGGTGGCGAAGCTGCCAAAAATACGACGCAATTCTTTCCCGGCGGGCGCGGTCGACAAGCTCTGCTCCTCAGGATTCCGCTCGATAATAGCAGACGACTCGTCTGTGGCGTCCGGCGTGCTAACAAACGGCAGCCGTGCCTGGCGCGCCCTGACGGATTCGAACCGCCGACCCTCAGGTTCGAAGCCTGATGCTCTATCCAGCTGAGCTAAGGGCGCGTCTGTGGGATAGCAACGCGGCGATTGTAAGCTATCGCGCGCTAGGGCTTCGGGACTTGCCGGATTTCGCGGCTCTCCGGAAACCACTGCAGGCGAAAGGCAATGGACGGCCGGGCCTGGATGGATTCGAACCAGCGGGCGAGGTTCGGTCGCCCGTCGCGCCAGCTGAAGCCCGCATCGCCCGGCACAAGCGCGTGCTCACGCACCGAATCCCGATGCTCCAGGTAGCTCAATCCGCCGGCAAAACACACCTGGCCGATATGCAGTCCTTTGTTAGCAAACCCGGCCGCATCGCGTTCCATCTGGTCGAGGCAGCTGAAGATCTTGCGCCGCTCGCGCTGCATGAAATCGAGGTGCCGCTCGCCGGCCGGGCGCCAGCCCTCGACCCGCATGTGGGTGGTTGCGTCGAACAGCCCATCGCCGGTCATCGCCATGCGTTGGGCCTGGAACCGGGCCGCTCCGGCGGGATAAAGGCCCGTGTCCCGGCCCGCCAGCGAGTCCAGGTATTCACAGATCACCAGGCCGCCATAGAGGCTCTGGCCGCCGTCCATGACCAGCACCGGGACCTTGCCCAGCGGGTTGTAGTCCCAGATCCGGGTGTCGGCGTCGAATGGTACCTGGCGCTCGAACTGCAGGCGACCCACGACCTCCGCCTCGTGGGCGACCACGAGCACCTTGTGGACGTAATTCGGGTTGGGCGTAAAGACGAGTTTCATTGGCGCGCTCGTTCAGGCAAAGTTCACGCTTGGTAGCTCAATATTCGAATGGTACTTTAACCATTAGCCCGGCCCGCGTGGCCCTGTCCTGAGGTCCTGAACATGAGAATACTGTTGCCGTTAGCCACCCTCGTCGGCCTGAGCCTGGCCGGCAATGCCGCACTGGCGGCCTGCTCCTACCCGAAAGCCAACATCAAGGTGCCGGACGGGAGCACGGCGTCGCTCGACGCCATGAAAGCGGCCCAGACCGAAGTCAAGGCCTTCGACAAGGCGATTGCTGACTATTCCACCTGCGTCGAGACGGAAACTAACACCGCCATCGACACCTCCCCGGAGCCGCTGACCGAGGAAAAGAAGGCGGAAATGAAGGGCAAGATGGCGCAGAAGATCAATGCCGCCGTCAAGGAAGCTGAGGACCTGGCCGCGCGCTTCAATGAGCAGGTCAAGGTCTACAAGGAAAAGAACAAGAAAACCTGAGCGTCGGGCGCCGACGGTCCTGCCCGCTGCAGTAAACTGCGGGCATGACCACGCCCGCGATCGCCGATCGCCTGATCGGCGAACACGTTACTTGCCTGCCGATTGAATCCCTGCCGCTCGCGCAGTGCGGCGGGGCCGTGCTGCGCGAGAACGTCTATGGCGAGCGCGATGCGCCGCCGTTTGACCGGGTGGCGATGGACGGCATCGCGCTGCGCGCCGCCGACACGCAAAAGCTGCGGGAATTTCGCATCCAGGCGCGCCAGGCGGCCGGGGATGCGCCGCTGACGCTCGCGGCCGGCAACCAATGCATTGAAATCATGACCGGCGCCATGCTGCCCGAGGGCTGCGACGCCGTGGTGCCGGTCGAGCGACTGCAGATCCAGGCCGGTGTAGCGCGCCTCGAAGTCGGACTTGCCGTCACTCCCGGGATGAACATCCACGTGCGCGGCAGCGATTCCACCCAGGGCGCGTTGTTGTTAGCCGCGGGCACGCGGCTCGCGGCGCCCGAAATTGCCGTAGCCGCCGGCGCCGGCATGGCGCGCGTCCGGGTGTCTTCGCAACCTAACATCGTGGTCATTTCCACCGGCAATGAACTGGTTGAGCCCGGCGAACCGGTCCTGCCGCACCAGGTGCGACGCTCCAATGCCTACGCGGTGCTGGCGGCGCTGCGCCAGCGCGGCTTCCGGCGCGTGGCCGACGATCATGTGCGCGATGATGCGGGCGAATTGCGCGCGCGCCTGCGGTTTCACCTCGATACGCACGATTTGCTGATCCTGAGCGGCGGCGTATCGATGGGGGCGCTCGACCTGGTACCGGGCGCGCTGCGCGACCTCGGCGTGCGCGAAGTCTTTCACAAGGTCGAGCAGCGGCCGGGCCGCCCGCTCTGGTTCGGCGTCGGTCCAGCCGGCCAGGCGGTGTTTGGCCTGCCGGGCAACCCGGTTTCAACGCTCGTGTGCCTCGCGCGTTATGTCACCCCGGCCCTGTACGCCGCGATGGGTGAGGCGCCAATCGCGCCGCAACGCCTGGCGTTGGCGGAGCCTGTCGAGGTGCGGCACACGCTAACAAGCTTCCTGCCGGTGAAGATCGTCGGCGATGACTGGGGCCGCGACTGGGCTGAGCCGCGGCCGACCAACGGCTCGGGCGACTTCACCTCCCTGACGGGAACCGATGGCTTTGTCGAACTGCCGCCGGGCCCCAATCGCTTTGCCAAGGGTTTTGTGACACGCTGCTGGCGCTGGTAACCCATGATCGAAACCGTCATCCCATTCCCGCCCAACGCGCCGCGCGACCGGCTCGCGCGCCCGATGAACGACCTGCGCATCTCGGTCATGGATCGCTGCAATTTCCGCTGCCCATATTGCATGCCGAAAGAGACCTTTCACGACGGCTACCGCTTTTTGCGCTCCAGCGAACGGCTCGATTTCCCGGAAATCCTGCGGCTCGCGCGCATCGCCACGCGCCTTGGCGTGCGCAAGTTGCGGCTCACCGGCGGCGAGCCGCTGCTGCGGCCGAACCTGACCGACCTGATCGGCGATCTCAGCAGCCTGCCCGGCATCGACGACGTGGCGCTGACGACCAACGGCGTTTTGTTAGCCAAGTACGCGACCGAATTGAGCGCCGCCGGCCTGAAGCGCGTAACTGTCAGCCTCGACAGTCTCGATCCCGCGGTGTTCCGCACCATGAACGGCGGGCTCGGCGAGGTCGGCGACGTGCTGGCAGGCATCGAGGCGGCGCAGCGGGCCGGCCTCACGCCGATCAAGATCAACACCGTGGTGCAGAAAGGCGTCAACGACCACACGGTGCTGGATCTGCTGGCGCACTTCCGCGGCACCGGGGTCATCGTCCGGATGATCGAGTACATGGACGTCGGCAACCGCAACGACTGGCGCGCGGACCTGGTGTTGTCGTCGGCCGAGCTGCTGGAGCGCATCAATGCGCGCTGGCCGATCGTGCCGCAGGCCCGGCAGTATCGCGGCGAAGTGGCGGAACGCTACGGCTACGCGGACGGCGCCGGTGAAGTCGGCTTCATCTCCTCGATTTCGCAGCCGTTCTGCGGCGATTGCGCGCGCGGCCGGCTGTCATCGGCCGGAGAGTTTTTCACCTGCCTGTTCGCACAGAAAGGTTCCGACCTGCGCGGGCCGCTGCGCGGCGGCGCGAGCGATGCCGAAATCGAAGCGCTGTGGCGCGAGATCTGGTCCGCTCGCCAGGACCGCTACAGCGAACTGCGTGCCTCGAGCCGCACCGCCCAGGCTAACAAAGTCGAAATGTTCCACATCGGCGGCTAACGATGGGCAAACTGACGCATCTCGACAAAGCCAACCGTCCCGCCATGGTGGATGTCGGCGCCAAGGCCATCACGCTGCGCGAAGCCGCCGCGGAAGCCTGGGTGACGCTGCCGCCAGCGGTGTCGCGCGCGCTGCGTGTCAGCGGGCACCGCACGCGCAAGGGTCCGGTGTTCGACACCGCGATCATCGCCGGCGTGCAGGCCGCGAAGCGCACCCATGACCTGATTCCCTTTTGCCACCCCCTGCCGATCGAGCGTTGCAAGCTCGACATCGAGCATGGGCGCGGCAACCGCGTCCATGTCGTGTGCGAAGTGGCGGCCCGCTATCGCACCGGCGTCGAAATGGAAGCATTGACAGGCGCCGCGATTGCGGCACTGACGATCTACGACATGTGCAAGGCGCTGTCCCACGATATCGAGATTGGCCCGGTGCGCCTGCTGCGCAAGTCGGGCGGCAAGCGCGCCTTCAGGCGCGGCAGGTAAAATAGGCGGCCATGTCCGAACCCCTTTATGGCCTGGTACTCGCCGGCGGCCGCAGCTCGCGGATGCAAAGCGACAAGGCGCGCCTGCAGTATCACGGCGAGTCGCAGCTCGAGCACAGCTGCCGCTTGTTAGCTCCGCATGTCGATCAGGTGTTCGTCTCGGTGCGCGACGATCAGCGCGGCGATCCGGCGCGCGCCACCCGGCCGCAGATCGTCGATCAGCCGGGCCTCGCCGGCCCGATCGCCGGCATCGCGAGCGCCCAGGCGCAGCATCCCGGCGCCGCCTGGTGGGTGCTGGCCTGCGACCTGCCGTTCCTCGACGAGGCCACGCTCAGCGCGCTGGAACAGGGACGGTCGCGCAGCGCGCTCGCGACCGCGTTCCGCTCTGCGCATGATGGCCAGCCCGAACCCCTGTGCGCGATCTATGAACCGCGCAGCAGCGCCGCGGTGGCGCAGTATGTGGCCGACGGCGGCCAGTGCCCGCGCAAGTTCCTGCGCCTGCATCAGACCCACCTGCTAACAGCGCCGAACGCGCGCGCGCTCGACAACATCAATACGCCGCAAGAGTATGCTGCCGCCATGCAGGACCTGAACCCGGCCGCGGCGATCACCAGGAACATCCGCGTGCAGTATTTCGCGCTGCTGCGCGACCAGGCGGGCCGCAGCCACGAGCAGCTCGCAACCGGCGCGCGCACTGCAGCGGCCTTGTTCGCCGAACTGCAGCAACGCTATCCCTTTACGCTCGCCATGGACCAGCTGCGGGTGGCAATCAACGCCGAGTTCGCCGAGTGGACGCAGGACCTCCGGGACGGCGATGAAGTGGTCTTCATTCCGCCGGTGGCGGGCGGCTGAGCCGCAGCCATGGCCGTTTTTGAATTCAGCCACGAGCCGCTGACGGTTGCGGACTATCCGCGGCGGCTCGCCAACGCCGCCAGCGGCGGCTTCTGCGCCTTCGAGGGCTGGGTGCGCAATCACAACGAGGGCATGACGGTCACGCGCCTCGAGTACCAGGCCTTTGAGTTGTTAGGTGTCAGGGAAGGCGCGCGCATCATCGAGGAAGCCCGCGGCCGCTTCCCAATCAACGCGGCGCTGTGCGTGCATCGGCTCGGCGACCTTGGCATCGGCGACGTCGCGGTCTGGGTCGGCGTCAGCGCCGCGCATCGCGATGAGGCGTTTCGCGCCTGCCGCTACATCATCGATGAAGTGAAGCACCGCGTGCCGATCTGGAAGAAGGAACACTACGTCAACGGCGATTCGGGCTGGGTCAATTGCGAACGCTGCGCGGCGCCGGCTGCGCACACGCACGAACACGCGCACCCGCACGATCACTGAGGCCCGGCGGCGGCTAGGGCCGGACCTGCCCCTTGCCGCGCACCAGGTACTTGTAGCTGGTCAGCTGCTCGACGCCGACCGGCCCGCGGGCATGAAAACGGTCGGTCGAAATGCCGATTTCGGCCCCCATGCCGAATTCACCGCCGTCGGCAAACTGGGTCGAGGCGTTGTGCAGCACGATCGCGCTGTCGCAACGTGTCAGGAAATACTCCGCGGCGGCCGCGGCGGCCGTCACGATCGTCTCGGTGTGCGCCGACCCGTAGCGCGCGATATGCGCGAGCGCGGCGTCGATGCCGGGCACGACGCGCGCCGCAATGATCGTATCGAGATACTCGGTGGACCAGTCAGCCTCCGTGGCTGCGGTCACGCGCGGATCCAGCGCCTGGCAGTCGGCGTCGCCGCGTACTGCGCAACCCGCCTCTAACAACGCAGCCAGCAGGTCGCGGCGCGCAGCGGGCGGCAGCGCCGCATCCAGCAGAACGGTCTCGGCAGCCCCGCACACGCCGGTGCGGCGCAGCTTGGAGTTGATCAGGATGTCGCGCGCCATGCCGGGATCCGCGGCCGCGTGCACATAGACGTGGCAAATGCCCTCCAGGTGGCCGATCACGGGCACGCGCGCCTCGCGCTGCACCCGTTCGACCAGGCTGCGCCCGCCGCGCGGCACGACGACATCGATGTACTCGCGCATGTCGGCCAGCAGTATCCCGACCGCCGCGCGATCGGCGGTCGGCACCAGCTGGATCGCGGCCGCGGGCAAGCCGGCGGCGCGCAGCCCGTCGGACAGCGCCGCATGGATCGCCGCGCTGGAACGAACGCTCTCCGAACCACCGCGCAGGATCACCGGATTAGCCGACTTGAGGCACAAGGCGCCGGCATCGGCGGTTACGTTCGGCCGGCTTTCATAGATGATGGCGACCACGCCGAGCGGCACGGCCACGCGCTGGATCCGCAGTCCGTTAGGTCGCGTCCACTCGGCCAGCACCCGTCCCACGGGATCCGGCAGCGCAGCGATCTCCTCGAGGCCGCGCGCCATCGCTTCGACGCGGCCGGCATCCAGCGCCAGCCGGTCGAGCAGCGCCGCCGACAGGCCGCGGCCGCGCGCCGCGGCGAGATCCGCGCTGTTAGCCTCGAGGATCGCGCCCTGGCGCGCGCGCAGCGCGGTCGCCGCAGCCTGCAGCGCGGTGTTGCGGGCTGCCGTGGAGGATTGCGCCAGCGGCGCCTGTGCCGCCACCGCGGCGCCGCCCAGCGCGTGCATTTGTGCCAGCAGACTGTCAGTGTTCATCGGCGCGCCGCTCCAGCATCACGAGGTCGTCGCGATGCACGA